>JAGWBD010000076.1 GCA_021296065.1 Anaerolineae bacterium
TTCTTCGCGCAAGTCACGAATGTTGAGTTTGCTCGCGCCGGAAGCGCGCGCTTTCTCGTCCAGCCCCTCCAGTTCTTCTTCCTGGCCCAGGTCCGCGCAGAAGCAAATGACCTCGCAATCGCTGAAATTGTTTTTCAGCCAGGGGACGATTACCGACGTGTCAAGGCCGCCACTGTAGGCCAGTACAACCTTGTGGACTTCCGTTCCATTTGTCATGTTGTCCTCTTCGTTTTTCAGCCCGTCTCTACCGGTTATTTGTGACCTGGGTAGACTAATTCAGTTGCGGCGCCATCGCCCGATGCCGTTCGACCAACGAACGCAAATGGTAAACCAGACGCTCCACGTGCGCCGCCGTATTGTGTTTGCCCAGCACAAATCGCATCTGGCCCATCAGGCGGTCGCTATCCACGCCGCAGGCCAGCAGCACATGACTGGGCTCCTGCTGACCGGACGTGCAGGCACTACCGCCACTGGCGCAAATGCCCAGTTCGGCCAGATCCAGCAGAATCGAGTCACCATTCAGCCAGCGCAAGACGAAGCTGCTGTGGCCGGCCAGGCGTTCCTCCGGATGGCCGGTCAACGAAGCCTCGGGGATACTGGCCAACACCTGTCGAATCAGATCGTCGCGCAAGTTGAGCAGACTGGCGCAGGTCGCCACACGTTCGGCTTCCGCCAGTTCCAGGGCGCGCGCAAGACCCACAATCAAAGGCAGGGGTTCCGTGCCGCTGCGTCGATGGGCCTGTTGGCCGCCACCCACTATCTGCGCCTTGAGGGCAATGGCGCGTCGCACCACCAGTACGCCGATGCCCTTCGGACCGTAACACTTGTGGCCGGCAAGGCTCATGAGGTCCACGTTTAACGCCTGCACGTCCAGCGGCAAAAGACCGGGCGCCTGAACGGCATCGGTATGAAAAGGTACCCGTCGGTTTTTGCCCTTGATCGCGGCGCCGATGTCGGCGATCGGGTTAATGCTGCCAATCTCGTTGCTGGCATACAAAATGCTTACCAGCACCGTTTCCGGCCGCATGGCCTCCGCGACCTGCTCCGGCGTGACGCGACCGTAAGCATCGACCGGAAGGAAAGTGACGTCGAAGCCTTCACCCGCCAGCTCTTGCGCGACGTCCAGTACGGCGTGGTGCTCGGCAGCCGTTGTGATGACGTGATTGCCGCGGCCGCGCGCCCGCATGGCATGTGCCACACCCTTCAGGGCAAGATTGTCGGCTTCCGTGCCACCACTGGTGAAAACCAGTTCCGGTGGCCCTCCGGCGCGGCAGTTGACCACCCCGGCGATGGTGTCGATGGACCTCTGAATAGCGGCATCGGCGGCCTTGCCCTCGCCATGCAAACTGGAGGCGTTGCCGAAGACTTTGCTCCAGTAGGGCTGCATGGCCTCGACCACGCGCGGATCGGTCGCCGTGGTCGCGCTGTTGTCCAGATAGATCAACTCGCTCATGTGTGCCCCCCGGCCTGCATCGTCGGATCATCGGCCCGGTAATGCGTGCCGCGACTGGTGGGGTTGCGCAAGGCTGCCCAGGTCACCATGCGCGCCACCTGAACGGCATTGCGCAAACCGATCAGTTGATCGTTCAGGTGCGTGGTCCGGTAGAATTCCTCGATCTCATGCCACAAGTGCCGCAACTCGCGCTGGGCACGTTGCAGGCGGTCACCGTTGCGCACCAGGCCCACATAATGCCACATCAGGTTGCGTATGGTCGTCATGTCCCCTTCCAGCAGGCCGGGGTCCGGTAGCTGCGTGCTGCGCGCAACCCAGCCAGGTACACGTGCATCATCAATTGGGTCGGCCAGATTGCTGGAGATGTGTCGCGCCGCGCGGTCACCCCATACCAGACCCTCAAGCAGGCTGGTGCTGGCAAGCCGGTTGGCGCCGTGCAGACCGGTGCAACTGACTTCTCCCACCGCATAGAGACCGGAAATGCTGCTGCGTCCCCATTCGTCCACCAGCACACCTCCACAGGCGTAGTGGGCGGCGGGCACGACCGGTATCGGCTCACAGGTGGGGTCCACGCCGAAACGCGTGCAGTTTTCGACGATTTGCGGAAATCGGTCGCGAATGAAGTCGGCGGAGTGTCGTTGCGAAATGTCGAGCCAGACATGTTCCAGGCCATGCTCAAGCAATTCGCGGTGGATGGCACGGGCAACCACGTCGCGAGGCTCGAGGTCACCCCAGCGGGAGTCATGGCGCTGCATGATGGGCTGGCCGTCCGGTGTCAGCAGGACCGCACCTTCGCCTCGCAGGGCTTCGCTGATGAGCAGATTCGGTGCGCCACGCACGCTTAGCGTGGTGGGATGAAACTGGATGTATTCCATGTTCAGGATACGGGCGCCGGCGCGGCCGGCCATGGCCAGACCGTCTCCCCGCGCCCCGGGCGGGTTGCTGGTGTTGCGATAGATCTGTCCGATGCCGCCAGTGGCGAGAATGGTTTCGCCGGCCAGTACACGCAGGATTTCACCTGTGTCGCGTTGCAGAACATATGCGCCATGGCAGGCGGGCGGCTCATAGATGGCCAGCGGGTCCAGCGCATGATGCGGAAACGTAATCAGGTCAACGGCGGTGTGGCCGCTGAGCAGCCGGATATTGGGGCGTGCCGCGAGGGCCCGCAACATGGCATCCGTGATGGCCGCGCCCGTTCGGTCCCCAACGTGCACGACCCGGCGGGTGCTGTGCGCCCCTTCCAGAGCATATTCGAACTCGCCCGGCGTTGTCGTATCAAAGCAGACACCCACCTGCTCCAGGAGCACCGTGCGTACCAGGTCCGGACCTTCCCCGGCCAGCAAACGGGCAGCCCGCGGTGAACTCAGGCCGGCGCCGGCGCGCAGGATGTCGTCCACCAGCAATTCCGGTGAATCATCCAGCCCGCGTGTGACAATGCCGCCCTGCGCCCAGCCGCTGTTGCTGTCTGCGGCATCCTGGGCACGAGTAATGATGGTGATGTCGTGATTGCGGTTCTCACTCAAACGCAGGGCCGCCGTTGCACCGGCGATACCGCAGCCAATGATGAGCGTATGCGTCTGAATCCCGTCCACAGCGCTTACTTGGGGATGGACAACATACGATTCAGAGCCAGGCGGGCGTTGCGCTGCACATCATCGGGAACCGTAATCTGGTTGATGACGCGGCCTTCCACGAGATTCTCCAGCACATCCGCCAGGTCCAGCGGGCTGATGCGGTACATCGTGCTGCACAGGCAGGAAAAGGGTGACAGCAACTGGACCATGCGATCGGGGTTGTCATTCTTGAGGCGGTTGACCATGTGCATTTCCGTGCCCACCGCCCATTTGCTGCCGGGCTCCGCCGCCTCGACCCTGCGAATGATGGAGGCGGTCGAGCCCACATAATCGGCCTTTTGCACCACTTCCATCATGCACTCAGGGTGAACGATGACATTGATGTCCGGGTGGTGCCGGCGCCAGAGATCTACGTGCTCCGGGCGAAACTGCTGGTGTACGCTGCAATGCCCTTGCCAAAGCAACACTTTGGCCTTGAGAATCTCCTCGTCGCTGAGACCCCCGTATGGCTCGAAGGGATTCCAGAGCACCATTTCTTCCAACGGGATGCCCATGTCCCGTCCTGTGTTGCGGCCCAGATGCTGGTCCGGGAAAAAGAACACCTTATCGCGCTCTTCAAGAGCCATCTCCATCGCGCCGCGCGCATTGGATGACGTGCAGACCGTGCCACCATGTTCCCCGACGAATGACTTCAGGTTGGCCGCGCTGTTGATGTAGGTCACGGGCATGATACGGCTGGCGGGGTCGTCCATCAGCACGTCGCCCAGTTGCTCCCAGGCGCTGAGCACTTGTTCGAGATTGGCCATGTCCGCCATGCTGCAGCCGGCCTTCATGTTGGGCAGAATGACGACCTGGTCCTCCCTGCCCAGAATCACGGCGCTTTCGGCCATGAAGTGCACACCGGCAAAGACAATGACCCTCGCGCCAACGCGGGCGCCTTCCTTGCTCAACTGGTAGCTGTCGCCGACAAAGTCCGCGAATTGCACCACCTCGTCACGCTGGTAATGGTGACCGAGGATGACCACCTCGTCGCCCAGAATGGCGCGCGCCCTGCGGATGCGGCCCTGTGCGACAGCTTCCTGCTCTATGAGCGTTTCCTCTGCGGTTGGGTCCGCAATCATTACCTGGTCCATGTCGTCTCTCCGTTCGTGAGCATCCTCATCGAACAGTCCAGCGCCGGCGCTGAATGCGTCAACGCGCCAACACTGATAAAGTCCACTCCAGTCGCTGCAACCGCCGGCACCCGCTCCAGGGTCATGTTGCCGGATGCTTCCAGCCTCACACGACCATTGGTCCGGACGACTGCTTCACGCAGTTCGCCCAGAGACATATTGTCCAGCAAAATGTGCTGCGGTGCCAGCCCCAGCGCCTCGTCAAGTTGGGGCAGACGCTCCACCTCAATGATGACCGGCAGGCCCGCCGCGGCCGAGCAGGCCCGTACGCGCAACAAGGCGGCAGTAATGCCCCCGGCCGCAGCAATGTGATTTTCCTTGATCAGCAGTGCGTCATGCAAACCCATGCGATGGTTGCTGCCTCCACCCATCCGCACCGCATACTTCTCAAGCCGGCGCAAGCCGGGCGTGGTCTTGCGGGTGTCGAGAATAGTAGCGCCAGTGCCTGCCACTGCATCGACAAAGCGTCGCGTCATGGTGGCAATCCCGCTCAGGTGCTGCAGGAAATTCAACGCCGTCCGTTCGGCGCCCAGCAGCGTTGCAGCGCGACCCTCAACCTCACACAGCAACTCACCTGCTGTAACCCGCTCGCCATCACCCTTGATCAACCGGACCTGGACCCCCCGGTCCATTTCGCTGAAAACCTGGGTCACCAGGGGCAGGCCCGCCAGGACGCCTTCAGCCTTTGCAAGGATCCGGGCTTTTGCTCGCGTGCCGGACGCAAGAGTCGTCAGAGAAGTGACATCGCCACGCTCGCCAAGATCTTCGGCAAGCGCCATACGAATCAGGTCGCCAGAGCAGTCCACGACTGTCATGGTTGCGTCCTGCATGGAAACAACAGGTTGATTGTGTGCATTTCGGCCGGTCATGACCTGCTTCAATCCTATTCTCCAGGTCGGTTGCTGTCAAGCAACCGCGCTGCCTCACAACACCCCTTGTCGCAGCACGTCTCTGGCGACGCGCATCGCACCGGATACAACGCCGGCCGTCGATTGCCCGGGAAACACCGAGTCCCCCACCAGGCGCAGGTTGGGGAGTCCGCTGCGCGCCCCGCGCGCTTTCAGGAGTGACGTGACCGGGAAGCCCCCCGCCAAACCCAAATGTCTTCCGGTGTAGTACTGCCAGGTAAGGGGCGTTCCGGCCAACGTAAGTCGCAATCCTGCGCGAAAGCCCGGCAGGGCACGTTCCATGTGCTGCAACATCCGCTCAACGTAGGCGGCCTTGCGCGCCCCGTAGGCCGCAGGGTCCTTCTGTGACAGTCCTTGCCAGCAAGTGGCGCGCGTGTGCGTGGAGACGGTCACCGCACGGCAGCCCTGCGGCGCGCGGGAGTCGTCCCAGGTGGGTGAAATGGAAATGAAGAGGCTGTTTCCTTCGCCAAGGGGTCCATCCAGGCTGGTCACCACCTGATGATGGTCCGCCGCGCCGTGCGACAGATAGCGCTGGTCCAGCCCCAGGTGAAGCACGAAAGCGCTCCAGCCCGGTTTACGTAGCTGTGTTTCACGCCTGAGCCCGACTGGAACCGAATCGCCCAGAAGACTTGCAAGGGTCCAGGGCGTGACGTTGGCAACGATGAAATCGGCGGGTAGAAAGCGTCCTGTGCGTGCGCGACGGCCACGACGCAGGATGACACCGCATGCCAGACCCTTTCGTACCACAATGCGCGTTACCTGCTGCCGCAAAAGCAATTGTCCGCCAAGCTCCTGCAATCGCCTGGCCAGGGTCTGCGCCAGCGTACCCATGCCCCCCTCCACCTGCATGGTGCCCTGACGCGCAAGGTCAAGCGCGGTGGCGCCCCACAGGGCGTTCACCTTTTCGCTGGTGGCCTGGGCCGAAATGAGCAGTTGCGCATCCAGCAAGCGACGGAATTCCCTGTCTTCCCCTGGCAGGTCCCTGGCCATCCAGTCCGCAACACTGCGGAACGCGAAGGGCCAGTGGCGCCTGCCTTCACTTGTATGACCAAAAAGCGTGCGGGCCAGTTGCAACACCTCACTGCCGTCAGCAGGTGGCCAGGGCAAACCGCTGCCCCCCAGTTTCCAGCCAAATGCGGCCAGATCGCGTTGCCGACGCCAGAAAGCCGCGCTGTGCGGAAATGCCCGCAGAAGGTCACGCTGGTCCTTGCCGAAGAGGACGCTGCGTCGGGGCAGGTGGACGACCCAGGCCGGCTCTTGCGGGCGCACCGGCCATTCAATTTCCAGCCGTCGGGCAAGCCGGTCAAGCGGGCCGTCCGCCTGAAAGCCACCCGCCACCGTGGCGCCTGCGTCAAAGCGATAACCCTTGTGAAAGAAGGTGCCGGCACAGCCACCGGGATAAACGTGCGCTTCCAGCACGGTGACGTCACAGCCTGCGCGCGCCAGCAGGGCGGCGGTCGCCAGGCCGCCAACTCCCGCGCCAATGACCAGAATCCTGCTTTTGCTCAGGACGGCTCTTCCAGTGCCTTGCGCGTGCGCCAGTGGCGATAGCGAAAAAGGAGCGACAGCGCCGGGCCGTCGAAGAGCAGCCGCGTCAAAAGCCCACGCCAGCCGGGTCGATGCTCAAGGGAAATGCGATCGATCAGCGCGACACCCTGTTCCAGTGGCTCAAAAATGTGTTGGTGTTCCCAGTGTGCCAGCGGACCGTCCACCAGGCGGTCTGTGAAGGAACAGGCCGACGGTCCCGCTTCGTGGCGCGCCAGCCAGCGCAGCGAAAAGGGACCAGGACCCATGCGCAGCAGCACGTCGCCTTGCGTCAGGGACCGCCGCCCGTCTTGCACCACTTTCATTGGCAGGCCAGGTGGCGTCAGGCGTTGCAGCGCATCCGGCCCCTCATGAAATGCCCGCAGCGACTGCAGGTCACTGCGAATCTCGCTGCGACGTACGAAAACCCTGCGTCCGTTCATTGCTGGCTTCATGATAAACTCGCATGAAGAAAGGTGAACTTCTTTTTCATTTTATGCGTAGTCCGGCATGAATGGCATTGACAAAGGGAGCCTGCTCATGATTTTCACATTTCGAAGTGCCTTGCTGCTGGTGCTTCTGGTCGCGTTGGCCGGAGCCGCACAGGCGGACTATCACGACGTCGTCTTCTGCGGCGATCTGACAGACTCGGACTGCGCCCTGCTTGAGCAGGCCAGTGAGAATACTGCGGCTCAAACGGCGGGCAGTTACAGCCTGGCAATGGACCTGGATCTTCAGGATTTCGAGACGGGCTTGTCCGGCGCGACCGCTGATTACAGCTTTTCGCTGGACGTAGACACACTCTGGAGTGGCGACCCCTCCGGCTTCGAAACCATGGGGCTGGAAGCCATGAGCATGATGACTGACCCGGAAGCCATGATGGTCATGTTCGCTGAGCTGTTGTCGGAATTCAGTGGCAGCGCCACCATGACGCTCGTGGCGCCCCAGGGCTTGCCAGGTGTGCCGGAGGATGAATTCCCCGCCGCGCTTTTGACCGGTTTGACCATGGAAGTGCGACTTGTGGATGGCCACGCGTTTCTGGACCTGTCCAGCCTGGCCACCATCACGGCCGCTGACGATGGCGTCCCGAGCGGCTGGTTTGGCTTCCACATTATGGACTTGCTGGACACCATGCTTGAGTCCGGCATGATGGACATGGACATGACTGGGACAGGGGGCAAGCCGGCGGATTCCGGCAAGGCCGACGATGGTGACATGGCGCAGGACCTGGCGGCGATGGAAGAGATGTTGGCCGGCTGGTCCGACCCGGAATTCCTGGGGACTTTCATGGTTGTGGAACGCCTGGAAGACCAGGTCCTGGAAGGCAAGGGCGTCGCTGTATTCCACACCAGCGTTGATCTGTCAGCCCTGTTCGGCAGCGCCGAATTCCACGAAATGCTGAGTTCCGGGGGCGAAGCAGCCGAAGAGGGCGAAATGGCGATGATGGACATGATGCTGGGCATGTTCGCAGACGCCATCGTCGTGGAATCCACACAGTACGTTGGTCTGGAAAAAAGGCTGACCTTACGGGAAGACACGTCGATGTCCTGGGACATGGCGGCCATGATTAACCTGACCGGCGAATCGTCGGATGCGGCGACCTTCATTGCCGTCGACGCGCGCGTGGACTACGGCTATCCCGACGAAGCACCCGTCATCACTGTGCCGGAGAACGCCTTCATCATCTCGCCCGGCATGTTGCTGGCCGGGGCAGACGCGTAGCCGAAAATGCGGTCTTGACTGATCGGGCGCGTCTGACTCACGGGTGCGCCCGTATGTTTCCCAGGTTACCATCCCTTTTTCCGCAATTTGCCACGGACCTTAGGGGGTGCCATGTTGCAGGCCAGCGCGGTCGCCACCAACGCCGACCTGGGTTCCAGTGACGAGAAGCCCGGCACATTGCACACGGGTAAGGCCGCTCGCGTCGCTCCCGGACCGCACCCGTACCCTGCCCCTGCCCCTGCTCTTCCCCATGCTGGTGGAGTGTCTGGCCGACACCCGCCAGCTGGACTTTATGGTTGCCCTTGGCACCCATCCACCGTTAAGCGAGCAGGAACTCTGCGGCCTGGTGGGCCTGACCACGGACCAGTACCAGCAACGTTACTCTCACGTAAGATTGCTCAATCACCAATGGGACAACCCCGCCGCGCTGACCGAACTGGGCGTCATCGGTGACGACCAGTTGCGCGAACTCTGCGGGCCCGCCTGGCATCATTCCCTGGGCGGCGATGTGCCCGTAAACCTCAATCGCGCTGTGCTGGACTACGACCAGATCCTCATCGTGGGGCCCTGCTTCCCGCACGAAGTGGTCGGTATATCCGGCGGCGCCAAATACCTCTTTCCCGGCATTTCCGGGCCGGAACTGATCAACCGTTTTCACTGGCTGGGCGCCCTCATCACCACCATGAAAATCATAGGCATCAAGGACACGCCGGTGCGCGACATCATCCACCAGGCGGCAGAGCTCGTGCCGACTCCCCTCAATCTGTTGGCGCTGGTCGTCATGGAGGACGGGCTGGCCGGCATGTTCATCGGGGACCACCTCGAGGCCTGGGATGCGGCCGCCCGTTTGTCGCAGGAAACCCACATTCGAATTCTTGACCATCCAGTTTCCCGCGTGCTCTCCTGGTGCCCGCCCATGTATGACGAACTGTGGACCGGCGCCAAGGCCATGTACAAGCTTGAGCCCGCCGTCGCCGAGGGCGGCGAGCTCGTGATTTATGCGCCTCATCTTGATACGGTCAGCGTGACCCACGGCCGTTACATCTACGATCTCGGCTACCACGTGTTGCCCTGGTTCCTGCGTGACTGGTCGCGCTTTGCCGACTACCCCACCAGCGTCATCGCGCACAGCACGCACGTGAAGGGCGTCGGCAAAGTCAGCGACGGCGTGGAGCAGCCGCGCATTCAGGTCACCCTGTCGTCGCGCATTTCACGTGAGGACTGCGAAACGCTCAATCTGGGCTATCGTGACCCCGCCACCCTGGACCTGCGGGACTGGCGCGAGCGGGATGACACCCTCTTTGTGCCAAAGGCCGGCGAAATCCTGTATCGGGTCAAGGATGACCCGGGCGCAGGCGCGCTTTAGAGATCTGTCAGTGCCTGACTTCAGCGTCGACGAACTGATCTCGGTCTGCATCTCGCGCCAGGTTGTCGATGGCGAGGTGTTGGCCCAGGGCATCAACACACCTCTCGTACTGGCCGGATTCATTCTGGCAAAGTGTACCCATGCGCCCAACGTCCATTTCGCCTGCGCCGTCGGCCAATCGCTTTGCCAGGACTGGGCGCCGCTCTCCGTTTCCCGTGTGGAGGACCTGTGGCTGGACAAGTCCCTGTTGAACGTAGGCTTTGCCACAGCCGCCGCCGACCTGCTGCCAGGTTACCATCCCAAGGAATTCTTCCGGCCGGCCCAAATTGACGCCGCCGGCAACAGCAACAACCTCGCCATCGGCGCCGACTACCGGCGTCCGCGTCTGCGTTTGCCAGGCAGCGGCGGCATCCCGGACGTTAGCCCAACGGACCGAACGCTTTATTTTTATGTGCCGCGCCACTCACGTGTGACTTTCGTCGATCGCTGCGACTTCGTCAGTGGTGTCGGCCACAGGCCCTGGCGCAAACCGGGCACGGGGCCCCGTTACCTGATCAGCGACCTCGGGCAATTTGACTGGCACGAAGGGCATATGCGCTTGACAAGCTGGCACCCGGGTGTCTCGCTGGAACGAATTCGACGCCGTACGGGCTTCGCCTTGCCAATGGCGCCAGGCGCGGCTGAAACCCCGCCGCCAACGGCGGAAGAGTTGCGCCTGTTGCGCGAGGAAATTGATCCCCTCGGCGTAAGGCGACTGGAAACGCTGGCTGGCAGCGGGCGCAAGAACCTGCTGCGGGAAATTCTTCAGGCGGAGAAAACCATTTAGCCCGTCCGGACCGGCCAGACTTCCAGACTTTCAAATCGATTGGCAGAGATTCCTGTTCTGTCCAGTTGCATGCCGCTGACGCCCGGGCGCGTTGCGTAAACCACGACAGGATAGTAGAGCGGAATGGCGATGACGCGTTCCGCGAAAGTTTCCTGCATTTCCCTGTACAGTTCGGCGCGATTGACACTCCAGGGCTCGCGCCTCGCGCGTTCCAGCAATTCGGATAGACGCCTGTCGTCGACTCCGCCGTAGTTAAGCCCGTCCGGATATTGTCCGACGTGCCAGAACGTGTAGATGTCGGGGTCTGTACTGTGTCCGGCCGAATGCTCAACCAATGCCGCGTCGAAGTCCCCGTCACGCAAGGCCTGCCGGTAGCCTGTGTCGGGAAAGGCTTCAATGGTTAGCTCAATGCCTACGCGGGCCCACTGCGCGGCAAATGCCTGCAGCATGGCTTCCAGAACCGGGTCTTCAAATGTCAGCACACTGAAGTTCACTGTGACGCTACCGGCGCCATCATCGCCATCTTCCCTGGCGCGCGCCGTCTCCAGTAACCAGCGGGCCGCGTCAAGGTCTTCCCCAGGCCAGACCGGTTCCTCCGTCCACGCCCAGGCTCCAGGCCAGAGCGGACTGTTGGCAATCACGGCC
>JAGWBD010000018.1 GCA_021296065.1 Anaerolineae bacterium
GGGCGTGGTCGTCGTCATCCTCATCCATGTGGTCTTCGTCGGCGTGGTCGTCGTCATCCTCGTCCATTTGGTCTTCGTCGGCGTGGTCGTCGTCCTCATCCTCGTGATCGTCATGACCATCATCTTCGCCGTGGTCATGCATGTCGCCACCGGGGATGACCGCAACACATTCAGAAATGACGAACAGTGATTCAGCCTTAACGGCAGCGTTGATGACTGAAAGCAGGCCTTCCTCATAGTTGGCGCCGTTGACGAAGACCAGGTCCGCGTCCGCCAGAAGTCGCAGGTCTGCAGGTGTGGGCAGGAAACTGTGTGGGTCCGAGCCACGGGGAATGAGGGACAGGACTTCGGCATCGTCGCTCGCAACGCGCGCGATGACGTCAGCCGCGATGCTGTGGCTGGCGACGATTGTGAGTGGCGCTTCCTGGGCGCTCAGAGACAGGCCTGGCAACAGGCACAATGCGAGTAAAGTGAACAAAAGGCTTGCTCTTGAAAGACGCACGACGATCCTCCTCAACAGCCACCAAAAACGTCTGCCAAATGATACACCGTATCAACTGGCCGCGCCAGAGTGAAAAAATTATTCGTTGCAGGTTGACGCATCCGGACAACAGGGACAGAATCACGCGCGAGCAAACCCGGAGCCACATGCGCAGGCAATTAAAGTCCAGACCGCTATTGGTCATACCGGCTCTCAATGAGGCCGCCAACATTGGCAAGGTCGTGGCCTGTGCGCGCCATTACCTGCCAGATGTTGATCTGTTGGTCATTGATGACGGCTCCAGCGACGACACGGCCGCGGTCGGACGCGCGGCCGGTGCGACAGTGCTGTCCTTGCCCTACAACCTTGGCATCGGGGCCGCGGTGCAGACCGGCTTCGCCTTCGCCGAGCGGCACGCTTACACGGTTGTGCTGCGCAGCGACGGCGACGGGCAACATGGCGCGCAGGATTTGTGCCGCTTGCTTGAGGCCCTACGGGTGGGTGAATGCGACATCGTGACCGGCACACGCTTCGGCGGCCACGACGGCGGCCGGTCCGTGTCGCCGGGCCGCCGCCTGGGCATCGTGCTGCTGGCGGGGCTCATTTCGCTCATTACCGGGCAACGAATCAGCGATCCAACCTCGGGTCAGGCGGCCTTCACGAGCAGGGCAATCCGTCTGTTTGCGCGGGAGTATCCGCACGATTATCCGGAGCCCGAGGGCCTCGTGCAGGCGCATCGCGCGGGCCTGCGTCTGGCCGAGTTGCCGGTTACCATGCGTCCGCGCATGGAAGGGCGGTCTTCCATCTCTCACCTTGATGGCATGTACTATATGGTCAAGGTCACGCTTGCGATTTTCATCAACCTGCTGCGTCCGCCGCAGCCGCGCTGAGCGCCCGCTGACCCATGCGCGTGCTGATGTTGTCCCGGGCCTGCCTGGTCGGCATTTACCAGCGCAAGCTGGAGGAGATTGCCGCCCGCGGCGTGGAGTTGTTGACGCTGGTGCCACCCTGCTGGCGGGACGGCAGCGGCACGACGCGCCTGGAGCGTCTCCATATGCGCGGCTATCGCCTGGAGACCACGTCAATTCGCGCCAATGGCCATTTCCATCTGCATCACTTTCCGCAACTGGGCAAGGCACTGCGCGACTTCCGGCCGGATGTGCTGCACGTCGACGAAGAACCCTACAATCTGGCAGCCTGGCAAGCGCAGTGGCTGGGGCGCCGCGCCGGCTGTCGAACGCTGTTCTTTTGCTGGCAAAACATTCTGCGACGCTATCCGCCCCCCTTCAACCTCGGCGAGCGCTACGTGTTGCGGCGCGCGGATCACGTTATCGCGGGCACGGCGGGCGCGGCCGACGTGCTGCGCGCCAAGGGTTACGGCGGCCCATTGAGCGTCATTCCCCAGTTCGGCATTGACCCGCAATTCTTCCGGCCCGGGGAGGACAGACCGTCGCGTCCCTTCACGATTGGTTATTTCGGGCGGCTCGTGGCCGAGAAGGGGCTGCGCATGTTGTTGCAGGCTCTGGCGCAACTGGACGGGGATACGCAACTGTTGCTGATCGGCGGCGGGCCGCTGCGCGCTGAACTGAAGGCGCTGGCGCGCCAATTGAACCTGGAAGGTCGTGTGCACATTGAAGAGGCGCAACCTTCAGCTGCCATGCCGGCGCAGTACCATCGGATCGATGCCCTGGCGCTGCCCTCGCTGACGCGACACAACTGGAAAGAGCAATTCGGGCGTGTGCTGGTGGAAGCGATGGCCAGCGGCGTGCCCGCGGTCGGCTCAGACAGCGGCGCCATACCCGACGTCATCGGCGACGCCGGCCTGGTCTTTCAGGAGGCGGATGCGGCAGCCCTGGCCGCGCAATTGCGTCGCCTGCAAGGGGAAGACGGGTTGCGCCGACACCTGGCGCGGCTGGGCAGGGAACGGGCATTGCAGCATTTCACGCACGCCGGCGTGGCGGAAGCGACGGTAGCGGTCTATCGTGCATTGACGGCATCTTCCGCAGCGTCCTGACCATTGCCGGACGCCTGGTCCGACACGTTTCGGGTGGCGCGCGGCCGAAACGGGCCGGGCAAGGTCTGACACAGGCTGACCAGCAGGGCGCGATCACCGCCATCCAGAATTCGCGACAACCCGGCCAAATAAAGCAGCATGCCGGTCACCATGGCCGCCAGCGGGCTCAAGAGCTGCGAAACGGCGATCATCCAGGCGGCCAGCACAAGCGTCAACGCCAAAAGAGGCAGGCTGCGTTTGATCAGCGGTCGCCAGGCGGCTGCGGGCGTACTGCGCAGCAGCATGACCAGCACCAGCAGGACTGACCCGAGGGAGGCAAGGGCAGCGCCGTTGACGCCCAGGCGCGGCAGAAGCAGCGCGTTGAGGGCGATGTTCAGCGACAGGCCCGCCACGCGCACGACCAACATGCGTCGCTGCCGGTTGCTGGTGATGAGCGCCTGGATAAACACATCGGCGACAAGACGCAGCATCCCGAACCAGACCAGGATGCGCAGGACGCCCGCCGCCGGCAGGAATGTTTCGCCAAAGAGCGGGACGGTAATCTCCGGCGCGAAGAGCGACAGGAGCAAGGTCAGAGGGAGGCTGGCCAGCAAGGTAAACCAGGCCAGGCGGCTGACGATGCTGTGCACCGCGGGGCCGCTGGCGCGTGACATCATGGGGAAAAGCGACGTCAGTACGGTGGTTCCCAGCAACTCGATCATGCCGGTGACGATGACGAAAGCGGCGGTGAGCCAGCCGTTCTGCGCCTCACCCAGCAAGCGAATGGTCATCAGTTTGTCTGCATGTACCCAGGCGAGGGACAGCAGGCTGGTGATGGCCAGCGGCAGGCTGTCGATCAGTAGACTGCGCAGCAAATCGCGTCGCATTGGTTTCGGCCGCAGGCCGCCTTGCAGGACCAGCCCCCAGAGCATGGCGGCGCGCGCCAGGCCCGCCAAAATGGTGGCGACGTAGAGGCCGGGAAGTCCGTAGCCGCCGGCCAGGGCCAGGGCCGCCGCGGCCAGCAGCAGAAGCATGTGCAACACCGTCACCAGGGAGGTCGAGCGCATGCGTTCCTGTGCCAGCAGTTGCTCGAAACACAGGTTGCCCAGGGCGTCGACCAGCAGACTGATAGAGGCCAGGGCCAGTAGATTGCGGAAATCCGGATCGAAGCCGGCAAATGGCGCGGCGATGTTTAACAGCAGCCAGGCCAGCAGGGCCATGCCACTGCGAAGCAACAAGGTCGTGCCAAGATAGTCCCCCCCGCGCTGCGGCTGACGCGCCACCTCGCGCACGACGATTGCACCTGTGCCAAAGTTGGTGAAGGCTGCGCCGATTGCGATGAAGGAAGCGATGGCACCGTAAATGCCGTAACCGGCTTCGCCGAGGAAACGCGCCAGCACCAGTTGCCAAAGAAATAGCAAACCCCTGGCGATGACGGTGGACAAAGTCAGGGCGCTGACGTTGCGCAGGGCCCGCCGGGCGTCGGTCGGGGATACAGCAGCGCCGGCCGTCAAGTCGCATCTCCCGTTTCCAGGCGCCACTGCACCAGGACCGCCGTCGCCGCCGTCTCATCGTCAACGAAACGCAGGAGGCGTCGGCCGTCGCTGTAATTGCCATCCGCACCGCCAATCATCCCGGCAATCGTCGGCTCCAGGCCGATGACCAGCAAGCGGTTGCGCATACGCGGGTGTAACGCAACGCCCAGACTGCGAATGTGACCGAAGGCGCCGGCCGGCAATTTTCCGGCCTGACGCAAATCAAGGACCATTTCGACCGGTTCACCCGCCTGCGGAAGTTGCAGTGCCGCGCGTCGCATGCCCTTGTGCAGGTCGTTCCAGTTCCAGGGAGGCGTCGGGACCAGGTACAGGACCTTGCCGCAGTCCTCGTTCAGGGAACTGTTCAGTGGCACGGATTTGACTGCAACAGGTCGGACAGCCCCTCCGGCACCAGCGGTGCGTCGCACATTTCGTCCAGCGCAAGCCAGCGCGCAATGATGCGTCGTTGGCCCTCGCGGCCTTCCACGTGCTCCCTTTCATAAATGCCAGGGTCGAGGAATTCGGCGTCGAAGATCAAGAGCAACTCATGGCGGGGTTTGTCTCGATAATGAAAGATGCTTTCCAGTGCGCCCAGATAGCGCGGTTCGCTGATCGCCTGCCCGAGTTCCTCGTCGATTTCCCGCACGATCGCCTCGGCACCGGTCTCGCCAAAGTCGATGCCGCCGCCCAGGGTTCGGTAAAAGCTCGCCCCGTTGCTGCGGTCGCGGCCCCTGGCGACGAGGATGCGACCCTTGTGCCGAAAAACGCAGAGCGCCTTCGGACGTATGCGAGGCTTGCGCGCCATCAGCAATCCTGCGCCGTGGCTATTGCCTTCTCGATGCGCTGATGCAGGTCGGCGAGGCGTTCGCAGGCATCGTTCAGGCCGGCGAGGTCCTCCCAACGCTCAATCAGCGGGCGTGCAGGGTGGCTGATGCGGTTGCGAATGCCTTGCAGGTCCATCGCCCTGCGGCACTGACTGTTGGATGCGAAACCGAGCAGGTTGCGCACGCCCTCATGTTTGCGGGCAATATCAATGATGTCGCCCAGGTCCATCATCTGCAGCAATTCCAGCTCAACGTCGCCACGTGCCTGTCGCCCGCGGTCCGCCTGCAGCCGTTTCCGGCGCGACGCCGTGATAAAGGGGAGAAAGTCAGCGTCGCCATCAAGCACCAGACGCAGCAAACGGGCCAGCTCCAACTCGAAATGCGCGACCAGCAGATAAACGCTGGCCCGTGCCGGGATCTTGTTGAGGTCCGCCGGAGCCACCAGGCCAACGACGGCGCTGGCCTGCAGCACGAGGAAGACCCGCTTTGGCTGCTGTGCGAATAGCCTGATCAGTTGGAGGATGGAGGTATCGGTCGCCAGCAACCAGTCGGCTGTAAGCGGCAGGGGCGCGGCGCCGGCAGCCAAATTGTCGCGGCTGATGATGCCTTCAACGCCGTTTTCGTCCAGCACCGGAATGTAGGTCAGGTTGTGTGCGACAGCTGCATCCACCACGACCTCGCGTGGCTCGCCAGCGCGCCAGCAGGTCAACTGGTCGAGCGGTGTGGCGATGTCCAACACCGTGTATTCCGGCTCGTGGCGTCGCTTCATCCGCTACCCTGCAGACAGGTCTGCGGCCAGTGTACCATGCTGCCATCGGCCGACGATTAACGAGTGAGGGGAAGCCTGGCATCCATTCAGTCGAGGGACAGCCCGCAGTCATCGCTGCTCCCGCCGGATCGGACCGGGCAATTGTGAGGCCCCAAACGCGCGATTATACTCGTCTCTTGAAGCAGAAAGACCGCGCACATGTCGGTAATCACTACAACGCTCCGGATACCAATCTTGTTCACTGCGCACGAGAACGTGGCTGGCGTCAGGCAATTGTCGGTGGAGGCCAATCGCTACCGGCTGGTCAATGGGGCGTGAGCCGCGACCTGCAACCCCGTCGTATCGCAGTGCTGCTGCCCTGCTGCATCGGCGACGTGCTGATGGCGACGCCCACGCTGGCCGCATTGCGTCGCGCCTGGCCAAATGCACACGTCAGCTGGGTGGCCGGTGGCGCCGCGAGGGCGCTCATCAGCGACCACGACCAGGTGGATGCCACCCTGGAGTGCGACCCTCTGCCGCAACGCTCGCTGGCCTCACTGTGGCAATTGCTGCGTCTGCTGCGAGCCGGCCGCTTTGATCTGGTTGTTTCGCTGTCGCGTTCTCCTCTTGTCAGTCTGGCTGTCAGGCTGAGTGGGATTCCCTTGCGCGTCGGCCTGGACAGCGCTGGCCGCGGCCCTGGCTATAACCTGCGCGTCCCGCTGGAACCGGGCGAGTTGCGCCATGAAGCGGAGATTTACCTTGACGCAGCGCGTGCCCTCGGCCACGATGTCAGCGACTGTTGCGCGCGCATGCCCGTGCAGGATGCGTTGTGGCCGGAACTGCGGCGGCGGCTGACAGGGGCGGGCATCGATCCGCAGCGCTATGTCCTGTTGTTTCCCGCCGGCGGCAGCAACCCGGGTATGCAGCTCCTGCAGAAGCGCTGGCCGTCAGTGCACTATGCCCGGTTGGCGCGTGAACTGGACATGGACGTCGTGCTGGTGGGCGGGCCGCAGGATATTACGGCGCTGGCAGAGGCGTGCAAAGGGGTTGAGAGGCCGACCCTGTGCCTGGCAGGTCAATTGTCCTTCGCGCAAATTGCCTTGCTTGCCCGGCGCGCTGCGGTCAGCGTTGGCAACGACAGCGGCCTGACGCACCTGGCCGCGGCTGCCGGCGGGCGCACAGTCGCCATATTTGGCCCCAGTGATCCGCGGCGCTACGCGCCCTTTACACCGGGCGTACTGGTCTTGTGGAAGCCGGGGCCGCTGCCACATGCCGGCGTCAGCGCAGGCGCTGCGCCAGGCTGGAACTGGCAGCAGCACGGCATCGCGGTTGTGGACGTCTGTTCGCGAGTGCGGGACTTTCTGGCTACCAGAGCGTCGACCTGAAGGTCCAGCCCGGGTTCACCTTTTGCATCTCGGCCTCGTCGTCACGTCGCTGAAGACCGCAGGCCAGGTACTGTTCATGCAGACGCGCCAGCTGTGCGCGGTCCAGCGAAATGCCCAGGCCGGGCTCACCGGATACCGCAACAGCGCCTTCCTCAAAGTCGATGCGTCCGCCTTCAATCACTTCCTCGCATTGCCAGGGGTAATGCGTATCGCAGGCATAAGTCAGGTTGGGCACAGCCGCGCCTAAATGCGCCATCGCCGCCAGCGAAATGCCGAGATGGCTGTTGGAGTGCATGGACAGACCGCGGCCGAAGGTCTGGCAGATGCGCGCCAGCGCCAGCGAATTTCGCAGACCGCCCCAGAGATGATGGTCGCTGAGGATGATGGACTCGGAGCCCAGGCGCAGGCTGCCGGGCAGGTCGGCGAAGGAGGTGGTGCACATGTTGGTTGCCAGGGGCAGGTCCAGCGCCCGCGCCACGCTTGCCATGTTTTCCTGTCCCCGGGTCGGGTCCTCAAAGTATTCGAGGATGTTCTCCATCTGTTTGCCGGCGCGGATGGCAGTTTCCACGCGCCAGATGGCATTTGGATCATGTCGCAAGGGCACTTCTGGCCCAAAGGCCTCGTAGAGAGCCTGCATCGCCGCCACTTCGGCGTCGGGTTCGAAGACGCCACCCTTGAGCTTGATGGATTTGAACCCGTATTCGGCGCACATGGCCTGGGCCTGGGCCACCACAGCGGCCGGATCGAGGGCGGCCGCCTGACGCGCCGCAGCCCAGCCCGCCGCCTGCGGATCGGTGGCGAAGCCGAGAGCGCCGCCGCCGCCTTCGTATTTGTAGAACAGGTAAGCGGCGAAGGGGACGCGATCGCGCACGCGGCCGCCCAGCAGGTCGCAAACCGGTCGACCGAGCGCTTTGCCCATCAGGTCAAGGCAGGCGACTTCCACAGCGCTGAGCGTGTGCATGAAGACGCGGTCGTCCCAGGGCGTGTCGCCCCGCTGTTCCTCTCCGATGCCCAGCTGCGAGCGCAGCGTGGACTCCAGCGTGTTCAATTGAAAGGGGTCCCTGCCAACGAGGACGTCGCGCGCGGCGATCAGGGCCGCCTCACTCTCCACACTGCCCGGAATCTCTCCAAGGCCGTAGATGCCGTCGTCACTGACCAGTTCGACGATGAGACGTAGGGCGTAGGGTGCGTGCAGGCCGGCCGCATTCAGCAGCGGCGGGTCGCTGATGGCGACGGGGGTAATGTGCATGTCGGCGATGTGCATGGCTAACCCTCCAAAGCTGATGCGTCCTGAGCGCGGCCAGGGACAACCCTGAGGACCATTTCGTCACTGGCCTGATTGCCCACTTCATCGTAGGCTACGGCGCGAAACACGTCCATGCCGACTCCCTCTATCTTCCAGTCGAAACCCCAGGGCCAGACGCGGTCGATACCCAGCAGATGGCCATTGCGGTAAAACTCCACCCGTTCAACTGCAAGATTGTCCTGCACCCCGGCATTCAGGTGGATTTCGCGCAGGGCAGGCCACAGGAGTTCAAGGTTACCCGGTTCCAGTTCCAGAGATGGCGCCTGGTTGTCCACGGTGACCTGACGTTGCTCCGCTTCACGACTGCCATCGGAACGCACGACGGTCAGACGCAAACTGTGCAGGCCGCTGAGGCCTTCTGTATCCCAGGTGCCGAGCAATCCGGAGGCGAATGGTGCATTGCGTCCGGCGCCGATGGACTGCCAGCGCTGTGGATTCAGGCCCTCGCCCTGTTCCAGCAAATAGTAATTCAGGCCCTGAGGGTCGATATTCCCATGGATTTCAACCAGGCCACCTACCCAGGCGAAGGGCAGGGGCCGCGAGAGACTGGCGACAACCTGGCCAGGTTCATCCAGCAAGTCCGGCGGCAGGGGCTGGTCGTTGGCCAGCCACCAGGCAAGGGCCTCCGGCGGAGGAACAAACCAGGCCCGCTGGCCCAGAAGCTCCGGCGCCGTGTTTACGGTGGCCAGACGGTTGTTGGCGCTGTTGATGGCGAAAAGCTGCCAGTGGTTGTCCATTTGCTGCGGTTCCAGGCCCGCGATGAAGTGTTCGCGGCGTGTCGGGCAGATGCCGTTGGGCAGCAAACCGGAACGCTCGCATACCTCCAGTTCGATGATGTTGTCCGGCGGTGGCCAGACTTCCGCCGACTGTCCTTCGTGCAGCAGGAGCATCATTGCATGCCAGAAATGGGCCGCCGGTCCACCAACGGGCGCGTCCGCGCTCATGGGGCCATCTTCGCCACGCCCCATTTGAACGCCGACCAGGTGACCCGGGCTGTAACCCAGGGTCCATGCAACCTGACGCTGTCCGCTCATGCCGCTGACGACGGCGGCTGGCCGTCCCACGTCCAGCAGGCGCACGTCCGCTTCTCCCAGCACGCGAACCCGCGCCGCCTGGTCAGCCAGCACGTCATTGACCAGGAACCCCAGTTCAGCGGCGAAACGCGACGTACAGTCCGGCGCTTCGCTGCAGGCAAGGTCGGCTGAACGTTGTGCCTGCCACAGCACCCTTCCTCCGGAGTCTTCAATAGCCAGCACACTCAGGGGAGCAGGTCCCTGCGGGCCGGCGGACTGCCCCGGCAGGAGTCCACGCTGTTCGCCCTGGGTGGCAAACAGGGCGTAGCTGTTGGCTGCATCCAGCAGAGAGACCGCCCCGCCCCGCTCCAGCAGGGAAAGGTTTGCACCGGTCACCGCATCGAGGCCAGTCAAACCAAGGCTGCTGGCGCGCGCCAGCACATTGTCGAGGCGCAATTCACTGGCCAGCTGTATCGACGGCGGCAGCAGGCCGGCACTCATGGCGTCGCGCAACGGCAGCGGGCCGCGGAACAGGCCGTCATTGTTTGTCGGAGCGTACAACAGGCCTTCAATGTCGCCGGGGATTTCCAGCGGGACGTCCAGCAACATGTCGGCGGCGGTCCTTCCCGTGCGGAAGGCCTCAAAGTAGACGTAGGGCTGCAACAGGGGGCCCGGCGGATGGCGCCGGTCGGCCGCCTTTCCCAGCATGGCGAGCAACTCGCCATTGCGCAGGTCAAGAATGACAAGTGCGGCCTCTGTTGGTGGCGCCTCCATGCCTGTTGCGAGCGGTAACAGGTCTCCATTTTGACATTCGCTGGTTGCGACCGTCGGTGCCAGCCGGCCAAGATGCATTTGCAGCAGGCAGGAAGCCCTTTCCTGAAGTGCAAGATCCAGTGTCGTCAGGATGCGCAGGCCGCCCTGGGCCAGCATGCGCTCACCATCCATGCCCAGGGAATCGAGGATGACGCGCGCCTGTTGCAAGGCCAGGTCGCTGAATTCCGGCGCCGTGCGCGACGACATGTCCCTCCGGGCCAGAACGGGTGTCTCCCGCCCGAGAGCGGCGGTGGCTTCACGCGCGTCAATATGACCGGCCCGCAGGAGATCGTAAAGAAGCTCGTCCTGACGACGGCGCGCTGCGGCCAATGCCTGCAAGGGATTCAATTCCGGCTCGGGCGGGATGGCGGCGAGCAGGGCGACTTCGTCCAGCGCGAGCTGTGTGGCCGGTTTGCCGAGGTAGAGTCGGGCGGCCGCTTCGATGCCCCAGGCATCGTTGCCATAGTGGTTGGTGTTGAGGTGCCATTCCAACAGGTCCTCGCGCGAATGCAATCGCTCCAGTTCGGCGGCGATCACGAGTTCGCGGTCGCTTGTCAGGGCGCCGGGTGGCGCCACCGGCGCAGAATACAAGGTGCGCGCCAGCCGTACGGCCAGAGTTTCATTGCGAATCGTTTCGCCAAGGGTATCTTGCCAGAGCTGAACGCCAAGAGTCACAGGCGAGGTGGCCGGGCGATCAAGAAAGGCCGGGTCTTCACTGAGCAGCGTCGCAGCGATCAGGCTCTCTGGCAGTTCTTCCAGGGTACGCCAGCTTCGCACACTGCCGGCAAGACCACCGGCGCTGAGCAAAACTGTTTGCCCGTTCCGGTCGTAGAGGTGCGAGGGGCCTTCATGAGTCACAGCCTGGCCGCTGGCCGGCAGCGGCGGCAAGGCAGTCAAGGCCTCACTGTACATCCACCAGGCGCCGGCCGCCGGAAGCAGCACGAGAAGCGCGAGAAACAGCAACAGGACACCCAGCCCCAGCCCGAGGCGCAATTGACGCTCGCTGTGCCGGGCGCGCCTTCGTCGCCGCCTGTGCAGTAGCCGGATCGCCGCTGTCAGCGTTCGCCCCTCTTCCTGAAACCGCACGGGCCAGTATAGCAAATGCCACTCCTGTGACGGGGCAGTCTGACATTCCTGGTGCCAGCCCAGGCTGTTATACTGGCCGCAGGGGGATGGATGTGTCCCGGTGGATGCCCCGGTCTTCAAAACCGGTGGCGGGTTGCGCAGAGCAGGCCGCGGTGGGTTCGACTCCCATCCATTCCCGACCCGACGGTTGATAGAAGGAGCGTCCCGTGAGCGCGACAATCGTCGTCGTGGGCAGCTTCAACCTGGACATGATCACCACCATGGAGCGTCTGCCCCAACCGGGCGAGACGGTACAGGGCAGGCGTTTCAGCACCGGGCCCGGCGGCAAGGGCTCCAACCAGGCGGTGGCAGCGGCCCGCCTTGGCGCGGAAGTCAGCTTTGTGGGTCGCATCGGCCACGACCCCTGGGGCGACGTCGCCCTCGCCTGCTGGCAGGAAGAGGGGATCAACACCGACCACGTGGGCCGCGATGCCGAACTGGCCACGGGTGTCGCGCCAATCTGGGTGGATGACGAGGGTGAAAATGCCATTGTGTGCGCCCTGGGTGCCAATCTGGCGCTGACACGCGAGCACGTCGACGCGGCGGCCGATCGCATCGCCGCCGCCGACATACTCGTGCTGCAACTGGAAGTGCCGCTTGATACCGTGGCCCATGCACTGAAACTTGCGCAGAAGCTGGACGTTCCCTGCATCCTGAATCCGGCGCCGGCCCAGTCATTGACGCCGGAAATGCTCGCGCTCGCCAGTTGGCTCACGCCCAACGAGACCGAACTCGCCACGCTTTATGGCGAGACGCCGGAGGATCTGGGGCCGCTCGTCACGCACGAGGGTCAGACGCTCATCCAGACGATGGGAGCGGCCGGGGCGCGCTGGGCAACGCAATCGGGGACCGGTCAGGTACCCGCTTTTGAGGTCGACGTGCTGGACACGACCGGCGCCGGCGATGCCTTTAACGGCGGCCTTGCAGTGGCGCTGGCGGAAGGGCGCGAACTGGAAGATGCGTTGCGACTTGCCAACGCCGTGGCAGCGCTTTCTGTCACGCGACCCGGCACGGCGCCGGCCATGCCAGGGCGCGCCGAGGTCGAAGCCCTGTTGGCCAGCGGCTGAAATTCATCCCTGCAGCGCGAACAGCAATAGCGGGACCAGCACGCCAACCAGCGCGCCGCCCAGCAACTGCGCCAGATTGTGACGTCCCAACCGCAGACGGGCCGCAGCCACCAGCAACCACAGCGGCGACAGCGCCAATGCCCAAACCGGACCGAAGAAGGCCCAGGCGGCCACCAGCACGCCGGTCATGCTCATCATGTGCATACTGACTTGCCAGGCCAGGGTGATAAGCGCAATGGCTGCGATCAGCGCCAGGCTGCAAAGCGCAAGAAAAGGCATCGCGCCCGGCGCTCCCGTGCTGCGCAACAACCACCAGGCGATGGTCGTGCAGGCGATGGAGACGAGAAAGGGTCGGCGCCGCTGTTCGCGCAGCGGCATGTCCAGCGAAGTGATGTGACCGCGTCGCACCATCGCGACGACGTAGAGCATGGGCAAGAGACTGACAAACAGAATGTAAATGCCGGCACTGACCAGGCCCTGGGACAGGGAGCCGGCATCGCGCAGCGAAACCGGCAGGGCCATCAACGCCCAGACCGGCGGCGGACTCAGCAAGGCGGAGACGAGGCGCGGCCAGTTCACTGCGGCCCGGCAGGGGATGCGAGCGACTGATAAAGTCTTGCATAGCGTTCCGCGACCTGTCGCCAGCTGTAGCGCGACTTAACCCGTCGCCGTCCGGCCAGCGCCAAACGCTCTCTCAGTCCGGCGTCCGCCAGCAGTGTGCGGACCGCGGCGGGGAAGTCGTCGCGCGCAGCCAGCCAGGCATGCCGGCTATGTTCAATGGCGATGCCGTCGGCGCCAAGGGGCGTCGTCAGCAAGGGGCAACCTGACGCCAGCGCTTCCAGCACCTTGTTTTTGATGCCGGCGCCCATCCGCAAGGGGCTGACGTAAAGGGTCGCGCGAGTCAGCCAGGGACGCAGGTCCGGCACGCGGCCGGTGACCAGCACCTGGTCGTCGGCCAACGCGCGCAACGCATCCGGCGGCGCATTGCCCACCAGCCACAGCTGCAGGTCCGGGCGCTCCCTGCGCAGGCGGGGAAACAGGTCGCGGGCCAGCCAAAGTGCGGCCTCTGCATTGGGTTCGTAGCTGAAGTTGCCGGTGAAAAGCAGGCTCGCGGAATCGCGCTGATCGATTGAGGGCCGGAAATGGTCGGCATCGACGCCATTGGGAATCACGTCCCAGTCCAGCGCAGGGTTGATGGCCTGTAGTTCGGCGCGGTCCTGGTCGGTGACGACCACGCGACGCCCGAAGGGCGTGTACATCCAGGACTCGAAACGCCGGGCCAAAAAGCGGCGCAGTCGGAGCGCAGGTGCCAGTCCGCCTTCGAATTCCAGCGCGCGCAGCAGGTAAAGGCTGTAGGACTCGTAGGGCGTGATCAGGGCAGGTAGGGCGCCGACCGCGTGGCGATACTCGCTGACCTGAATGCCGCCGAAGAAATGCGCACAATCGTAGGTATTTTCGGCAACCTGCTGCGCAATGTCGCGCCACATTTCTGGCGAGGAGGCAGTTGCAGCCTGGCGTGGAAATCGCGAGCCCGGCAGCAGCAGGCGACGCAGCAACGTGGCTGGCGAACGGGCCGGCTCGTCCAGCAACCTGACCGTGGCGAAATGGTCGCGGTAGTTGTTTACGTCGCCGCGGTCTTCGGGATTGTCGGTGAAGGCCAGCAGGTCAATGACGTGCTCGCGTCGGGCAAGTTCACGCGCCAGGTGCCAGACGATAAGCCGGTCGCCGAGGTGCAGCGGCCAGGGCGGGCAACGCGAAATTAGCAGTACGTGAGGCATCGTCGCCATGATAGCACAGGGTCTGTACAGGCCTGCGGGCCAACGCTATCATGCACTTCATCCGGAGAGGAGCAGAACATGCGCGGACTGCTGAAGATCATCCTTGCCCTGGCGATCATTGCCGGTTTTGCCCTGGTCGCGCTCGCGGCTGTGATTGTCGTGCGGGAAGGGCCGGAGGGTCTCGGTGGCGCTGTCAACGCCTTCATTGCCTTCATCCAGGGCGATCAGGAGCACGCCAGCGGGCCGATCACGGCGCCGGGCCTGGCGGAAGAAGCCGGGGCCAGGGTCTTTCGCATCGTACAGGATGAGTCGGAGGTCCGTTTCCTCATCGACGAGGTGTTGCGCGGAGCCGACTTCACGGTTGTCGGCGCGACGGACCAGTTCGCCGGCGACCTGCGCGTCGACACCAGTAATCCGGCGGCCTCGGAAATCGGCCTGATTCGCATCAATGCGCGCACCCTCGCCACGGACAATGGCAACCGAAATCGGGCTTTACGCACCTTCATCCTGAAGTCGGCCGAAGACGAATTCGAATACGCCGAGTTTGAAACGACGGAACTGACGGGCATGCCGGAAAGCGTCGCCATCGGCGAGCCCTTCGACGTTCAGATCCTGGGTGAATTGCGCATCGCCGGCGCGACGCAGGACCTGACTTTTGACGCCAGCATCACGCTGGAGAGCGAGGAGCGGCTAAGCGGATCCGCGCGCAGCGCCCTGAGCCATGCCAACCTCGGCCTGACCATCCCGTCCGTGCCCTTTGTTTCGGACGTGGCCGAGGAGGTCAGGCTTGAGATTGACTTCGTGGCGCTGGCCGTCATGGATGACGGAGATCAGGCCTCGCCTTCGGGCTGAGCGGCGCCCAGTTCGCGGTCCAGCAGGAAGAGCCCCGGGCCGTAATCGCCCACCAGTTTCAGGTCCTGCACTGCCGCGTCGACCAGGGCTTCTTCCTCCACCTGCTCGTCCACGAACCATTGCAGGAAGCTGAACGTGGCCTGGTCATTCTCCTGGGTGGAAAGCAGGACCAGGTCGTTGATGAGCTGCGTGACATGTTGTTCGTGCTTCAGGGCGCCCTGAAAAACATCCAGCGGCGACTCCCAGTCGATTTGCGGCTGGGCAAGGGGCAACAGCAGGACCCGCCCGTTACGTTCGTTGATGTAGTCCAGGATCTTCATGGCATGTGCCATTTCCTCGTCCGCATGATTGCGCATCCAGGCGGCAAAACCGCGCAGGTCGCGATACTCGAACCAGGCGCTCATCGACAGATAGGTGTAGAAGGCGCCCAGTTCCGCATTGATTTGCTTGTTCAACGCTTCTTGCATCGCCTCGTTCAGCATTTTGTTTCCCTCACTGGCGTGTTGATCGACCAAAGTTAAACCATGTAAATTGTATCATAACATGGCATTATCTGTAACAGTTAACCATTAAACATTTCAACTTCCTGACCCTATTGACGCAGGAGTCCCTCCATGAATTGCACAGTCCATCTTGTTCGTCACGGTGAGGTGTATAACCCGCAGCACATCATGTACGGGCGTCTGCCCGGCTTTGGTCTCAGCGAGCGCGGCCAGGAGCAGGCCAGGGCCGCCGCCCTGTGGTTGCAGGAACGCCAACTGGATGCGCTTTATTGCAGCCCCATGCAAAGGGCCAGGGAGACTGCGGCCATTGTGGCGGCGGCCGCCGGCTCCCTGCCGCCACAGGTTGACGTGCGCCTGAACGAGGTGCACACACCCTGGCAGGGGCGGCCCCTGCTGGAACTGCTTAAACGGGACTGGGACATGTACAGCGGCAACGGACCGGAATATGAGCAGGCGGAGGACGTGGCGCAGCGGGGTCAGGAATTCTTCGCCGCCATGCGCCGCGCCTGGCCGGGTGGAGAAGTGGCCGCCGTCACCCACGGCGACATCATCGCGTTTTCGATTGTCCTGGCCGCCGGGGACCCGCCGGATGTCAGGCTTAAGGCGCACATGCCCAACTATGGAGTCAGCGACGACTACCCGGAGACGGCCTCGATCAGCAGTTTCCGCTGGCGCACGGCGGACCCGGACGAATTGCCAACTTTCACTTACCGGCGACCATGGTAGCCGGGCCGCGCGCGGGCAGCAGGGCCAGCATCGCCGCCAGCGTGAAGCCAGCGATGCCCCACAGGACCGGGCCGTAGCTGCCGGCCGATTCGCGAATGGCGCTGGCAGCGACCGGCGCGACGGTGCCCGCAAGAGTCAGAAAAACGACCATGACGCTGCTGGTGCGCCCGAAGCGCGCCGGGCCAAAGCGCTCCGCCAGCAGGGCCGGCCGCAGCAGGGTAGCGGAGCCGACCGCCGCGCCAAACAAAAGCACGAAGAGCCAGATACGCCAGTCCGCGCCGGGCAGCAACAGGAGCAACAGGGCCAGCAACTGCAGGGCGAGGGACAGCGCGGTCAAGCGGAGCAACGACAGTCGCCCGGCGAAGGGCGCGAAGGCCAGACGGCCCAGGACCTGGGCGGCGCCGATCAAACCGGCGCCCGCTGCCGCCAGACTGTCATTCACACCCAGCTCCAGCAGGTAGGGGACGAAGTGCACGCGGATGGCTGTTCCGGCCAGCATGGCCAGCGAAAAGGCAGCGGTGAGCGACCAGAAGACGTTGCCGCGCAGAATTTCACCGGCGGACTGATTGGCGGTCTCCTCCGCGCTGCCGGGGTCTTCACTGGCTCCGTCCGCCTGCAGCCCGATGTCGGCCGGACGCCGGCGCAGCACCAGGGCGTGCAGGGGGATGGTCGTCACGGCCAGCAGAATGGCGAGCAGCAGGACGGCATGGCGCCAGCCATGTTGTTGCAGCAACGAGTTGGCCAGAGGCAGAAAAATGGTGCTGGCGAAGCCGGCAATGACGGTGATCAGGGCCAGCGCCCGGGACCGCTCGCGCAGGAACCAGTTGGCGATAGCGGCGAAAGCCGGCTCGTAAAACAGGGCCGCCATGCAGATTCCGAGACCGGCCCAGACCAGATAAAACATCGCCAGGTCGCCGGCCTGCGACCACAGGACCAGCAAAGCGCTGGCCAGCAGGGAGGCGGCGCTCATCAGCAGGCGCGCGCCGTGGCGGTCGATCCATATGCCGACCGGCACGGCCATGGCCCCGCGCAGCAGCAGCGCCAGCGAAAAGGCGCCGGTCAACTCGGTGCGCGACCAGCCGGTGTCCAGTTCCATGGGACGGATGAAGATGGCGAAGGCGTAGTAGAGGATGCCCCAGGAGATGGTCTCGGTGACGGCCAGGGTCAGCGCGATGCGCCAGCCATAGTAGCTGTGGCGCATGACGCTCAGCCATCTCACGGGTCCGCTTCCGTTGTCTGGTCGGCGATCTGACCGTCCGCGATGCGCAGCACAGAGGCGTGCTGCAGGAACACCGGCGTGAAGATGTCCAGTTCAGTGGTGGTCAGCAGGGTCTGGGCCACACCGTCCAGGCGTTCCAGCAACCAGTTGCGGCGGCTGGAATCCAGTTCGGCCACCACCTCGTCCAGTAGCAGCAAGGGCGGTTCGCCAATGCGCGCCTGCATCCAGTCCAGTTCCGCCAGCTTGAGCGCCATCACCGCCGTGCGCGCCTGACCGCGACTGCCGTAGAGGCCGGCGTCGTGGCCATCGATGGCGATGCGCAACTCGTCGCGGTGCGGGCCGCTAAGCGTGAAGCCGCGGCTGATAGAGAGCGAGCGTTCCTCCTCAAGCCGGGCAGCGTACTGCGGCGCGATGTCCTTCGCTTCCAGTTCGCGGTGCAGGTCCAGGCCCTGCGATTCGAAGGAGAGTTGACCATCTCCGCCGACGGTGGGTGCAAAGCTGGGCTGGTAATGCAGGGACAATGTCTCGCGTCCGCCGGTGAGGTCGTTGTGCGCGCGGCAGGCGGTCTCTTCGAGTTCGCGCAGAAAGCGCTGGCGCGCGGCAATGATGACGGCGGCGGCCTGAACCAGTTGCGCGTCCCAAAAGTCCAGTTCGTGCGGCGCGGCGCGGCGCTCCTGGATGCGACGCAGCAGGGCATTGCGTTGGGGCAGTAACTTGCCGAAGCGGGTCATGGCCTCGAGGCAGGCAGCGTCGACCTGCCCCAGGGTGTTGTCGATGAATTGACGCCGGTCCGCCGGCGAGCCCTCGACCAGCGCGAGGTCGCGCGGCAAAAAGAGCACGACGTTGAGATGACCGACCAGGTCCATCACACGTTTGTCGGCGCCGTTGAGGCGCAACACTTTCCTGAAGCGGGGCGTCGCCTGGCCGCTGTCCTCCAGCATCAGGGTGACTTCCAGACGCTCCAGCGGGCTGTGGCGCGAACTGACGTCGGCGGCGAGACGGGCGTAGGGGATGGGCTCTTCCTGGGCGCGCCAGTGAATCAGCTGGCGGTCGCTGCTGCTCCAGGGGGAGCGCGAAAGGGCGAGGTAACAGATGGCTTCCAGCAGGCTGGTCTTGCCCTGGGCGTTGGCGCCGTGGATCAGCGTGGTGCCCGGCGGTGGGCTCCATTCCAGACGGGCGTAGTTGCGGAAATTGCCTAGCGAAAGGTGCTCGATGCGCATGGGGGCACGGTCTGCCGCACAGCCGGGACGCAACAGGCAATTGTAGCGTTGCGGCGCGGGCGTTGCACAGGACTTGACATGAAAGAACATATGTTCTATCGTACACGTAACGTATGTCAACGGGGTTTCGCGCCATGGCCCGCATGACCCGCAGTATCCTGCATCTTGACCTGGACGCCTTCTTCTGCGCCGTCGAAGAGTTAAGCGACCCCTCGCTGACGGGAAAGGCCTTTGCCGTGGGCGGCCAGCCGGGAAAGCGCGGTGTTGTCGCTTCCTGTTCCTGGCCGGCGCGCCGGTACGGCGTACGCTCGGGCATGCCCATGGGCGGGGCCCTGCGGCTCTGCCCGCAGCTGCTGGTCGTCTCGCAGGGCTTTGGCAACTATGGTGAACTCTCTGCTCGGGTCATGTCCCTGGCGCACGAGCTGACGCCGATGGTGGAGCCGGTCTCGATCGACGAGGCCTTTCTCGACATCACAGGCTTGCCGGGCGACCCCACGCTGATCGCGCGCGCGTTGCAGGCGCGCATCCAGCGTCGGTTGAATCTGCCCTGTTCCATTGGCGGTGGCAGCAACAAGCTGATCGCCAAGATGGCCACCAACGCGGCCAAGCGCGCCGGCAGCGGCGACGCGCCACCGCGCGCCATCAGGGTCATCCCGCCGGGGGCGGAGGCCGATTTCCTCGCGCCCCTGGCGGTGGAGGACCTGTGGGGTTGCGGCCCCAAGACGACGGAAAGTCTGCGGGAGATGGGTGTAACCACCATCGGCGAACTGGCGCGCCGGCCGGTGCGCGACCTCATCCGGCGTTTCGGCAAATTCGGCTATGACCTGGGCCAGCATGCCCGCGGCATCGACGAGCGCATCGTTGAATCGACCTTTGTCACCAAATCGGTGGGGCACAGCAGTACCTTCCTGCGCGACCAGCGCGAGGCCCTGCCGATTCGCCGCAAACTGCGCGATCTGGTGGAACGCGTGGGTCTGCGTTTGCGACGCCAGCACCTGCGCGGCAAGACCGTGACGCTCACGCTGCGTTGGTCGGACTTCACGACCGTGATGCACCAGACGACGCTGCCGATGGCCATCAACGACGATCTGTTGATCTGGCAGGCGGCGGAAGCGCTTTTTGACAGTTACTGGCCGCGCGGCCGGCCGCTGCGCCTGGTCGGCGTGCGCGTCAGTGGCCTGGAACCCGACAGGGCAGGACGGCAACTGGAGCTGTGGGAAGCGCCGCGCGAACTGGCCCTGCAGGCGGCCATGGACAACATCCGCAACCGTTTCGGCGATGCCTCGCTGCGGCGCTGCAGCGCCATGGGCAAGTCCGGCAGTTACGAAGCGCCGGCGCAGGTCTTCCGCATGAATAACGGCCGCGGCAGTTCAGCGGCGCGGGCGTAGTTACGTTAGCAGCTGACGCAGGACAGGCACAATGCGCGCGGCGGCCAGACTACGGTGACTGTAACGCTGTTTGACGTCCGGCGGCAACTGGGCCCAGGAGCGGTCGGCGTTGTGTGGGATGAAGATCGAATCGTAGCCGAAGCCGGAAGAGCCGGGCATCTCCGCCAGGGCGATGCGCCCTTCATACTCGCCGCGGGCCAGTTCCAGCCGTTCGCCCCAGGCGAGGGCGATCACGCAGACGAAGCGGGCGCTGCGCTGCGCCGGCGGCAGGTCTCCCAGCGCGTCCAGCAACTTCTTGCGCCGCTGTGCCATATCCAGGCCAGGGCCGCCCCAGCGCGCCGGGTAAATGCCGGGCGCGCCATCCAGCGCGTCGACAAAGAGGCCGGTGTCGTCGGCGAGGGCTGGCAGGGCGCTGGCAGCGGCCCAGTCGCGCGCCTTGTGGCTTGCGTTGGCTTCAAGGCTGTCGCCGTCCTCGGCGACCTCAAGGTGCTGCAGGCCCAGGTCCGCCGGCGTGACCAGTTGCAAGGGCAGCCCGACCAGTAGCTCGCGATATTCCTGCAGTTTGCCGGCGTTGCCGGTCGCGATGAGCAGGGAGGTCAGGGGCTGATCCTCCGCCTCAGATTGAGCGTGAAGCCACCCGCCGTGTCAGTCGCGCCGTCGTCGCCGCTATAGCGCGTGGCCTCCACCAGGTAGATGCCGTCGGCCGGCAGTACATAGTCGCCAATGCGGGCGTTGCGGCCCGGGCCGGTATCGTCGTCGCTGACCAGCAACTGTTGTTCCGCATCCCGCAGGTTGAGCACGGCGTCAAGGTTGCCGCTGTTGCGGTCCATGGTGATTGTGACGACGTCGTTAGCGCCGCCCTGAATGGCATACAGGCGCGCGGGCGTTTCGTTGTCGAGGCGGGCTTCGACGGCCCGGTCCCAGGTGACCAGCTGCGTCCCGGCCGGCAGGTCTTGCAGCACAAGGTCGGGCAGCATCAATTCCAGGCGGTAGGGGCCGCTGGTCTGGCCCGCCGCCATTTCAAAGCGCGTGGCCGTGATCGTGTACAGGCCGTCGGCGGGCAGGCGAAAGTCCTCGATCAGGGCGTTCTTGCCGCCGCCGCCATCGTCGTCGCTGGCCAGTTCACGCCCCTGACTGTCGCTCAGCAGGAGCAGGGGGTCAAGCGCGCCGCCGGCCCGTTCCATGCGAATGCGCACGAGCTCTCCGGCCTGGCCTGCGAACTGGTAATAGCGTTGGTGCTTTTCGTCGTCGAGGCTGCCGCGACCGCTGATGCCGGGGCGGATGGGGATGGCGGTGGCCGCTGTGGTGCCCAGTCCGCTGAAGAGGGCCTCGTTCAGCGACAGAACGAAGTTGCCGCTGCTGCTGCCGGCTTCCTGACCGTAACGGGAGGCCAGAATTCGGTATTCGCCGTCGGCTTCGACCAGGAAGTCACCGATGCGACTGTCGCGTGGGGCCGGGCCGTCGAGGGCGTCATCGTTGGTGGCCAATACATTGCCGGCGCTGTCCTGCAGTTGCAGCCAGGGGTCAAGGTCGCCCGAGGCCCGCCGCAGGCGCAGATGCACGACGTCGCCACGGCGCGCATGGAAGCGGTAGGCGACGACCGGCGTCTCCTGCGAAATGCGATTGATGACCTGGTCACCATAGCGCAGCACACTGCCGGCGTTGGAACTGACGCCGATCTGCTCCAGGCCCAGTCGGAATGCGCCGGAGGTGCTGCCGAGGGCCTGCCCCAGGCGCATGACGACCACCGTGTAAGTTGCGCTGGCGGGCAGGCTCAGCGGCGCAATGAAAGGTACAAGGCCATCGTCGCTGTCGTCGGCGGCGGCCAGCACCCTTCCCTCGCCGTCCAGCAGCAGGAGCACGGGGTCAAGATTGCCCTCAGTCACTTCCAGCTGCAGTTCGATGACCTGACCCTGCAGACCGTCGAAGGTCCAGGCGATACGGGGCCAGCGATCGTCGATTTCGCCATCCAGCGATGCGCCCGGAGTCAGTGTGGCGTTGCCCTGCGCCTGCAGGGCGCTGGCGCCGGACAGCATTGAAACAACCAGCAGCAGGAAAGAGGTGAATCGGCGCACGATCCTGCGGCTGCGCCTCAGCTGTCGCGCCGGTCCAGCCAGACGGGCAGCTCAAGCGCCTGGGCGAGATAGAGAGCGACTGCCTGGGCATTGCTGTTGCAGTGCCAGGAATGCAACTCCGAGACGCCGGGTTCCAGGGCGATGGTTTCGCGCGCCAGCAGGCGCAACTGACGGCTGTGCAAAAGGAACTGAAAACGCCCGTTGCTGAGATGCAGGTTCAACTCGGCGTGCGTGGGCGCGCCAGCGCCACGGCGTTTCTGGCGCAATTCCGTCACGTAGAGGGACTGGAGTTGCTCAATGCGTCTGCTCCAGAGCACGCGCATACCGTGGCGGGCGCGAATCTGCATTTGGTAACTGTCGAAGATATAGAGATCCGGCGAATTGCGAAAACGCATCTGATTGCGAATGATCAGCACCAGCAGCACCAGCGTGGACAGCACGGCCAAAGGCGGTATCCATGGCTGGCCCGGCGGGGCGATTCCGCTGAAGTGACTGGCAACGATCAGGAAGACAAAGACAGCCGCCCAGAATGCATACCACAGGCTGCGGCGGATTGACGCACGGGCGACGCGCGGGTTGCGCACCAGTTGCAACATGCCGGTGGTGCCGGTCTCAAGCGACCAGTCAGCGCTGAAATCCAGCGGCAGACGGGGCAGGGGGACTTCCGCCGGTGACGGGGTTTCGACCTCAAAGAGAGGCTCCTGAACTGGCGCGACAGTGGCTGGCGCTTCCGGCTCGACAAGCTGGAAAGGCCGACCCGCCACGCTGGCAAGGGCCAGCCCGCTGTTCTCGGCGAGTTCACGAAAAGCACTCTGGTCGGGGTCGGGCCAGTGGGCCAGTTCACACCAGCGGCTGTCGCGCAGGCTGGCCAGTTGGGGCGCCAGCAGCAATCCCAGGTGCCAGGCTTCGTCGTTCGCGGACCAGCCCAGCAAGATGTGCTCGACGTGCGCGTTCGCGAGGGTGCCGCCGGCAGGAAGACGGCGGGAATCTGCAAATGCCGGTGAGTAACTCAGGCGACCGTCCGGCACGGCGTCGAGCAACTCATGGGCGCCGTGCAGGTCGTCGACGTACAGACGCCAACTTTTCGGCGTCATCTCAATGGTCAGGTTGTCGGCGGCTGCAACGCTGTCCATGCACCCTCGCTGGCATTCCTCGTGAATTGTAGCATGTCGCACAAGTCATTCGTAGCGCAAAACAACAAGCGCCCGTTCGCGAATGGCCACGCGGGCGCTGAGCAGCGTCGCCATGGCGCCGATGCCCACGGCGGCGATGACCAGGGCGATGGCGACCGGCGTGGCGTCGTCCGGGATCAGGATGGTGGCCTCAATGCCCAGGCGACTCATGATGGCCACGCCCAGGGCGCTCAGGCCCAAACCCAGCAGACCGCCCAGCAGGCTGATGATCAGGTTTTCCAGCAACATGACGCCCAGCACCCGGCTACCCTTGAGCCCAACAGCCTTGAGGATGCCGATTTGACGCCTGCGTTCGAGCGTCGCCAATGCGACGGTGTTGGCCATGATGATGCCGGCTGCCCCCAGGGAGAGCAGGCCCACCAGAATGGGCAGGGCGCTGAACTGGTCGATGAAGCGGCCGATCAACCCGTCGATGAAGCCGATGTCGATGGTAAAGACGAGGGGCAGGGCGGAAAGGCTGAGAAGGGCCGTGTCCAGGTGTTCGTCCTCGACGTCCACCAGGGTGAAGGGAAAACCGGTATCGCCGGCGGGCAGGACACCGGGCGGAACGATGATCTGGTCCGGCCCCTGAAACAGGCTGCTGGATGCCTGGACGCCGACCGCCTCAAACTCGTAGGCCTCATCGCCTACCTGCAGGGTGATGCGCCCGCCGACGTCTACCAACTGGTCTTCTTCAGACAACAACAGCACAGGCTGGCCGATGTCGTCAGGGCCTAGCGGGCGCCCTGCGACGATGCGCGCATTGCCATTCAGGTTGGTCCCGCTGGTGTCTCGCACGGTGATATCCAGCGCGTAATCCGGCAGAGCATCCAGTTCTGCGCCCAGTTCGGCGATGCGTCCGATGTCACCGCTACGGGAGGCATCCCGCATTTCACGACGCAGCTGGCGCGCCTGGCCGATGATTTCCTCACTGTTGGTGTTCTCGCCATTGATGGCGATGACCTCACCGCTGTAATTGAGGATGCGCGTTGTGGAGCGGACGCCCTCAAGCCCGTCAAGTCGCCCCTCGATCAGGGGGTTGACGATGGCCGCCGGCAGCGGCGTAAAGATCATGACGTTGCCGCCCAGCGAGTCGCTGAGGGTGGACTGCAGGATCTGTCGTGTGCCGGCGCCGAAAAAGGCGATGCTGCTCAAGGCGAACATGCCGGCGCTCAGGGCCAGCAAGGTGGTTGCCGTGCGCGTGCGGGCGGAGCGCTAATTTCGCAAGGCCAGGCGCAGGTCGACGTTGCCAAAGGCCGGCATGCGCCCGACGACCCACACCAGTAGCCAGAGCAGGCCGACAAGGATGCCAAGCAGCAACAGGGTCAGCGCCGTGCCTATGATGCCTGCCAGCGGGTTGGCCAGTATTTGCCCGGCGATGAGGCCCAGGGCCAACACGATCAGCAGCAAGGCCAGCAGGGAATGCAGCAAACCTGTACGTGGTATGACGGTCTCGTTGGGGCGCAGGATGATGCCGGGCCGCACGCGCAGGGCGGTCAATACCGGCAGCACACCGAAGACTCCGGAAACGATCAGACCGATGACCATGCCAAAAAGCAGGGCCTCCGGTTGCAGGCTCCAGGCGAGCGGCTGCTGGATGAGCGCCTCTCCATACTGGTTGGCCAGGCGGCTCAGAAAGAAGCCGAGGACTGCGCCGGCAAGGCTGCCCGCCAGTCCCATGAGCAGGCCTTCGGTCAGAAAGAGCAGGGCGATGCGACTGCCCTTCATGCCAAAAGTCTTGAGCGAGGCAATTTCCAGCGTGCGGCGGCGCACCATCACCAGCATGGTGTTGACGATGCCCACGCCACCGATCAACATGGCGCCCAGGCCCATTACGACTATGAACTGTCCAGTCAGGTCCGCAATGAGGCGGTTTTCCTCGCGCAACTCGGGGACGGTTGAGTAGCGCAACCCGCTGCCGGTCAGGCCGCGCAGTTCAGCAGTCATTTCGTCCGCCTGTTCCTGTGTCAACGGCGCCCGGTCAGGCGGCAGCGCGATGCTGATGCGATTTGGGCTGCCGTCCAGCGCCAGCTTGTCGACGCTTTCGTAGTTCAAATAGGCGAAGCCAAAGAAGGCCGCCAGGGGATTGCGCAGGCTGGCCTCATAATCGGTGGCGACGATGCCGCGAACGGCAAATTCTTCTTCCGTGCCGCTGACACGCACCAGGTCACCGACGGTGATTTCCAGCAAGTCGGCCAAATTCCGGCTTACCACCACCTCGTCGCCGCCAGTGAGCAGGCTGGACAGGGGCACCCCTGGTGGTTCCAGCGCCAACACCTCGTGCGACACGGGCCAGACGGAAGAGTCCACGAAGATGCTGCTGACGAACTGCGGCCGGCCGCTGGTTTCGCCGTCGGGCGAGGCAATCTGGATGGCATTGCTGGCCGTCCATGCGCTCCATTCGCCGTCCCGTTCCGCCGTCCAGGCGTCGATCCGCTTGAGCAGGTCTGCATCCAGTTGCGGTCTTTCGTCCTGATCGTTGCCGCCGAAACCAAAAGTCGCGCCAAAGGCCTCGCCGGGCACGCTGATGGTGATGTCCCCGTGGTTGGTGGCGCGCAGGTTGCCGGTCAGGGAGTCGCCGATGGCGAGGCCAAGGCTACGCAAGGCCACGATGGCAGCCACGCCGGCGGCGATGGAGAAAACGGCAAAGAGCGACCAGCGGCGGTTGCGCCAGAAGCTGCGCATCGCGTAGCGGAGATAGAACATGGAACCTCCTGTTCGACGGTCCCGACGCTGTTCATGGAAAGGTCGGGAGCAATTATTCGTAGCGTAGTACTTCTGCGACCGGCGGCCGCAGGGCGCTGCGCGCGCCGGCAAGCGTCGCCAGCCAGGCGATCAACAAAACGCATAGCAACAGGCCCGCCAGGACAGGCCCTGCCTCTGGCGGCAGCGGCATCGCCTTGCCGGTGCCAAGCGCGGTAATCAGTCCCTGACCGGCGATGCCCATGGCCAGGCCCGACAATGCGCCCAACAGGCCCAGCGTGGTATTTTCCAGCAGCAGGACGCGCAAGACTTGCCCACGCCGCAGCCCCAGGGCCCTTAAGGTGCCGGTTTGGCGCTGTCGCTCCAGTGTGGCAAGTACGACGCTGTTGGCCATCATGACTCCGGCAGCGAAAAGGGTCAGCATGCCGACAGCGGCAGGCAGGGCGCCAAGTTGCCCTGAAAAGTGTACGACGAGTTGGTCCAGAAGGTTCACGTCCAGGGCCAACAACAGGGGTACGGCGCTGAGTCGGGCCAGCGCGGCGTCCAGTTTGTCCGCTGTCACGTCCAAAATGTGGAAACGGGCCAGACTGCCGCTCGAATCGAGTATACCGGGTGGCAGAAAGGCGGCGGCAATTCCCGGAAACAGGGCATTGCTGGCACTGTCAACGATGCCGACCACCACGACTCTCTGCAATGTTTCATTTATGCGCAAGGAAAGAATTGTGCCCGGAGCGATGATCTGCCCCGGCACCGCGTCCGGTCGCAGGGCGGCTTCAAGCGTCGAGCCACGGGCAAGGACCAGCAATGGCGAACCGGCGTCGCCGGCTGCCAGGTCTCGCCCGGCGATCAGTTCACCGCTGCGCAAGTCGGGCTTCTGTGATTCTCGCACGATGAGTGGCAGAGTCGGGCTGTTGCCAGCGGCAACGCCATCAATGGCCTCCAGTTGCGCCAGCCAGATGTCGGTTTGCGTGTTGTAGCGCAGGTCTTCCTGCAGGTCGGGCAGCAGGTTGCGCAGGACCAGGCCGGGCGCCTGTGGAAACAGGGGCAGCACCAGCACGTTGCCTCCCAGCGACTCCTCAAAGCGAAACTGCAGCACCTGGCGCACGCCGATGACCGGGAAGCTGACCATACTCAGCGTAAAAACGCCGGTCGCCAGGGCCAGCAAGGTGGTGGAACTGCGCAGCTTGTGTGCGCCCAGATTGGCGAAGGCCAGGCGAATCTCCGACGCGCCGGCGATGGGCAGGTTGCTCAGCAACAAGAGCACAAGCCAAAGGCCCGCCACAAGGATGGCCAGCAGGAAAATGGCGACGGCGACAATCAAGACGCCGCTGAGCAAGGCGTTGGGAGGGTCTGCAGGCAGGCCGCGTTCCAACAGGGGATGGAGGACCGTGCCGGCGAAGTATCCGGCGACCAGCAGGACAAGCAGGAGCGCCAGGACCCCTTCCCGAATGCCTGGTCGCGGAAGACGACCCTGCGCAGGGCGCAGGAGGATGGCAGGACGCACGCGCGCCGCGATGCTGACGGGCAAAGTGCCAAAGACCAGTGTCATCGCCAGCCCAAGGGCCAGCCCGAAGAACAGCGCTTCCGGATACGGGCGCCAGGCGACGGGCCGCTGCACCAGTGTCGCGCTGACGTTGCTAATGGCCCTGCTGAGCACCAGTCCGGCCAGCATGCCGGCGACAGATCCGGCCAGGCCCAGCAGCAACGCTTCCGCGCCATGCACGGCGGCGATCTGATGACGTTGCATGCCCAGCGCCTTCAACGTGGCGATAACATGCAGACGGCGACCGGTGAGTACCAGCATGGTGCTGACGATGCCCGCGCCACCGACGAGCAAGGCGGCCAGGCCGGTCAGGACCACGAAGCGTTCAATGATATCCGTCAAATCCCTGTTGCGAATCAACAGGTCCGGAGTCGTCGTCATGGAGTGGATACCGGCGTCCAGGGCCCATAGGTCCAGACCCATTTGCCGGATCGAGTCCCCGCTGCTACCGTCCGGCAGGTAAATGCTGACCTGATTGGGGGCCGGGTTCAACTGCATCTGCAGCGCCTGGTCGCGATGAAAATAGGCGAAACCGAACAGCGAAGAAGCCAGATCGCGAATGTTGGCCTCGCTGTGATCGGGCACGATGCCCATTACTGTGTAGGGCAGAACCGTGCCGCTGACGCGGACCTTTTCACTGACTTGCAGTTCCAGCGCATCTGCCAGTCTGCGGCTGAGCACGATCTCCGCAGCCCCGGTAAGCAACTGACCGGGAGTCATGCCTGGCGGCACTTCCGAGACGATGTGCTGATTGATGTCGTAGCTGGACGGATCGATGAAAAAACTGCTGACAATGCCTGGCGCGCGGTTGGTCGCGTCGTCGTGACGCGCCAGCTGGACATTGTGGTAGACACTGTAGGCAGTCAGGAGGCCGTCCTGGCCCGTGACGGCTTCCTCGATGCGCAAGAGGTCCTGTTCTTCAAAGATGCTACGTTCCCAGGCCCCCTCGTTGACAGTCAGGGCAAAGGGGCCGCTGGTGACGCTGCGAATGTTGATATCACCGCGGTTGACCTCGCGCAGGTTGAGCAGCAGGGCATCGTTGATGGTCAGGCCGAGACTGCGCAGGGCGACCATGGCCGCGACGCCCGCGGCCACGCCGAGAATCGCGAAGCTCGTCCAGCGGACGTTTCCATGCAGGTTCTGCCAGGCGAGTCGCAGGTAGAGGCGTATGCGATTCATCCCGGCTCCGGATTACTGAACAGTGGCGACCCGTACTATACAACAGCCATGCGGCTGGATTCCCTGCTGCGGACGCTTGAAAATGCTGCAATCACAGTATAATCACAGCAGTTGCTGGCAAGGGCAAGAAGGAAAGAGAACATGCTTTCGCAACAGGATATCGATTTCTATCTCGAGAACGGCTTTCTGCGTATTCCCGGTCTGTTCACGTCGGAAGAGACCGACGAACTGGCCGACGAACTGGACCGCCTGGTACAGGACTGGTCCTTCACCAGCCCCGGTTGGAGCGGGCCCTGGCGCCAGGCCTACATGAATCCCGAGATTGAGAAGCAGTCGAAGCTCACCGCGATGCATGACCTGCATCTCTACTCCGCCGCCTGGATGAAGGCCGTCACCAATGCGAAGCTGGCGGCGGCGCTGGCCGATCTGATTGGCCCCAACGTTGAGTTGCACCACACCACCATGCACATCAAGCCGCCGCAGACGGGCCACCCCTTCCCGATGCACCAGGACCATCCTTTCTACGCCCACGAGAACGGCCGTTTCATCGACGTGCTGGTACATCTGGACGACACCAGTCACGAAAACGGCGAGATTCGCTTCCTGAAGGGTTCGCACAAGAACGGCGCGCTTGAGCACATCACCATGACCGAAGACGGCCCCTGCACGCCGCACCTGCCCACCGATGACTGGCGCCTGGAAGACACGGTGCCGGTACCGGCGAAACGCGGCGACGTGGTGCTCTTCTGCTATCACACCGTGCACGGCTCCTACATCAACGGCACCCGTAAACCGCGGCGCATGGTGCGCATGGGCTACCGTGATCCGCACAACCGCCAGGAATACGGCCAGAGCATGGGTCGAGCCGGTCTGATCGTCGCCGGCTACCGTGAGCGCGTCGCCGACGAGCCGCTGCTCAAGCAGACCTGAGCCCAACACCTGTGTCAGTTGAGACTCCCGCGCTCGTGCCGCAGCCTCAGTTGCTGCGGCGCGAAGCGGGCGTTTTTGTGCTGGATTCCGGGACTCGCATCAACATGAGCGGGGGCAGTCCGGCTGCTGCCGCCCCCTGTGCTGACGTGTTGCGCGCGGCGACGGGTCTGCCGCTCCCGCTTGTCCAGGACGAACTGCCCGGAAACTGTCTGCATATGAAGTTGGCGCCCGACATGGATAGCGAAGGCTATCAACTGCGGGTGACTCCGGAGATGGTTCAACTGCTGGCCGGTGATGAGGCCGGTCTGTTTTGCGGCACGCAGACCCTGCGACAGTTTCTTCCGGCTGAAGGAATGCCCGCCTTTCCCTGCCTGAGTATTGAGGATGGGCCGCGTTTCCGTTGGCGAGGCCTGCACCTGGACGTCGGCCGTCACCTCTACCCGCCTGATTTTCTGCGCAAGACGCTGGACCTGATGGCACTGCACAAGTTGAATCGCTTTCACTGGCATCTGACCGAGGACCAGGGCTGGCGTCTGGAGATAAAAGGCTGGCCGCAATTGACGGAAGTGGGCGCCTGGCGAGCCGCGTCGCCATTGCCGGCGGATCGTCACACCCTGGACGGTCGGCGCTACGGCAGCTTTTATAGCCAGGCCGAGGCGCGCGCCCTGGTCAACTACGCCCTTGAACGGCACATCACCATCGTGCCGGAAATCGAAATGCCCGGACACGCCCAGGCCGCGCTGGCCAGCTACCCGCATCTGGGTTGCCTGGGCGAAGGCTATGATGCGCGTTGTCACTGGGGCATCAGCGACGAGGTCTTTTGTGCCGGCAACGACGCCGTCTTCGATTTTCTGGAGAGCGTGCTGCTGGAAGTCATGGCGATCTTCCCTGGTGAGTTTATCCACATCGGTGGCGACGAATGCCCGAAAACGCGCTGGCAGGCCTGCCCAAAGTGTCAGGTGCGTATACAGCGGGAAGGGCTGCGCGATGAGCATGAGCTGCAAAGCTGGTTCATCCGTCGCGTCGAACGCTTCCTGAACGGGCATGGGCGTCGTTTGATCGGCTGGGACGAAATCCTTGAGGGCGGCCTCGCCCCGGGCGCCACGGTCATGAGCTGGCGCGGCTCGGCGGGCGGAATCGCTGCCGCCAGCGCCGGTCACGACGTCGTCATGTCGCCAAATACGCATTGTTATTTCGATTATTACCAACGTGAAGACCGGGAGTCTGAACCGCCGGCCATTGGCGGCTATGTGCCCCTGGAGCGCGTTTACGATTTTGACCCCGTCGCAGGAATCGATCCCGCCCGTCAATCTCACGTTTTGGGCGGCCAGGGCAACGTCTGGACGGAGTACATGCCCACGTCAGACCAGGTCGAGTACATGACCTGGCCGCGGGCCGCGGCCCTGGCGGAGACCTTGTGGACTGCGGCCCCAATGCTCGACTACGGTGATTTTCGACTGCGCTTGCGCGGGCACCTGCCGCGCCTGGCAGGGCAGGGCGTCAACTACTGCGACCCGTTTCGCTGCTGAACCTAGCGCACCAGACCGCGCGCCGCGACCGGCCATTCCCGCTCAACGACGCCATCACGCACGCCATGCAGTTGAAAATGCAGATTACTGACGACGCAGGTATGCACCGGCACGATGCGCACTTGCTCGCCGATACGCGGTTTGCGCTCGCAAGCGGAGAGGTCGACGAAGCCGTGTTCCTCATTGAGCTTGTATATGCGCGCTTCGGGATATTCGCGGATGTGGCCGTGGCCGTCATTGACGCGGTCCGCGGCGAGGGTCTTGCTGCCGCTGTCAAGGATGGCGCGATCCGCTGTCGGCCGGCTGACGACTGTGGCCATTACGCTCATGGCGCAGTCGTCCAGCGTCGCCCAGCCGCCACTGACGCAATTCATGTCATTAAAGATGTAGGTGCCCACGCGGATCTCGGTCAATTCCGGGATTTCGTGCGCGGTCGTCGAGGCGCCGGTGCCGCCGCCGCTGACCTCCGGCACGTCGATACCGGCGTCACTCAGGCGCTTAAGCGTTTCCTGCAGGCGCGGTCGAATTTAACCCGGCCGGCTAATTCCCGGGGCGGGCTGGCGAGGTTGGGGGGGGCCCGCGCGACGACCCCCTCCGGCGAAGCGCCGGTGCGTTCGATCTCGGTCTCCAGGTCGGGCATGACGCGGATGCGCACGCCTGCGTCGGCGGCCGCGGCTTCAAGGCCGTCCAGTACGTCACTGTGGTCGGCGCTGACGGTGATGCGGCCGCGTTTCGTAAGGGCGGCGAGGCGCGCGGTCTTGTGCGGCCCGACGATGTTGAAGGGCAGCTGGATGTCGTCGAAACCGGCGTCGAGGAAGACCTCGACCTCGCCCAGCTTCTGGCAGGCGATGCCGACGGCGCCGGCCTCGCGCTGGATGCGCGCGATTTCGGGGCTCTTGTGCGTCTTGATGTGCGGCCGAAAATTGATGCCATGGCCGTCACAGTAACTCTGCAAGCTCTCGATGTTGCGCAGCATGGTCGGGATGTCGATGAGGACGGCGGGGGTGTCGAGGTCACGAGCGATGGTCATGGGGTTCTCCAACTGGACTGCCCAGAATCTACTTCATGGAGCC
>JAGWBD010000019.1 GCA_021296065.1 Anaerolineae bacterium
ACGAGAAGGAGCGCCAGGTTTCGCTTTCCACATCGCTGGTTCCGGTCGAATTCAACGAGACCAAAATCAACTTGCTGGACACCCCTGGCTACACGGACTTTCAGGGCGAGGTAAAGAACGCCGTCTACGTGGCGGATTCGATTGTGGTGGTGGTGGATGCGGTGGCCGGCGTGGAAGTGGGTACCGAACTGGCCTGGGAATTCGCGCGCGCCAGCCGCCAGCCTGTCATGGTCGTCATCAACAAGGTGGACCGGGACAACGCTGATTTTGATGCCGCGCTTGCGAGCCTGCGGGAAAGCTTTTCGGATTACAAGTTCATTCCGGTCATGCTGCCGCTGGGTGAACAGGCCGACTTTACCGGCGTGGTCAATTTAATCACACAAAAGGCCTACTTGGGCGCCGGCGCAGAACGCTCCGACCTGCCGGATAACATGCAAGAAGCGGTTGAGGAGGCGCGGCTGGAGCTGGTCGAAGCTGCTGCCGAATCCGACGATGAACTGATCGAAAAGTACTTTGAGGAAGGCGACCTCAGTGACGAGGAAATCCGCGATGGCATGCGCAAGGCGGCCCGCGACCCGGAACTGAAGACGGTGCCGGTTTTCGCCACCGCGGCGACAAAAAATATCGGCACGGTGCCCTTGATGGAGGCCCTGATCGCCTACGCGCCGCAGCCTGGCGGTCGCAGCATCCGCCTTGAAGGCGAGGAAGAATCCGGAGATTCGCTGGCGACGACGCAGGACGACGATGCGCCGCTGGCCGCCTGGGTCTTCAAGTCCATCAATGATCGCTACGTCGGTACGCTGACTTTCTTTCGCATTTTCTCCGGCTCGGTGCAGGCGGACACGCGCTACTACAACAGCACGCGGCGCAATGAAGAGCGATTTGGTCCCCTGATCGTCATGCGGGGCAAGGAGCAGGAAAACGTCAGTGTCCTGCATTGCGGCGACATCGGCGTCGTCTCCAAACTTGGTGACACGCGGACCGGCGACACGATCAGCACGAAAGAGGCCGATCTGCTTATTGCCCGTCCGGACCTGCCGGCGCCGCTATACATGGTGGCAATAACGCCGCGAACCCAGGCGGATGGCACGCGCATGGGCGCCATCCTTACCAGTCTGGCCGGGTCCGACCCAACCTTGCGCTGGCGCCATGACGGCGACACGCGCCAGACCATTCTTGAAGGGATGGGCGAGGCCCACGTGAATCTGGCGATCAGTCGCGCGGAGAAACTTGGCGTGAATCTGGACACCGGGATGCCGCGCGTACCATACAAGGAAACCATTACCCGCAGCAGTGAGGCCACCTACCGCCACAAGAAACAGACAGGTGGCGCGGGCCAGTTCGCCGAAATCAGCCTTCGGCTGGAGCCCAACGTCGGCAATGGCTACGAATACGAGACAAAGGTCTTTGGCGGCGCGATCTCCAGTTCTTTCCTGCCGTCCATCGACAAGGGCATTCAGACTGTACTGCCGGAGGGTGTGATTGCCGGCTTCCCGGTGGTGGACGTCAAGGCGGTGGTCTTTGATGGCAAGGAACACCCGGTCGATTCGAAGGACATTGCCTTCCAGATCGCAGGTCGCGAGGGATTTCGGGAAGCCTTCGGCGAAGCGCGCCCGGTCTTGCAGGAACCCATCATGGACGTGCGCATTACTGTGCCGGAAAGCATGATGGGCGACATCATGGGTGACCTGAATACACGGCGCGGTCGGGTGCAGGGCATGGAAAGCGAAGGCAGCAAGAGCATTGTCAGCGCGCAGGTGCCCCTGGCGGAAATGATTCGCTACGGCAACGACCTGCGCTCGATCACCGGCGGCCGCGGGATTTATACCATGGTCTTTTCGCACTATGAACAGGTGCCGGCGCACCTGACCGACGGCGTGATTGCCGCGGCGAAGCGCGAGGCAGAAGAGGACTAGTCCTCTGCCAGATCAACAGGACCCCGTCACAGTGGGCGGGGTCCTGTCGTTTAACCTGGTTGCAGGTCTTTCAGGCGGCGTCGTTTTCCTCGTCACCCTGCAGCGGATGACGGGCGCGGGAAACAACGGTGGCTTCCGGCCGCGCTTCCTGCCCACCTGACGCTTCCGGCTCCTGGCCGTTGGACGCCGCCGCTTCCTGCGTGTCGACAGTTTCCGATTCAGGCTGTACGGTCTCTTCCGCCTCGTCGGATATGGTGGCTTCAATGCCGAGGATTTCCAGAATGCGCCTGCTCTCGACTGTTTCGTTCTCGAGCAGTTCGTTGGCGATCTGGTCCAGATCGTTGCGATGTTCACGCAACAGGGAAAGCACGGTTTTATAGGAACCCGTGATAATGCTGCCGATTTCCTGATCGACCAGCGCCTGGGTGTCATCACTAATCTGCGTGTTGCGCTGGATGTTGTAACCCAGGAAGGGTTGTTCATCCTCAATGCTGAGGTCGATCAGCCCCACTTTCTCGCTCATTCCCAGTTCAGTGACCATGCTGCGGGCGATGCGCGTCACCATCGTGATGTCCGCCCGCGCGCCGGAGCTGATGTCATCCAGTACGATTTCTTCGGCGGCGCGCCCGCCCAGACCGACCTTGATGCGCGCCAGCAGTTGCTGGCGGGAGAGAGTGCGGCGATCATGTTCGGCCTGAAAGACAGTGACGCCAAGCGCCTGGCCGTGGGGCACAATGGTGACCTTGGAGACCGGATCGGCGCCTGGTGTCAGGGCGGCGACCAGTGCGTGGCCGGCTTCGTGCCAGGCCGTCAGACGTCGTTCCTCTTCATCAATCAGTGGCGAGCCCTTAATACCCAGCACGATACGGTCAAAGGCCTCATAGAAGTCGCGCATGCTGATGAACTTGCGTGCCGCACGCGCGGCGTGCAGCGCTGCCTCATTGGCCAGGTTGGCCAGATCAGCGCCGGAAAAGCCGATGGTGCTGCGAGACATCTCCTTGATACTGACGTCCTCCGCAAGCGGCTTGCCACGGGTGTGAATCGTCAGGATCGCTTCCCGTCCTGTGCGGTCCGGCCAGCCCACCATCACCTGACGGTCAAAGCGACCGGGCCGCAAGAGTGCAGGGTCGAGCACGTCGGCGCGGTTGGTGGCGGCCATGACGATGATGCTTTCGTTCTGGTCGAAACCGTCCATTTCGGCCAGCATCTGGTTGAGCGTCTGTTCCCGTTCGTCGTGTCCACCGCCCAGACCGGCGCCGCGACGACGGCCGACGGCATCGATCTCGTCGATGAAGATGATGCCCGGTGCGTTTTCCTTGGCCTTGTTAAACAGATCGCGCACGCGACTGGCGCCGACGCCGACGAACATTTCCACAAACTCCGAGGCCACCAGGCTAAAGAAGGCCACGTTGGCTTCCCCGGCGACGGCGCGCGCCAGCAGAGTCTTGCCGGTTCCCGGCGGGCCGACCAGCAAGACGCCGCGCGGAATACGCGCGCCCAGCGCCACGTACTTGTCAGGCTCCTTGAGAAAATCGACAATTTCTTCAAGCTCCTGACGGGCATTGTCCTGGCCGGCCACGTCGCTGAAGGTTACCTGGGGGCGTTCGGCGTCGTATTGCCGCGCCTGGGAGCGGCCGAAACCAAATATGCCGCCCATCTGCCCCTGGGCGCGGCGCGCAGACCAGACGAAAAAGCCCAGCAGCAGCAGAATGGGTCCGAAGTTGAACAGGAACAGCAGGATTGGTGAGGTCTCATTGGTGCGCGACGTGACGATCACGTTGTTTTCGCGCAGGGCCGCCGTCAGTTGCGGATCATCCACCGGCAGCAGGTTCGTGGTAAACCAGTTTGACTGGCGCGACGGTTCGGAACTGATGGTGCCTGGCGGCGGCCAGGTTACCATGGAGCGGAAGCGACCGGTTACCTTGATGTCCTCCATCGTCACCTGGACGACACGGCCGGCTTCGACCTGCTCGTAAAAGAAGGAGTAGGGAATCTCGATGGGTTGCTCGCCGCCAAACTCGCTTACCATGCCAGGCACGCGGAAGAAGAGCCACAGCAGAATGAGCAGCCAGACGGCTGGCCACACCCAGTTGGGGATTCGAAAGCGTGGCTGGCGATCTCCGGGGTCCTGGTCACCGGACTTGTTAAAGCCAAACATGGGGTTCGCCTGATCCTCTGTTACGGGAGAGAGACGAAGGATAACTGCTGTGAGTGTATCATATACGCAGGCGCGGGTCTGCGCCTTTCATTAGAACTGCGATAGGGATTCGTTACGGGAGCGCCCATGAACCGGCTAGAGCATGAAACCAGCCCCTATTTGTTGCAGCATCGCGACAACCCCGTCGACTGGTATCCATGGGGTGAGGAGGCCTTTGCGCGCGCCAGGGACGAAGACAAGCCCTTGCTGCTGAGCGTGGGCTACAGCGCCTGCCACTGGTGCCACGTCATGGCCCATGAAAGTTTCGAGCATGAAGCCACAGCGGCGCTGATGAACGAGCTGTATGTGAATATCAAGGTCGACCGTGAAGAACGGCCGGACGTCGATGACATCTATATGCAGGCCGTACAGGCCATCAGCGGGCATGGCGGCTGGCCGATGACCGTGTTCTTGTTGCCCGATGGCCGGCCTTTTTACGGCGGCACCTACTATCCGCCGGAGCCGCGCATGGGCATGCCGGCCTTTCGCGACATCCTGCGCGGGATCGAGGACGCTTACCGCAAGCGTCGCGACGAGGTCGACAGGGCCGCCGGCTCACTGACCGGCGGGCTGGGCCGTCTGGCGCTGAACATCGGCGGGCCGGCCGACATGCTCAACGCAGAGTTGCTGGACGCGGCAGCGGCAGGTCTGCTGCGCAATCTGGACGCGCGTCACGGAGGATTTGGGGGCGCGCCCAAATTCCCGCAACCGATGATACTTGAGTTCCTGCTGCGCACGCACTTGCGTACAGGTGACCGGCGCGCCTTGCAGGCCGCCGAACTCACACTGGCAAGGATGGCTCGTGGCGGCATGTACGATCAGATTGGCGGTGGTTTCCATCGTTACAGCGTGGACGCCATCTGGCTGGTGCCTCACTTCGAGAAAATGCTCTACGACAATGCACAACTGGCACGCTGCTACCTGCATGCCTGGCAGGTCACGGGTGACCCCCTGTACCGCGAGATTGCCACGCAAACCTACGATTACATTCTGCGCGAGATGACCCATCCTGAAGGCGGCTTCTTCAGTGCCACCGATGCAGACAGCGAGGGCGAGGAAGGGCGCTTCTTCGTATGGAGCATGGCGGAATTGCAGGAGATCCTGGGTGAGGAGGCGGGCCTGGCATGCGAGTATTGGGGTGTCAGCGCGGACGGCAATTTCGAAGGCAGCAATATCCTGAACGTCGCCACAGACCCTGCTGAGCTGGCGGCGACGTATGGCATCAGCGAAACGGGACTGGCTAGCCGCATCGAGGCCATGCGGGCCAGGCTCTACGCCGCCCGTGAAGAAAGGGTGCATCCCGCTCTGGATGACAAGGTCCTCAGCGCCTGGAACGGCATGATGCTGGCCAGTCTGGCGGAAGCCGCGCGCGTGTTGCAACGCGAGGACTGGCGCGACGCGGCGATCCGAAACGCGGAATTCATGCTGGCGCATTTGGGGCGCGATGACGGTCGGCTGCTGCGCACCTACAAGGATGGCGCGAGTCACATCAACGGCTTTCTTGAAGACTACGCCAATCTCTGTGACGGCCTGCTTGAGTTGTACCAGACAACCTGGGACGAGCGCTGGTTTCGGGCGGCGCGTGAACTGGCGGACAAGGCCCTGCTGCACTTCTGCGCGGACGGTGGCGGCTTTTTCGATACCAGCGACGACCACGAGACTCTCATCGTGCGGCCACGTAACCTGCAGGACAACGCCACACCTTCCGGCGGCGCCATGCTGGCGCGGCAATTGTTGCGTCTGGCCGCCTGGACCGGGGAGTCACGCTACCAGGATGCGGCAGTTTCGGCGTTGCGCCTTCTGGTCGAGGCCCTGCGCGCCTACCCGCAGGCTTTTGGCGAGGCGCTGAACGCGGTCGACATGCTGGTAGCGGGCATGCAGGAGGTCGCCATAGTGGGTGAACCGGAGGAAGAACAATGTGCCGCGCTGGTGGCGGAGCTGCATTCCCGCTGGCGCCCCAACAGCGTCAGCGCGCTGACGAAGCCGTCCTTAAATCTGGAGAGCGACATTCTCCTGCTGCGCGGCCGGACGATGCTCGCCGGCCAGGCGACGGCCCATGTCTGCCGCAACTTCGTTTGCCAGTTGCCGGTGACCGGCGTGACGGCGCTGCGGGCACAACTGGATGGCGAAGAGGCAGCCGGGGCGGAAGCCTGAGATGCAGCCGACGTTGCCCGATGGTCTTCTGCTGCGGGGCCTGGCCGAGGGCATCAGGCGGCCCCCTGATCCAATGCCCGCAACCGTCACAGACCGCGGTGGGCGCCGGCCGATCATACGGCCTGCACGCCAACGCGGTTGTATCGAGGCGTCGGGATAGTGGCTGACACAAACGACGCCGTCTCGACCTTTCGGCTGCTTTTGCTGACGGTGCTGGGGCAGGCGCTGGGCGCGGCTGGCTACCAGCTGGAAGAGGACCCGGTCGGAGAGGCGAGCGGTCGCTTTCAGTTCCGGTTGGCCGGTGAATCCGGCGTGGACCGGCGCATTGAATTTCAGCTGTTGGTCGGCACTGCCAGCGAATGGGCGCCGCAGATGCCCTCGCGCTTTCGCGTGACGCTGTTTCGCGATGGGGCGGAGCGTTCGCTGGCTGCGCTGGTTGTGCAGGACTTCGCTGTGGCGATATTGCCGTCGGCGGATCACTGGTGGAGCTGGCAAAGCAGTGGCGACCCTGGAGCGGCGCTCGCGGAAGCAGGTCATCTGTTGGTGGGGTTCGGCATACCCTGGCTGAATGGCGAACTGGAACCCCCGAACTGACCCCTCGCTGTGCTAGAATGGGGCCATGCTGACACCGCCTGCTATTTTCCCCGGACTACGCTCCCGCGGCGTCCCGCCTCTGTTGCTGGCCGCGATCGCGCTGATGGTTGCCTGCAGTCCCTTCGCGCAGGCCGAGCCGACCCAAACATGGACGCCGGCGCCTTCGGACACGCCGGCGCCGACTGCCACTGCGACCGTGACGCCCTCACCTACCGTGACGCCGACCATCGCGCCTGACCTGCTGTTGCAGGCAGCGGAAAGGGAATTGCGGGACGGCGAACCGGCGCGCGGCGTTTTTGCGCTGGAATCGCTGCTGGCGCAGACTCCGGTAGCGGCACAGGCAGGGGACGCTGCCCTGCTGCTGGGTCAGGAATGGCTGCGTGAGGGGCAATATGACGCGGCAATCAATGCCTTGACGCAGTACATGGCGTTGCAGCCGGCGGCGCAACGCGATGCGCGCGCCTGGTTCTGGCGCGCCCAAGCCCTGGTCGGCCAGGAAAACTGGCAGGACGCCATCGCCGATTACACGGCCTGGATGCAGTTGCAACCCGGCGTTATCGACAGTTATGCGCTTGAGCGCATCGGCGATGCTCAAATGGCCCTCGGCCAGCCAGAGGCTGCATTGGCCAGCTATCGGGCCGCGGCGGCGAGTGACAGGGTTCGGCTGGCATCCTTGCGCATGGGTGAGAAGCTGGCTGAGGCCTTGCTGGCGGCGGGGCGCGCCAGTGAGGCCGTGACGCAGTATGAGATCATCCTCACCCATGCCGAAAACGCGGGCTATCGCGCCAGCATACGCCTGGCGGCAGCGCGTGCCTTGCTGGTTGCGGGTGACGAAGCCCTTGCGCTGGCCCGGATGAAAGTCCTGTTCGAGGAGCAACCGGGTACCGCTGCCGCCTTTGAAGCCATGTTGACCTTGCTGGAACGCGAGGTCTCGCTGGAACCAGCCGCCGTGGGTCGCGTGAGTTTCAACGCGGGCGACGTGCAGCGGGCGCAGGCCGCGCTGGCACCGCTGGCCGCGACAGAAGCCGACTTCCCGGCGAATTTGTGGCTCACCCTGGGCCGCGCAGAACGCGACCTCGGCGCCAGCGAGGCGGCGACGGCGGCTTTCGCGGCCATCCCTGAGGACAGCGACTTCTACGGCGAGGCCTTGCTGGAACTGGGCCGCACCCGTTTCTGGAGTGGTGATACGGAAGGGGCGATCGAGCATTACCTGCAACTTGCCGACAGTATTTCGAGGTCGCCGGCGGCGGCGGAAGCCTTGTGGCGGGCCGGATTTTTGCAAAGTTCGCTTGATTTGCCGTTGGAGGCCCGCGTCACCTTTGAAAAACTGGTAGAACAATTTCCCGACGCGAGCCAGGCGACCAGCGCGCTGGGGTTGATGGCCGACGCCGCCGAATTGCGCAATGAATCGGCGCTGGCGCGGGAATATCTGACGCGCCTTGCCGGACGTTTGCGTGGCGAGGGCCGGGCGGAAGCCCTGCTGCGTTCAGGCCGGCTTTCCCGGCTGTTGGGCAACGAGGAAGCCGCGAAAGACGCCTGGAATGACGCTGCAGCCGCGGCGCCGGACAGTTTTTACGCGGCCCGCGCCAAGGACCTGCTGAGCGCCCGCGCCGCCCTGCAGCCGCCGGCCAACCTCAATCTGGCCTTTGACGAGGCGGCGGAACTGGTCGAAGCGGAAGACTGGTTGCGCGCAAGCTTCAGCGTTGAACTGGCGGGCCCGCTGTGGCCGGCGGCGGCGGACCTGCTGGCTGACGGCAGGCTGCAGCGCGGCACGGTCCTGTGGTCGCTGGGTCTGGGCGATGAAGCGCGGGACGAGTTTTTCGGTCTGATCAATGAAAGCAGCGGCGACGGGCTGACTTCTTACCAGCTGGCTGTACATCTGCGCGGCCTGGGGGACTACTACAGTTCAATTTTTGCCGCCGCCAATGTGTTGAGGACAGCCGACGTCGCCACCGTGAATGCGCCCCGCTGGCTGGCGCGCCTGCGTTATCCGGTGTATTGGCGCGATGAAGTGCAGGCTGCGGCGCGGGAACACGGCATGGACCCGCTGCTGCTGTTTTCGCTGATTCGTCTGGAAAGCCTGTTTGACCCCTGGGCGGAAGCCGCCGCCGGTGAGAAGGGTCTGACGCAGGTGATTCCGTCGACCGGTGACTACATCGCCGGCCAGATCAACTGGCCCGACTATCAGCACAGCGATCTTTTGCGGCCGCACGCCTCCATCACCTTCGGCGCCTGGTATCTGGCAGAGCAAATGGAGCGTTTCAACCGCGATCCGCTGGTCGCGCTGGCGGGCTACAACGCGGGGCCGGGCCGCGCCATCCAGTGGCAGGACGCTTCCCTCGGCGATGTCGACCGCTTCCTTGAGGCCATCGACATCGACAGCACGCGCAACTACGTGCAACTGCTGTACGGCATCCATCACGTGTATCGCAGCCTGTACGGTTCGGGCGGTTGTTCGATGTTTCAACAGACATCCCTTGCCTGCGCGGGCTAACGGTGTTTCGCAATGTCCTCCGCCGAAGCCGCCATCATAGCCAGAGACATAAGCAAGAGTTACGGCAGAACCAGGGCGGTTCATGGCCTGGACTTTCTCGTGGAACGCGGCGAGGTCTTTGCCCTGCTCGGCCCCAACGGTTCCGGCAAGACCACCACCATTCGCATGATTCTGGACATTCTGCGGCCCGACAGCGGCAGTATCTCTGTGCTGGGCCAGGCGGCCGGCGTCAACAACGCCCGGCGGATCGGTTATTTGCCGGAGGAGCGCGGCCTGTATCGCAACGCACCCGTGCTGGAGGTGATGGTCTATCTCGGCCAGTTAAAGGGCATGAGCGGCCGCACTGCGCGGTCGCGCAGCCTGGCGCTGCTCGAGCGCCTTGATCTCGAAGCACATGCAGGCAGCAAGGTGCGCGAATTGAGCAAGGGCATGCAACAAAAGGTGCAGTTCGCCGTTACCGTGCTGCACGAGCCGGAACTCATCATTGTTGACGAACCTTTTTCGGGCCTGGACCCTGTCAACACGCAAGTGCTGGAGACCCTGCTGCAAGAGATGCGCGCCAGGGGCGTGGCGATTGTCATGAGCACGCACCAGATGCATCAGGTGGAAGCCATGGCGGACCGCCTGCTGATGATCAGCGAGGGCCGGCAGAAGCTCTACGGCCCTGTGGCGGAAATCCGACGCCAGTTTGCCAGCCACGCCATTTTGGTCGAAGGGCAGGGCGACTGGTCGCGGCTGGAGGGCGTGAGCGCTGTGGAAGCCGCCGGTAAAACTGGTGAAGCCTTGTTGCGGCTGGAGCAGGGGAGCACGCCGGATGCGGTGCTGGCCGCCATCGCAGCCGCCGGGGACATGCAGATTCGTCGCTTCGAACTGGCCACGCCGGGACTGAGCGAAATCTTCATTCGGGTGGTCGAAGGCAACTGATGAGTCTTGCCCTGTTGGTGGCGCGCCGGGAGTATTTAACTGTCCTGCGCAGCCGCGGATTTCTGTTTGCGACCTTCGCCGTCCCGCTGATGGCGCTGGCGCTGTCCACAGTGGTCTTCAATTCCATGAATGTCGCGGCCCCGGGCATCTCATTTGATCCCGGGTCAACCGGCTTCGTCGACCTGGCGGGCCTGATATGGCAGTCGGATGCCTTTCAACGTTATGAGACGGAAGCGCTGGCTCGCGCGGCCTGGGAAGACGGGCTGCTGGATTCATGGTTTCTGATCCCGGCAAACTATCTCGACAGCGCTGCGATCACCCTGCACACGCGCCTGCCGGACAGCGAGGCCCTGGAAGAATCCATGGCCGCTTTCCTGCGGCATAACCTTGCCCTGCAGGCCGGAAGTCGACTGCCGCCAGACTTGCTGGCCCGGCCGGTGGACCTGCGCATTCGTGTGCCTGGCAGGGACCTTACGGCCGCCGCCGCCGGTGGCGCCTTCCTGGTCCAGTTCCTCTACGCCATGGCGTTCTTCATCGCGATGCAGACGACCAGCGGATATCTCATGGCCAGCCTCGTTGAGGAGAAAGGCAGCCGTGTACTGGAAATTTTGGTCACCAGCATTTCACCCTGGCAATTGATGCTGGGGAAAATCCTGGGTCCGGGTTGTGTCGGCCTGACGCAACTTGCTGTCTGGCTGGGCGCTGCGCTTGCCCTGCGCAGCCTGGGCCCGGAATTGCCGGTTATCGGCGCCATCGAATTGCCGGCGGATGTTTTGTTGATCACCCTGGTCTACTTCCTGCTCAGTTATTTTCTGAATGCCGCCATTTTCGTGGGCATCGGCTCCATCAGTGACAGCGAGCAGGAAAGCCGTCAACTGGCAGGAGGCCTGACCCTGACAAGCGTCCTGCCCTTTATCGCCTACGCCGTGCTGCTGGGTGACCCTGCCGGGACGATCAGTGTGGCGCTGACACTTTTCCCCCTGACTGCGCCCTTGACGGCCATCATTCGCATGGGCATGGGTGCTTTGCCCGGCTGGCAACTGGCGCTGAGTCTCTCGCTGCTGTTGCTTTCCCTGGTGGCTGCCGTACCGCTGGCGGCGCGCCTGTTTCGCTGGTCCACCCTGCTTTACGGTGTGCGCCCCACGCCCGGGCGCCTGTGGCGCATGATGCGTAACCCGGCGCAGGGAAGGCAGCGGACATGATCAGGCCAGTCTGGCAGGTGTTTCGCTTCGAGCTGCTGCGCAATCTGCGACGCAAGACCTGGCAACTGGCGGCCATCGCCGTCCCGCTGCTGGCGCTGCTGGTGCTGGAGCTTTCGCAAGGCCAGACTCTGGCGGGCGCAATACCGGGGGTCAACCTGCCTGGCATCAACACGCCGGCCTTTCTGTCCCCCGGCAGCGGTCAACGCGGCCTGGTCGATGAGACCGGCCTTTTCCCGGTTGGCGACGACGGGACGGGCCCCGGGAGTCTGCGGCCATTTGCAGATGCCGCAGCGGCGACCCTGGCCCTTGAAAGTGGCGACATCGGCAGCTGGTATCACATTCCGGACTATTACCTGGAAAGGGGGATTGTCTATCAGGTGATGCCGGCCCTGAACCTGAACGAAATGAGCCGCGGCGTCATACGCAGGCACATCCTGCAGTCTCTGCAAGACGAGGTGGATTCCAGGCTGCTGGAGCGCCTGGACCGGCCCATGAGGCTGAGTGTGGTGCGCGAACAGGAAGGCTCGCCAGGCAAGGGGCCAGGCCCAGTTTGGGCAGGTGAGGAGTTCGCGCTGCTGCTAATTTACCCCTTCGTGCTGGCGCTGATGTTTAGCCTGTTCATGACCAGCGGTTACCTGTTGCAGGGCGTCATTGAGGAGAAGGAAACACGTGTCATTGAGATTCTGCTCTCCTCGCTGCAACCGGGACAGCTTTTCGCCGGCAAGGTGCTGGCCTATGGCACGCTGGGACTAATGCAGCTGATCTTCTGGCTGGCGGGCATAATGCTGGTAATGCAGCGCCTGCCGCTGCAGGGCGCGCTGTCCGCCCTGGCGCAGTTTGCCTTGCCGGAGGGCGCGTTACCCTTGTTGCTGCTGTATTTCGTGCTGGCCTATCTGCTCTTCGCCAGCGCCTACGGCATCCTGGGGGCGCTGTCGGCCTCGATGCGCGAAGGCCCGCAATACGCGGTGATCTTCACGCTTCCGGCAGTCGTGCCACTGTGGCTCAGCACGGCATTCATCGAAGCTCCCGATGGCCCGTTGGTGCTGGCGCTAAGTCTCTTTCCCCTCACTGCGCCGCTGGCGATGCTGCAGCGGGTCCTCATCAGCGCTGTACCGGCCTGGCAAGTCGCGCTCAGCATCACGCTGTTGCTGCTGTGCAGCGCTGCACTGATGTGGCTGGCCGGGCGCGTTTTCCGCGTACAGACGCTGCTTGCCGGAAGGATGCCGCGTTTGCGCGAGTTGCCCGGTCTACTACGAAACCAGTGATCCTCAGGGCGAAGTTTGCGCCCAGGTGATCAGCCCCTGGTGGATTTGGTCCGGCAACAACTCGTGTCTTGGCAACACCCGCGCGGAGAGGCCGCGCTCACCACCGACATGATAGGCGTAGCGGGCATGGAACACCTGGGACCCGTTTTCGCGCTCGCCAAGCGGTTGCATGTCTACGACGTCGCCGGCATGCGCCCCCAGTTCACGTTGGGTGTTCAGCTTGCCCGAATAGAGCTGGACGCGCAGGTCAGCCGGGTTAAAGCGGCCCAGGTGGACCCTCGCCTTCACCTCAAATGAGGCGCCGACCACGAGTTGCGTATCGCTGAATTCCAGCGACTCGATGCGAATCTCGTGCCAGAATTGTTCAAGCCTGGAACGCCAGGCGCTGAAGGCCAGCCCCTGCTGCAGGTCGTCGGCTTGCATGCGTTGCACACGCTGCAGGGATGGCAGGTAAAAGAGTTCGGAGTATTCCTGCACCATGCGGTGTGAACTGAAGCGCGGCGCCAGCTGTCGCATGGAGGCCTTGACGTGCCGCATCCACTCCTGTGGCAGGTTATCATCGTCACGATCGTAGAAGAGCGGCACTACGTCCTTTTCGAGGATGTTGTAGAGCGCCTGACTCTCCACGTGGTCCTGGTGACCCTCTTCGTGCGGGGGGTATTCCTCACCATTGCCGATGGCCCAGCCGAATTCCGGCGCATAGCCCTCGTCCCACCAGCCGTCAAGAATGCTGCAGTTGAGGCCGGCGTTGTAGATGCATTTCATGCCACTGGTGCCGCTGGCTTCCTGGGGCCGGCGCGGGTTGTTTAGCCAGATGTCCACACCCTGCACCAGTTGCCGGGCGATATGCATGTCGTAATTTTGAAGAAAGACGATATGTGGCCGCAATTCGGGGTCCTGGGCCATGTGAATGATTTGCCGAATGAACTCCTTGCCGCCGGCGTCGTGGGGGTGCGCCTTGCCGGCAAAGATGAATTGGACGGGCCGGTGCGGGTCACTGGCGATGCGTTTGAGTCGCGGCAGATCGCGGAAGATCAACGTTGCGCGCTTGTAGGTGGCGAAGCGCCGGGCGAAACCAATGGTCAGCGCCCGCGGGTTAAGCACGCGGCTGCTGGCATCCGCTTCGCTGCGCGCAAATCCGCGGCGCAGCAACTGTTGGTGGAGGCGTTCGCGGGCAAAAGCGATGAGTTGTCGCCGACTGCGCTCATGGACGCGCCACAATTCGTCGTTGGGGATGTCGTCGACAGCAGCCCACAGGTCGGGCCGCCCGTCTTCCTCGCGCCATGCCGGGTCCAGATAGTGGTCAAACAACTCCGCGATCTCGTCGCTGATCCAGGTCTGGATGTGAACGCCGTTGGTGACGCTCTGGATGGGCACTTCATCCAGCGGCGTGTCGGGGTATAGCGACCCCCACATCCCGCGCGAGACCCAGGCATGCAATTTCGAGACGGCGTTGGTGCCGCTGCTGAGGCGCATGGCCAGCACCGGCATGGAAAACATCTCGTGGTCTCCGACATGTTCACGACCCAGGTTCAGGAACTCCTCGCGCGAGAGGCCCAGCTCGCGGCTGTAGTCACCAAAGTGCTCGTCGATCAGGTCAAACTCAAATCGCTCCAGGCCGGCGGGGACGGGTGTGTGGGTCGTGAAAACGTTGCCGGCGCGGGTGATCTCCTGCGCCTGGTTAAAACTCAGACTCTTCTCGTGCTGCAGCTGACGGATGCGCTCAAGGGCGAGAAAGGCGGAGTGGCCTTCGTTCATGTGACAAATGGAGGGCCGCAATCCCAGGGCGTCCAGCGCGCGTATGCCACCGATGCCCATCAGGATCTCTTGCCGAATGCGCGTGCGCCTGTCACCCCCGTAAAGCCGGTCGGTCAGGTTGCGGTCGTCCGGCGCCGGGTTTTCCGGAATGTTTGAATCCAGCAGATAGAGTTGAACGCGTCCCACCTGTACCTGCCAGACGGCTGCGTAGAGCTCGCGCCTCGGCAAGGTCACGCTGATGAGCAGCGGTGCTCCCTGTTCATCGCGCACCTGGGTCAGAGGCAGGTTGGCCAGGTCATTGATCGGGTAGGATTGCTGCTGCCACCCATCAGCGTTGAGTTACTGTTGAAAGTAACCCTCCTGGTAGAGCAGCCCGATGGCGACGAGCGGCAGCCCGAGGTCACTGGCACTCTTGAGGTGGTCTCCGCTCAGGATTCCCAGGCCACCGGAGTAGGTGCCAAGCGATTCAGTCAGACCGTACTCCATGGAGAAGTAGGCAATGCAGGTGCCGGGCGGCTGATCGCCGGCATTTCGGGCGAACCAGGTGTCCTTGCGGGCCCGTTCCTCATCGCGCCCGGCGCAGACGCGTTGCAGATGGGCCAGGAAACTGGCGTCTGCAGCCAGCTCATCGAGCCTCTCCTGAGACAGCAGGCCGAGCAACTGCACCGGATTGTGTCCGGTATCACTCCACAGGTCCGGGTCCAGGCGACGGAAAAGCGCCTGGCAATCGCTGTCCCATGACCAGCGCATGTCGTAGGCAAGCTCCCTCAGGCGCGCGAGATCGCCGGGCAGGTTGGCGGTGACGTTGACGGTGATTACCGGTTTTACCATGAGTTACTCCGTGACTGCGGAATTGTGCGAATGAAATACAGCGGGCGGGGAAGCGGGGCAATTTGCCGCACGAAATGAAAGACTAGCGCCGCGCCAACTGAAAGCCCAGACGCGTTCCATCAGGAATGTGTCCGTCTTCGAAGGTCTCGAAGTCCCTGGCCTGCAGGTCTGTGCCGATGACACAGGACCGGCCGATTCTGAACCCGGCCGGAATTTGCGTGTTTTTTCCGACACAGGTGATCCCCAGGTCGCCGACCCCTTTAACGGAACCCACGCGGGCGTTGTGGCCGACAGCGACGATCTTGTCGATGATGGACCGATCAATCACGGCGCCGGCCTCGATGGTGGTGTCCGTCAGCAAAATCGATTCACGCACGACGCAATTCGGGCCGACGACGACGCCGGGCGAAAGCACGGACCGTTCGACCAGCGCGCCGGAGGAAACAATCGCGCCCTCTGCGATCATGCTGTCGCGGACGCTGGCGCCACGCTGGATTTGCACCGGCGGGCGCTCCTCGCTGCGGGTATGAATCACCCAGGTACGGTCGTTGAGGTTCAGCGATGGCGGGGAGCCGAGCAGGTCCATGTGGGCTTCCCAATAGGCATCGATGGTGCCAACGTCGATCCAGTAGCCGTCGAATGGCCAGGCGAAGACCCGCAATTGTTCGATGAGCATTCGCGGCAGGATGTCCTTGCCGAAATCGTGGCTTGAATCGCCCAGTTCATGGTCGCGTTGCAGCATACGCTCCAACACGTCGTAGCTGAATATGTAGACTCCCATACTGGCCAGGTTGCCGGGCGGTTGCGGTGGTTTCTCGACAAAGCCACGCACGCTCATGTCGGCATCGACGTCAACGATGCCGTAACGACTGGCCTCGTCCATGGGAACGCGAATGGTGGCCACCGTGGCGTCCGCCTTGTTCTCGTGATGGAACTGCAACATTTCGGCGTAGTCCATCTGGTAGATGTGATCGCCGGACAGAATGAGGACATAGTCCGGCCTGCCGCGGCGCACGAAGGGCAGGTTTTGCGCGACGGCGTCGGCCGTGCCGGCGTACCAGTCGGTATCCCGCCGGCCGAGGAAGGGTTGCAGCAGCAACACCCCGCCGGTGAAGGAACGGTCCAGGTCCCAGGGGCGGCCACGCCGAATGTGATCATTGAGGCTGTGCGGTCGGTACTGGGTAAGGATGAGCACGTCGAATATTCGTGAATTGACGCAGTTGCTAAGCGTGAAATCGATGATGCGGTACTTGCCCGCAAAGGGGACGGCCGGCTTGGCGCGCTTGTGCGTCAGGGTGGCAAGGCGTGTGCCTTCGCCGCCGGCAAGGATAACAGCCTTGATTTTCACAGGTGGGCCTCACTGATGACAATGTTGCGATAAAGCTCTTTTGTGGCACGGGCGCTCTTGTCCCAGCCGAAGTCCTGTTTCATGGCGCGCTCCTGCATACGCCGCCAGGCGGCAGGACGATTGTGCCAGGTCCTGATTGCCCATTCGAGCGTGTGCGTCAGGGCCTCCGTTTCACTCCAGCTGAACACGAAGCCGGTGCCGCGGGAGCCACGGCCATCGTCGTAGTTCACAACTGTATCGGCCAGTCCCCCCGTCTCGCGCACCAGGGGCAGGGAACCATAACGCATGGCCAGCAATTGGCCAATGCCGCAGGGCTCGAAGATGCTGGGCATCAGAAAGAGGTCTGAACCGGCGTAAATTTGACGGGCCAGGGCGCCATCGTAGTCGTGCCGGACGGCCACGCGCTCGGGCCACTGACCGGCCATCAACGACAGTTCATGATGAAAGCGGGGATCGCCGTTGCCCAGGCTGACGAACTGCAATTCGTCACGGGTCAGGAGGCGACGCATGGCAGGCAGAGCCAGGTGCAAGCCCTTTTGCACGTCCAGGCGGCCCACCATGGCTACCAGCGGAACCTTGCGTTCGCAATCGAGACCCTGCCTTTGCTGCAGGGCCTTGCGATTGATGAGTCGTGACTCGCCAAACTCCCCGGCGTTGTATCTGGCAGCCAGGTGACAATCCGTCTCGGGATTGTGATGCATTCGATTTATGCCGTTGAGGATGCCATGGAGGCTCGCGCTGCGCGTACGAATCAGGCCATCGAGGCCGCGTCCATGTTCGGCCGTCTGGATTTCCGCCGCATAGCGGGGACTGACTGTGGTCAGGACGTCGGCGCTGGCGAGTCCGATGGCCAGCAGGTTGTCGTCCAGGTCCTGGTAAACAAGGTTCGGCTGGCTGCGCGACGGAATGCCGCAGTAGTACAGTGCCGCGCCAGAGTCGTGCCCCTGGTAGGCGAGGTTGTGGATCGTAAGCAGCGAACGCATCGATGCCCAGTCCGGGCTGGAGCGGCTGATCGACAGGAGGAAGGGGATCAGGGCGCAGTGGCTGTCATTGGCATGCAGTACGTCAGGGAACCAGTTGTAACGCTGGCGCAGTTCCCACGCGCAGGCCAGCGTCAACTGGCAGAAGAGGATGAAGCGCGTGGCGTCCCTGGCCTGGTCAAGATACGGCGTTTGCTCCCTGCCGAACCAGGGATCACATTGCAAAAAGTAGTGAGGGACATCATTGTGAAAAACGCTGTGAACATGGACGTCAAGCAAAGCGCTTCGGTGTGGATAGCGGAAAGAAAACTGGTAGACGAGACCGTGGCCAGCGTAGTCGATGAAGCCGTACAGGGGTGTGATGACGCGGACGTCTGTTTCCGGCGAACGCAGGGCCAAGGTTAGCGAACCGGCGACTTCGGCAAGGCCTCCGGTGCTGGAGAAGGGGCTGACTTCCGCACTCGCGTAAAGGACGTTCATGGCGGCGTACTGTCACTCCTGGACCCGGGGACAGACTCCATGTTTCATTTTAGCCGCCAGAGATTCTGTTCGCAACCGCAGTCCGTGGCGCTGCGCCAGGCTGCGCGCTACCTTCAATGAGGGTCAGGCAAGAGAAGTATGCAGACGACATCGGACAGGACAGCAACAGGCGCGACCATCATGTTGGCGCCACCCGGCGCCGGCCTGACGGATTGCGCCCTGCAGCACTTGCGCGAAATGTTGGAAGTGCCGGGCTGGCCAGAGTTGTGGGTGTTGACGCCGAATCGGTTGCTGGAACGACAATTGCGTCAAGGACTTGCCGCGCAGGTTGACGAAAGCAGCGCAGCGTTCAACGTAAGCTTCCTGCAGTTTCAGGCCCTGGCTGGCAGGGTGAACGGTCTGGCAGGCCATTTTCCGCGGGTGCTGCGAGAGGACGAACGTCAGCAACTGTTGCGGGACGTCATTCAGGCACTGGCGCGGGAAGACGAATTGCAGGTCTTTGCGCAGACCGCCGATACGCCGGGCATGTTACGTGCCATTGCGCGCTGGCTGGACGAGCTGCGGGCGCAGCTTGTGGCACCGGAAGCCTTTCTTGCGGCGGCCCGCAGCCAGAGAGACCGCGAGCTGGCAGCCATCGCCGCGCGATACCGGAAGACATTGAAGGATTGCGGCTGGCAGGACTCCATGGGGCAACTGGCCCTGGCCTGCGAACTTCTGGAAGATGCCAGTGTACAGGCTGAAATGGCCCAGGTCAGTTTTCTGCTGGTGACCGGTTTCGATTGTTTCACACCCCTGCAGGTGCAACTGCTGATGCGCCTCGCGGCTAGGGTCCACAGTGCCCTCATCACGTTGCCCGCCTTGCCCGGCAGGGAGGCCGGCGAAGGCGCGCGCTTCCGACAAACTCTGGAACTGCTGCAAGAGAAGAGTCCCGAAGGCGTTCGCATTGAATGCCTGTCGGACGGGCAGCCAGCACAGAATTCGGGCCTGCAAAATCTCGTCACCAATCTCTTCAGCGCCAGCAAGCACGCCATCGAGGGAGTCGACGGGCTGCGCCTGCTGGAGGCGGCCGGACCGGCGGAAGAGGCGCGCGCTGTCACGCGGCGCATCAAATGGCTTTTGCTGGAGAGCGATGCGCGGCCGGAAGACTGCCTGGTTGTACTGCGCGACGAGTCACAATATGCCGGGCCGATGCGGGCCGCGGGAAGGGAACATGGCGTGCCGCTGGCTTTCGCGCGCGGCGAGCCTCTGATTGACCAGCCCGTGATGCGCCACGTGCTCAGATTGCTGTCATTGTCCGATGCCGATTTCCCGCTGCAGGAGACGCTGGACGTGTTGCGCGCGCCCAGTTTCACATTGCCGGGACTGGGCCCGCAGCAGGTGACGACCCTGGAGCGCGTCGCCAGGCAGCAGCGCATTGCGGGCGGTCTAGAAGCCTGGTCCAGCGCCCTGGACAACAGCTGCGTTGAGGGCCGCGAGGGAATCGCGCAGGCGTTTCGTCGTTTCACGGACGCCGTGACGCCCCGGACGGAACAGGATTCGACGGGACTGTGGCGTTGGTTGCGCAACCTCTGCGGGCTTGATTCGGAGCCGGACGCAGTCGCGTACACGCTGGCAATGCGGGCCTGCATGGCGTCGTCCACATCCCCATTTCCCACTGCGCGGGAACAGGCAACGCTGGACGCCTTCGACAGGCTTCTCAAGCGAAAAGCGCGCGAAAATGCTGTGTTTTCCGCAACTGCGAGCGAAGAGCCCGCCAGTCTCGAGACCTGGCGCGTGGAACTGTACGCGGCCCTCAGGGGCACACGCCTTGAGAGTGAAGGGGCGCGGCCAGGCGCAGCCCTGGTCGTGGAAGCATCCATGGCGCAGGGACTGTCAGCGCGCCACGTCTTCATCTCGGGCCTCTCCGCCGGCATCTTCCCGCAAACGCCGGGCGCGGACCACTTGTATCTGACCACAGAGCGCCGGGCGCTGGCTGCACGCGGTGTCGACCTGGGCCCCGGCGAGGCAGGCGGTGAGGACGCGCTTTTTCTGCAGTTGCTGGGCATGGCGCGTGACACGCTGCTGTTGACGCGACCAACCGAAGAAAATGGCGTTGCATGCCGGGCGAGCCATCTTTGGCAGGCCGTGCGCGACGCTGCGCCGGAGCAGACGGTGGGAAGACTCCGTCCGGGCGAAGCAACGCTTCCTGGTGAGGTTGCTTCGGCAGGGGAGGCGCTGATCGCTCTGAAGGCAGGCAAGGAGCAGGGAGCGGAGGCTGCGGCCCTGCGCACCTGGCTGCAACGCCATTGCGCCGGCCTGCTGGAGCGAGTGGAGTATGGCGTCAGGGTGGAGGCGGGTCGTCTGTCTAGGCATCGGTCGCTGGACCGTTATGCCGGCGTCCTGGCCGATGGCCGGCTGATCGACATTGTGGCGCAAAAGTTGGGCCCGGAACGGCTGTGGAGCGCGTCACAATTGAACGAACTGGGCGCCTGCCGCTACCGTTTCTTCGCCGGCCGTTTGCTCTATCTTCAAGAGCTTTGGCAACCGGAACCCGGATTGAACGCGCTGGAACGGGGCAGCCTGAACCACGCGATTTTGGAGCGCACGTATCGCGAAGTCAACGAGCAAAATCTGACTATTGAAGCCGAAAATCTGGGCGAGGCGCTGGCGATCCTTGAGGACGTGGGGCAGTCGCTCTTTGCCAACCCCCGTGAGATAACAGGGCGTGACCCGGACGCCCTGTGGCCCTGGGAGCAGCGTGGCATTCGCGCAAGGCTGGAAGCCTTTGTGCGCCTGGACTTCTCGGCGGCAAGCCCGCTCGGCAAGCGCCTGTCAGGAGCGGAACGGCGCTCTTTGTGGCAGGAGCGAAAATTCGGCGAAGAAGAATTCGGCATTCCGCTGGCGATCGACGGTCGCCAGGAACGATTGAAGCTGCGCGGCACCATCGACCGCATGGACGTGGCCGGTGGCCAGGCGCTGGTCGTGGAATACAAGAGCGGCAGCACCGCCATTCCGGCCGGGAATCTTGCGGAAGGAATCGAACTTCAAATGCTGGTCTACCTGCGCGCAGCGGATGCCTTGTTGCAGCTGGAAGGTGAGGTCTCGCTGACCGGCGGGACCTTTCTGCAGTTGCGCAGTCTGAAGAGCAGTGGCGGCGTCTCGCTGAATGACCGTGGTGAGCAGAGTCTGCAGGCGGCAGAACGACGCATCGCAGAAAACATAGCCGCCGCGCGCCGCGGCGACTTTGGCGTCGAGCCGCGTCTGCCGGCGTCCAACGGGCATTGCACACGTTACTGTGAATTCTGGCAGCTTTGTCGGGTGAAAGAGACGCGCAGCCCGGAGCAGGGTGCAGCGCCGTGACCCTGCAACTGACCACGGAGCAGCAGCGCGCCATCTACACCCACGACCGCAACCTGGTGGTGCTGGCGGCGGCGGGCTCCGGCAAGACGCACGTGCTGGTCGAACGTATGTTGGCCCTGCTGGATGCCAATACGGACTGGCCACTGGAATCGCTGGTGGCCATCACTTTTACGCGCAAGGCGGCGCGGGAAATGCGCGAACGTCTGCGCGACAAACTACGGGAACGCAGTCAGGGCGCTGAACGGGAAGACAGAGTCCGGTGGCAGGGACTATTGGCAAGCGTGGACAGCGCCTGTATCGGCACGATTCACTCGCTTTGCACGCGAGTCCTGCGGGCCAGCGCGGCCGAGACCAGTCTGGACCCGGAATTCAGGGTGTTGGAGGCGGAGGAAACCGGCGTGGCGCTCGATGAGGCGCTGGAGGATGCGCTGCAGCAACTGGCGGAGGCAGAAGACCCGTCGCTCGCGCTTTTCGCGGAATATGACCGTTGGCAAATCCTGGACGCACTGCGCGCGCAGTTGCCAGAGGCGGTGCCTGACCCCGTGCCGGATGATTTGTTGCAACGCTGGCAGGTGGAGTGGGAGCGGGATGCTGAAGAGCGGTTGAAGACGTTTCGCGAATCGCCAGGCTTTCAGGACGCGCTGACCTGGGAGCCTCGACACGGCTGGCCGCAGGACGACAAGCTGGGCGCCCTCTTCATGCAACGTGGCGAAGTGCTTGAAAAGTTGGGGGCAGATCCTGAAATCTCTCTGGGTATCGAATTGGTCAGGGCCTTGCACATCAAGGCCGGGAACAACGGTTCTGTCAAAAACTGGGGCGGTGATGCGGAACTCAAAAGTGTGCGGGCACGCTTCAATGCGTTAAGCGAACTTGCCAGAACGGCGTCGGCAGAAATTGGCGAGGGCATCACTGACGTGGACCGGCGTGCGGCGGAACTGCTGCCGCTCTGGCAGCGCCTGATCGTCAAGGCGCGCGCAGTCTATGTCGCAGGGAAGCGCGCGGACAACTGTCTGGACTACAACGACCTCGAGCAGCTGGCGCATGAGGTGTTGCGGCAACCACTGGTACGCGAACGATTTCGAAGTGAATTCAACCAGGTGTTTGTTGACGAGTTTCACGATACCAGTCCGCTGCAATGGAAGATCATTCGCGCCCTGGCCGACCCGCGTGAGCCAGGTCGACTGTTCATCGTTGGCGACCCGCGCCAGAGCATTTACGGCTTTCGTGGGGCGGACGTCGACAACTTCAGCAAGGCTCTGGATGTCGTGCGAGCCAGTGGCGGCCTGCAGGTGTCGTTGTCGCAGTCATTCCGCTCGCACCAGCCCCTGCTGGACGTCCTGAATAAAATCCATCGCGTGGCCCTGCCGAAAGACAGGCATGAGCCCATGGTGTCCGAACGGAGGGGGGCACCGGGAACACAAGCGGCGCTGGAACTGCTGCTGATGGACTACAAGGCGGCTGAACTCAATGCGGAAGAGGGTCGGGAACGGCTGGCGCGTGCACTTGCCAGGCGACTAAAGGGTCTGGCGGCGGAAGGTTGCCCGACGCCTGACCGTGAGAGCGGAGAAATCCGGCCGCTCGGCTATGGCGACGTGGCGCTACTCTTTCGCACGTACAATCGTATGCCTGAATTCGAAGAAGCCTTCAGAGAACTGGAAATGCCTTACGTGACCCTGGGCGGGCGCGGTTTCTTCGGGCGCCAGGAGGTGCTGGACCTGCTCAATCTGTTGCGGGCGCTGCGCAACCCCGGTGATGATCTGTCGCTGGCCAGCGTCTTGCGCTCGCCGCTCTTCGCGCTCAGTGACGAGGCGCTGCTGCGTTTGCGATTGCCGGACAACGGTGACGGGGAGCGAGCGCCCCTTTGGGACGCACTGCAGCGGCCAGTGGATCTGACGGGGCCCGATGCGCGACAGGCGCGCTTCGCCGGGGCGTGTCTGCGGAAACTGGCGCAGCTGGCCGGACGCGTCACGGTTGCGGAGTTGCTGCGTGAAGTGCTGGCGAGAACCGGCTATCTGGCGACCCTGAGTGGCCTGTACGATGGCGACCGGCGCCGCGGCAACGTGGAGAAGCTTTTGGACAAGGCCGCAGCAAAGGCCTGGCTGTTCACCGAATTTGAGACGCTGTTGCGTGAACTCAGTCAACGCGAAGTACGGGAAGGGGACGTGGCGGCGGGGAGCGAGGGCGCGATCACGCTCATGACGGTACACAATAGCAAGGGCCTGGAGTTCCCGTTGGTGGTGCTGGCGGACGCCGGCAAATGGCAGGCCCCTGGCGACACAGGCGTGCTGGGACGTGCGGGCGACGGCAGTCTGGTCTGCAAGGTGTTTGACATGGGGCAAGGTAGCCACAGAGCATCCTTCGCATCTCGCCGGGTCGAGGAGGACCGGAAGCAGGAGAGTCTGGACGAACGCCGGCGCTTGCTCTACGTGGCCTCGACGCGCGCGCAGGACTACCTGATCGTCTGCGCCAACCATGATGGCAAGCCTGGCGATGAAGGTTGGCTGGCCTGGTTACAAGAAGCGCTGGAACCTGACCGGCACGCGGCGGATGCCACCTGGCGCATCGGCCAGGGCAAGGTCGTCTGGCGAGACCTGAGCGGATCAATAAGTGAAACCGGCCCGGTGGAGGACGGACCGACCGGCCCCGAAGACAAGCCAGAACTCTCGCTGTCGGATGGCGCCGCTCCTGCCATGCCGCTGCTGCGCGCCCTGCCAGAGAAAGCGCCGGGTCTGTTGCGGGAGATTAACGTCACGCAATTGTCGGACTATTACGAGCGCAGCGTCATGCGCAGGACAGGCGAAGACTCGCTGCCGGGTGACCCTGAAGAGCAGCGCATTCTCGGCGACGTGCTGCACGACGCGTTGCGTTGGTGGCGGCCCGGATCGGAGCCGGATGCGGCTCCATTGCAACTGCGACTGGAAGGTCTCATTTGGGCACGGGGCGTTCGCGATTCCCGGCACCGGACGAGGCTGCTGCGCGAGGCAACAGCGCTGCTGTCGAGCTTTGAAGAAAGCGTGCTCGCTGCACGGATGAGGCGCGCGCCACGTTTGCTGCGTGAACTTCCATTCATGCAGCGCCATGGCGGCTGCCTGATTCAGGGCAGCATTGACCTGCTGATGCAGGATGTAGACGGCGGCTGGACGCTGGTGGACTTCAAGAGCGCGGGTCCAGGCGAAGGGGCGGGGCCTGCCGCGGCGAAGGAACATGCGAAACGTTACCGGCTGCAACTGGGCATGTACGCCCGTGCGCTGTTCAAAAGGCCGGACATCGATCCAGGAAATCTGACCGTGCAGGTCCACTACCTGCGGCATGGTCTGGACGTCGTTGTGCCATCGACGGACTGGCGCCAGGCGCTGGAGGCGTTGGACGGGATTATCACGGTGGAATCGGCAAGCGCCGTCGGTAGCGACTAGTTGCGCCATTCCGGCGGCGCGAAGGGACGGTTGGTAGCGCCGCGCCAGGCGCTGTCCGGTAGCGACTCCAGCAGCATGCGTTCTTGCTGGCTACGCCGCACACGAGTCTCAATCTCATGCGGGTCCCAGTGCGACAGCAGGTCGGACCGCAATTCAGCCTCAACCTGCGCGTGTTCCGCCCTGCCCGCCAGGTTTCGGAATTCACCCGGATCATCCTCAAGGTCATAGAGTTCGGGCGGGTCGCCAAGGCTGAAGTTGAACTTGTAACGGCCACGGCGCAGCATGGCCATCGGAGCCGTGACGCCATGGCCGCAGTATTCGGCAAAGGCCTCGTCCTTCCAGTCCGCGTCCCGTCTCTGCAGCAAGCCGACCAGGCTGTCGCCATCGAGCGACACGGGTGGCTCAACGCCGGCGAATTCCAGCATGGTGGCCACCACGTCGACCAGGGACACGACCTGCGGCAGCCGTTGGCCGGCAGGCAATTGCCCCGGCCAGGCGATTTGCAGGGGCACGCGAACGGAAGCCTCGTAGAAGTTTGACTTCCGCCACATGCCGTGCTCACCGTTCATCTCGCCGTGGTCGCTGAAATGGATGACGACGGTGTTTTCCATTTGACCGCTGGCTTCCAGCGCGTCGAGCAATTGCCCGATCTTTTCGTCCAGGTAGGTGATGAGGCCGTAATAGCCGGCGCGGGCGCGACGCACCAGCTCTTCGTCAAAGTCCACGAAACCGAACATGGTGCGCAGGCGCTGGTAAACGGGATGCAGCGACTCCAGATGGCCGGGCGGGATAACAGGCATGTCAATGCGATCGAGCGGGTACATGTCCCAGAATCGCTGCGGCACGATGAAAGGAAAGTGGGGCGCGATGAAGGAGACGTTCAGCGCCCATGGCTGCGCCTGGCGTGCGGGATTGCGCAGCCAGTCCAGCGCGCGTTGTTGAGCCAGATCATCGACCTCGATTTCAGTGCTGCGACCGGGACCGGCTTCCGCCAGGGCGCCCCAGGGCTGCCGGGCCGGAATGACACCTTCGGACCAGTCGAAGACCGGATGGGCCAGATCGGCATGCAAATCGCGCGCCAGTTGCTGCTGAAAGCCATGCAGGCGGTCCGGTCCGCAAAAGTGTTGTTTGCCGGAAAGCGCGACCTCATAGCCGACGGAGCGCAACAGATGTGCCCAGGTCAGGGCGTCCACGCGCAGCGGGCAGGCATTGTCCCAGGTGTCCTGATGGTGGACGTAGCGGCCGGTCATGAAGGACATGCGCGAGGGCATGCACAGGGGCGAGTTGCAGCAGGCGTTGTCAAATGTCGTGCCCAGCGCTGCCAGTCTCTCCATGTTGGGCGTCTGCACGAGGGGGTGTCCATGGACGCTGCTGTACATCGGCGCTTGCTCGTCGGACATGATGATGAGCAGGTTGGGTTGTCCTGACATGACTACAGCGCCTCGGTTGAAATGATAAAGGTCGCGGATGCCGGGTTGGTCGCCAGCGGCACGTTGTGCACGTTGCAGATGCGCAGCAAGCCCTGGATGTCGGGGTCATGCGGGTGTTTGCCCAGAGGGTCAACGAAGAAGACCACGGCCGCGACTCCGCCCTCGACCACCAGCGCGGCAATCTGGGCGTCGCCGCCGAGCGGGCCGGAGAGCATCTGGCGCACCTTGAGGCGGGTGTTTTCGTTCAGCATCTTGCCCGTCGTGTTGGTCGCCACAAGGTTGTAACGCTCCAGCACGTTCAGATGCGAAAGGGCGAAGGCGACCATTTCGGCCTTCTTGCCATCATGCGCGATAAGCGCAATGGTCTTGCGGGCCTTGTTCCTGCGCGCCATGCATACTCCCTTTAGCGGCCAAATGAGATGGGCAAGGGCAGATTTAAACCGCCACGCGGCGGGAACATGCGCAGCAAACGACTGTTAATGGCAACGGCTTCATGATAATGGGCTTCCAGAGAAGCCATGATGCGTTCCCAGGGGCGCTCCAGCGCCAGCTCGCGCGCCCGCGCAGCCATGCCCAGTCGCAGGTTCTCGTCATCGCGCAGTCGCGCGGCGGCGGCCGCGAAGGCCTGTGGGTCAGGCGGACAAATGATGCCGGTTTCTCCCTCAAGGACCAGGTCTTTCACACCTCCCTGGTCGATGACGATGGCCGGCAGGCTCGAAGCCATGGCTTCCTGCACGACCTGTCCGAAGGTCTCGTTGGGGCCGGTGAAGGCGAACAGGTCGGCGCTGGAGAAGGCGCTGGCGAGCTCTTCACCCAGCAGGTAGCCGGTGAAATGCGTCCCCGTGCCGGCGAAGACGGCCTCCAGTTCCTCACGGCGTGCGCCGTCGCCGACAATGGTGAGGGCGATGCCGCGTGTACGCGCCAGTTCCAGTAGCAACTCAACTTTCTTTTCGTTGGCCAGGCGTCCGACGTAGATGCAAATCAGGCTGGCGGGGTCGCGGCCCTGCAGCAGGCGTTCGCGCCAAAGGTTTGACCGCTTCTCAGGCGAAAATCGCTGGCAATTGACGCCCCGACCCCAGTAACGCAAGCGGCGGTAGCCCCAGGCCTGCAACTGGTCGTGCGTGGTGCGCGAAGGTACCAGAGTCAGGTGGCAGCCGTTGTGAATAAAGCGCAGCCAGTCGCGCATGGGCTGGGAGAACACGTGCAGGCCGTATTGCTGGGTGTAGCCCGGCAGGTCGGTCTGATAGTTGGCAATGACCGGCAAATGACGCATGCGCCCCAGCAGCATGCCGCTGACGGACAGCAATGCCGGGCTAAACATGTGAATCAGGTCCGGGTTGAATTCCTCAAGACGGCTGGCGACGGCCGGACTGGGCAGGGCCATGCGCGATTCCGGCGCCATGATAAGCCCGAGCGAGGGCAGGGCCACGATTTCACTTTTGCCGACGGCCGGTGGGGCTGTGTCCGGCGCGAAGACCAGCACTTCCCGCCCGGTCTGTTGCAGGTAGCGCAGGGTGAGCCAGGCGGTTTTGGCGACTCCATCCACCTTGGGCAAAAAGGCCTCGGCGATGATTGCCACGCGTTTGACGGGCGCCAGTTCGACCGCCGGGTCGGGCGGCAGGAGCGCGTATTCCTCACCAAATGCGCGACCGATCGCTTCGGGAGACTGCCAGACCTTTTGGTCCTGTTGCGCCTGTCTGGTCATGTACCGTCCCGGCCGCAATTCACGCCTGCGGCCTCATCATACCATTATTGACCCACCCCGTTTACCGGGCGCAGCGTGAGCATCCAGGCGACGAGGTCGTCGATGTCCCGTTCATTCCAGACCTCTGTGTAGACGGCAGGCATCAGCCCGGCGCTGAAGCCTGGCGTCAGGCAGGCATCGGGCTCAAGCAGGGATTCGCGCAGGTAGTCCTCCAGGCCTTGCTGCGGGTCGCAGGGTGACACGCCGGCGCCGATTCCCAGCAGCCCGGGGCCAAGCAGAGCCTGGGTCGAATCAATCCGATGGCAGGTGGCACAGGCGTAGCGTGCCTGCGGCACAAACTCGCGAACCAGTTCCTCGGCCCTGGCCGGGTCGGGTTGGGTCCGCTCGGTCGTGGTGGTTGTGGATGCCGGCGGGATGGATGTTGGAGTCCGGCGCTCTTCCGGCGCGCAACCTGCCAGGATGGCGACTGCAAACAGCGCGATGGTCAGATGGCGGGACAAGACGAAGCGGAAATCAGATCACAGGTTGGCGGCGGTCAGTTTGTGTGCCTGGCGCAGGGCGGCGACAGGGTCGCCCATTGGAATGAATTCATGCCCGATGTAACCATTGTGGCCGCTGGCGACGATGGCGCGAACGATGGCCGGGTAGTTCAGCTCCTGATCGTCATTCAGTTCGTTGCGGCCAGGCACGCCGGCGGTGTGGTAGTGACCAAACCAGGCGTGGTGGTCGCGAATGGTCTGAATGATGTCGCCTTCCATGATCTGCATGTGATAAATGTCGTAAAGCAGTCGCACGGCCGGCGAATCAACCATTCGGCAGACCTGTACACCCCATTCCGTCCGGTCGCACTGATAGTCCGGGTGATTGAGTTTGCTGTTCAGCAATTCCAGCAACAGGGTGACGCCGGCGGCTTCTGCCATTGGCGCAATGGCGGCCAGGGTTTCGGCGCAGACCTGCATGCCGACGTCGTCGGCGAGGCCATTGCGCTGTCCGCTGAAGACGACCAGGTTGGCGATGTCCCATGCTTCCGCGAGCCGCAGGTTGGCTTCCAGTTCGCGCAGGATGCGTTCGCGGTTGTCGCGCTTGTTCAGGCCGTCATTGAGCGTGTCGTGACCGAAGATGACGACGATCTTCAAACCGTGGTCGCGGATGAGCGGCCAGTGCGCCTCGTCGACGAGCTCGACACCGGCGTAGCCGTAGTCCACCAGGCTGCGCACAAAGTTACGTGCTTTCATCCTGTGTGGCACGAAACACCACCATGAGGCTGATTGTCTGATCACGATACTCACCTCCGCAGGGGCGCGTGGAATGGCAGGGGACCGCAGGTTACGATAGCAGGGCTGTGTTGGTCGGGCAACAATGTGTGGGGAGTAAAAGGCTCATGGAAGCTTTTGACGAACTCTGGGACTACAACGACCCGGCAGCCAGCGAAGGACGCTTTCGCGACTTGCTGCCCGACCTGGTCGCCGCCGGCGACGTCTCGCAGCGCGTGCAACTGCTGACGCAAATCGCCCGCACGCTGGGCCTGCAACGCAAGTTCGACGAGGCGCGCGATCTTTTGGCGGAGGCCGAAGCACAGCTCGACGCGGCGGGCGATCGGGCGCGCGTGCGCTGGCTGCTGGAGACCGGTCGCTGCCACAATTCATCGGGTTCGCCCGAAGAGTCCCTGGCTTTTTTTCATGAGGCCTGGGAACTGGGCTCCGCGACCGGCGAGGACTTTCACGCGGTGGAAGCGGCACACATGCTGGCCATTGTCGAGCCGGAGGCGCAGGACCGGCTGGCCTGGACGATGAAGGCGTTGAAGCTGGCCGAAAGCAGTGAGGATGGACGCGTCGCGAAGTGGCCTGGGTCGCTGCAAAACAACATTGGCTGGACCTGGCACGATCAGGGTGACTGCGAACGGGCGCTGCAACACTTTCGCAAGGCGCTGGTCTGGCGCGAGCGGCAGGGCGAGACCGGCAACATTCGCGTCGCCCGCTGGTGCATCGCGCGCTGCCTGCGTTCGCTCGGTCAGGTCGACGAGGCCTTGGCCATGCAGCAGGCGCTGCTGGCGGAATACCAGGAAGACGATGCGCCCGACGGCTATGTTTATGAGGAACTGGGCGAGTGTCTGTTGCTGCTGGGGCGGGAGGATGAGGCGCGTCCATGGTTCGCCAGAGCGCATGCGGAACTGGGGCAGGACCCCTGGCTGCAGGCGGAAGAAGCGGAGCGTTTGGCGAGGCTGGAGCAGCTGGGGCGGGACCATTGAGGCCGGATTGACGCTCCGCTGGCCAACGGCTACAATGCCGACAGGGCTGGCTGGCGGCGTCTCATGAACTATCACATCTGGACCCTTGGGTGCCAAATGAACGTGGCGGATTCGCAGCGCCTGGCGTCGGAACTTGAGCGCCAGGGGCACAGCGCCGCCGCGGACCCTCAAAATGCGGACATTCTGGTAGTCAACACCTGCGTGGTGCGACAAAGCGCCGAGGACAAGGGCCTTGGGCGTCTGCTCTCATTGCGCAAGGTGAAACAGACCGAGCCGCACAAGGTAATCGGCGTCATGGGCTGTATGGTCGGCGTGCGCGATCCCCTGGCCCTGCGGCAACGCCTGCCTTTCGTTGACGTGTTTATGGCGCCCTCGGACCCGGCGCCGATGACCCGTTTTCTTGCCGAACGTGAAGACGAACACGGTGTAATGGCGGCGGAACATGAGGCCCGCGCCCGTCGCGACGCCCTGCAGGATGGCGAGTTGCTGCTGCCACGCCCGGAACAGGGCAACCTGGTCAGCGCGCACGTGCCGGTAGTCTACGGCTGCTCGCACGCCTGCAGCTTTTGCATCATACCTTTCCGCCGTGGCGTGGAGCGCAGCCGCAGCGTGGGGGAAATCGTGGTCCACGTCCGCAGCCTGGCGCAGCAGGGCGTGAAAGAAGTCACGCTGCTGGGGCAGATCGTCGATCGCTACGGCATGGACGTTGACGACGGGCCGGACCTGGCGGGCCTGCTGCGCGTGGTGCATGGCGCGGCGGAAGAATGCGGGCTGGAGCGTATCCGTTTCCTGACCAGTCACCCCAACTGGATGACGGACCGCCTGCTGGACGCGGTGGCGGAACTGCCGCGCGTCATGCCCCATATCGAAGTCCCGGTGCAGGCCGGCGATGACGAGGTGTTGCGGCGCATGAAACGCGGGTACACGGTGGACGACTATCGCCGTCTGATCGAACGCATACGCGATCGCGTGCCGGAGGTCTCGATCAACACCGACATTATTGTGGGCTTTGCGGAAGAGAGCACGGCGCAGTTTCAGCGCACGTATGATCTGTTGGCGGAATTGCGCCTCGACAAGGCCCATCTGGCGCGTTACAGCCCGCGGCCACATACACTCAGCGCCCGCAAGATGCCGGACGACGTCAGCGATGCGGAGAAGAAACGCCGTCACCGTGCGCTGG
>JAGWBD010000077.1 GCA_021296065.1 Anaerolineae bacterium
GGGCCCGGATATCCGGCCCCTTTAGCCGGTCGCACCGGCTTCCTCAGTCTTTCCCGCTGTCCTGTTGTCAAACTGCGCCCCCGCGCCAGGCGGAGCCACATGATCAAGCATGGATCACATGGGCCACACACTCTACACCCGCAGCCCAGGTCTGTCAAGGCCTCCGCAGACCGGCCTCGCCACAGTGGGCGACTCAATGATGCAATTTGTGCAAGGGGACCGGCAGACGCTGACGCCAGATCAGGACGCCGTAGACGACCAGGCCGGCAATCAATGCCTGGGCAGCAATCAGCAGGATGGTGGCCAGGCGAGAGCCGGATGTTTCCAGATCGTCCCGGGATCCGGCCGGCAGATGAAACGAATCGCCTTTGGGAAGGGCTCAATTTTGCGGAGCGTTTGCCCGGATCTTGGCGCGACGCGGCCAACAGACCTTCAGCGGTGAAACTTTCAGCCCTGCCGGCTCCCGCGCAGGTTCTCGACTTCCATTTCCAGTTCCTGGATGCGTGAGAGGTTTGTCCAGTGACGCGTGCGGCCAAGGTAGTTTGCGATGACGTTCGCCACGACGGCTATGATCATGGTAATCAGCGCCTGACGGTAAAGCTCCCCGCGAGCCTGCTGTCCCGCGCGAATCGCAGCAGCGGTCTCGCCCACTGCCGGGTCGCTCTCGGCAGCCACGCCTTCCAGCCTGGCGATGATTTCAGCCGTCTCGGCGATCAGGATCCGCCCTTGATCCAACAGGGCAATGACAGAGAGAATTAGTGCAACTATGGTAATGACATTGTAGAGTACGGGTCTTTTCAGGATATCAAGCATCTTTCAACCCCTCTCAACAGCAAGTGCAACAACAATTGACAAAAAGGTGTCCTGACTGCAACCGAAACCGGCCTGAAAAGCCGTGACACGCCCGTCCGCCCAGGCTGACAGCCTGCGCAGCAGCCATCGATGACCGCCAACAGCGCGACGACCATTTCGATGGCATGGCCTGCCACATCGGTCGTCAGACAGACCTCTTGCTGACCGGATTGACGAGCTTCAGCGCGCCTCGGAACGCCCCAACAGGGCGCGGGACAGGGTCACCGGGTCGACGTATTCCAGATCGCCGCCCACCGGCAGACCCCGCGCAAGCCGGGTGATTCGCAGGCCACGACCTGCCAGACTGCCTTCGATGTACATCGCCGTGGCGTCGCCTTCCATACCCGGGTTGGTCGCGATTATCAACTCCCGCAGCTCCGGCGCTTCCGCGCGCCGTAGCAATTCACGGATGCGCAGTTCGTCCGGACCGATGTTGTTGACTGGCGAGATGGCGCCGTGCAACACGTGGTACAGGCCGCCGTAAGTGCCGGTGCGCTCCAGCGCCAGCAGGTCCAGCGGCTCCTCAACGACGGCGATGAGGCTGCGGTCGCGCCCGCTGTCCGCGCAGAGCCCGCAGGGATCGTCAACCGTGATATTGAAACACTGCGAACAGAATTGCGTTGCGGCCTTCAGGTCGCGCAGGGCATCGGCCAGGCTCAGGCCGACTTCATCCGGCGCGCGCAACATGTAAAAGGTGAGGCGCGAGGCGGTCTTTGGCCCCCCGCCCGGCAAACGGGCGAAGGCCTCCGTCAGGCGACGGACCGGCTCGGGAATGGCGGACTTAATCACAGGGCCGGGACCCGGTTATTCGGCCTCAACCGAGCAGCCCGCCCATGCCCGGCAGGTCGCCCAGGCCGCCGGTGATGGACTCCATCCTCTGCGCCGCCAGCAATTGGCTTTGCTCAACGGCCTGGTTCATTGCCGCCACCAGCAGGTCCTGCAGGTCCTCCAGCCATTCCTCATCCTCAAGGTCGATCAGGGAATGGTCGATGCCGACCGACTGCACGCGCTGGTGGCCGGTCATGACCACGGTCACCATGCCGCCGCCCACCGAGACTTCCACGGTTTCGTGCTCAAGGGCCTGTTGCGCCGAACTCATGTCATCCTGCATTTTCTGTATCTGCCGCAGCATGGCGGCCTGGCTGGGTCGTTTGGGCATTTCAATCTCCCTCTTTTGCGGACCTCTGAACGCTTATGCGCGCACCCATGGCCATGGCACTGGCGACGAGCGGGTCGTCCGGGTCGATTTGCTCATCTTCCAAATCCGTCTCTACAGGTTGCACACGCACGCGCAAGGGACGGCCGAACAGACCCTGCAGGGCCTGTTCGAGTTTCTCACGCGCGTCCGCCGTGTTCAGGCGGACGTGGAAATTGCGTCTCGTGCCAAGAATAACAAGGTCCCCGCGCAAATCATGAACCTGGACGTGCTCCAGCATGGCCGGGACGTAGCTGCGTCCCTGCTGCTCCACCGCCTGGCGCACGGCGTCCCAGCGTGCCTGCACCTGCTCCAGCGTAAGCGTATCCGAGGCAGGCGGCGCGGGAACTTCCGCCGGCGACCCGGTCGCAGGCCGGGCCTCTTGCGCCGGCGCTGCGGGCGACTTTTCGACCGGCGACGTCGCGGCAGCCGCCGGAGCCGACAATTCCGGCTCTGACGCGGCCACCGCCTCGCGTGCGGCGGCCCTGCCTGTTTCGTCGCCAGCCGCGGGCAAACTCTCCACCAGGGCCAGTTCCAGGGCCAGTTGCGGTTGCCAACTGCCCAGATCGTCGGCCACGGCCTCGTTAAACTTGCGCAGCGCGCGCAACAACAGGGCACGACTGATCGCTGCGGCCTGCGCCTCATAACGCTGTCTTTCCTCCGCCGAGGCCACCACCAGTTCAGCGCCGGCCGTCCTGGTCAACAGCAGGTTGCGCAGTTGTTCCACAATTTGTTGGCCGAACTGCCGTGGGTCGCTGCCGTCATCGACAGCGCGATTGATAATGTCCAGTCCAGACGCCGCGTCCTGCGCTACCAGAGCGTCCAGCAGCGCGCGCACGGCCTCGTTGCTGGCGGTACCCAGCACGTCCTGCGCCAGTTCCAGCGTGATTTCCTCGTCCGGGTTGGTGACGATCTGGTCCAGCAGGCTGATGCTGTCGCGCACGCTGCCGGTGCCCTGGCGCGCGATGAGTTCCAGCGCCTGACGCTCAATACGGAGACCCTCGGCGTCGGCAATCGAATGCAGGTGGTCAGCCACGGCCTGTAGCGGCACGCGACGGAACTCAAAGGGCAGACAGCGGCTGCGGATGGTCGCCGGCACCTTGTCAATCTCGGTGGTGGCCAACACGAAGACGGCATGCCGCGGCGGTTCTTCAAGGGTCTTGAGCAAGGCGTCGAAGGCGTTGCCGGTAAAGCGGTGCACCTCGTCAATGATATAGACCTTGAAGTCGCCTTCGCCGGGCGCGAAGGCGACCTTGTCGCGCAGGTCACGCACGTCATCGACGCCCGTGTGCGTGGCCGCGTCTATCTCTATCAGGTCAAGATAGCGACCCTCGTTGACGGCGCGGCAGGCGGCACAGGCGTTGCAGGGGCGCAGACCGGGGTCGGTCTCCGCGCAGTTGATGGCCTTGGCCAACAAACGCGCCGTGGTGGTTTTTCCGGTCCCGCGCGGCCCGCTAAAAAGATAGGCGTGGCGCACACGGCCGGATTTGAGGGAATTGCGCAGGGTGCGTGTGATGTGCTCCTGGCCGATGACATCCTCGAAGCGCATGGGGCGCCAGGCGAGGTACAGGGCTTGTTCAGGCAAGGCCGGGGTTCCTCCTGCCGGGCAGGCCAGTGTAGCAGTCGCCGCGCGGGGCGGCAAACGAAAGGGGTGACGAACGCGTCGTCACCCCCTGTGCAGCGGCCTGCGCCGGTCAAGCCATGCGCTCAGGCCAACACCCTTTGCTCGTCCATGATTTCATCCAGCAGAGCGTGCATCTCGGGGATGCTCAATTGCTGCTTGGCGTCGCTCATGGCAACCGGCGGGTTGGGATGGCACTCGAACATCACGCCGTCCGCGCCCACCGCCTTTGTGGCCCGCGCCAGCGGGATGGCGATATCGCGTCGGCCGGCGGAGTGCGAAATGTCGGCCACCACCGGCAAATGCGTTTCCAGCTTGAGCAAGGCCACCGCGCTCAGATCAAGCGTGTTGCGCGTACGCGTCTCGAAAGTGCGGATGCCGCGTTCCATCAAAATGACGTTGGGGTTGCCGTTGCTGACAATGTACTCGGCGGCGTAGAGGAATTCCTGAATGTTGGCGCCGAAACTGCGCTTGAGGATGACAGGCTGGCGCACCTGGCCCAGCGCCTTCAGCAGGAAAGTGTTGGACATGTTGCGCGCGCCGACCCAGAAGACGTCGACGTATTCGGACATCTCGGAGATGAGGCTCTTGTCCATCACCTCGCTGACGATGAACATGTTGTGGCGGTTGGCCACCTGCCGCGCGATACGCAGCCCCTCCATGCCCAGGCCCTGGAAATCGTAGGGCGAGGTACGGGGCTTCCAGCCCATGCCGCGCAGGAAACGCACGCCGCGCGCCGCCAGCGCTCCCGCCACCTCGTCAACCTGCTCCGCACTTTCGATGGCGCAAGGGCCGCTGATGACGGTGAAGTCGCCGGCGCCTACCTCTGTGCCATCCGCCATGGCGATGACCGTCCGCTCGTCCGGGTAATGACGTTGCACCAGGATCTTGGCCAGCGCTTCCTCTTCTTCCAGCGCCAGCGAGGCGCGGAAAATCTGGTTGAAGAGCGCGCTGATGGTCTCGTTACTGAAAGGACCTTCGTTGGCCTGCTGCAGCCTGGTCAGCATCTCGGCTTCACGCTCGGGGTCATAAAACGAGGTGCCGAGGGTTTGCTGGACAAGTCCGATCGCTGAAACGACTTGCGCGCGTTGCGTCAGCAGTTCAAGGATTTGCAGGTTGATCACGTCGATCTCCCCGCGCAACTCCCTTAATCTGTCCTCGTGCATGATTCAAGCTCCCTCAAAATGACCCCGCATGGCAAGATTGCCATTACCAGTATACATGCCGTCGTACCATTCTTACAGGGTGGTCAGGGTCGCAGCGTTGCATGCGCCTCAGGTTGATGGATCGCCGTCGGTCCTGTGCTCCACTTCACGCGCCAGACGGTTCATGGTGCGAACAATCATGAACATGGCGAAGGCGATAATCACGAACTCAAGGACCTGCGTGATGAACTTGCCGTAAGCAAGCGTGGCCACGCCGGCCTCCTGCGCCTGCTCGACGGTCGCGTACTGCGTCACGGCAAGGCTGAGGAAGAGATGTTCGAAATTCACGCCGCCGGTCAAGGCGCCGATGACCGGCGTGATGATGTCCTTCACCAGGGAATTGGTGATGTCCTTGAAGGCCGTGCCAATCACCAGACCAACAGCCAGATCCATCACGTTGCCGCGCTGGGCAAACTCGCGGAATTCCATCAGAATCCTGCGCATCGCTGTCCTCCCGTACTGCAATCCTGGTATTTTCCGCCTACTGTAGCGCGAAGCGGCAACAGGCGCCGTTGCAGCCAGGCGCGAGCCGCGGCACAATGACCCCGATGTCCCTGAAACACGAGGCGCACGTGACCGGCCTCTCCGTACCACAGTTGCGACGCAACCACCTGCACTGGCTGGCGCTGCTGCTACTGCCGCTGCTAAGCATCGCCGCGGCGCTGTACGTGCAGCAGCGCAGCAGCGACAAGGCAGGCGTCGCGCCAGCGCCGGCGCAGGCGCCCGCCTCCACCTGGGTTGGCGAGCCCGCTCCGGCGCTCGCGCTGCCGCGTCTTGCCGACGGCAGCGTCCTTTCGGCTGATTCTTTGCGCGGCCGGCCCGTCATCGTCAACTTCTGGGCCAGCTGGTGTGAGCCCTGCGTGCGCGAGTTGCCCGCACTGGAGACCTTTGCGGCGCGACACAGCGGGACGGCGGCAGACCCGCAGGTGCTGGCGGTCAACGTCGGTGAGGAGGATGCGACAATTCGCAGCTTTCTGGCCGAAAACGACGTCGCCAGTCTGACGGTTTTGCTCGATCGCGACCTGGTCGCCAGCGACGCCTGGGGCGCCAGAGGACTGCCCATGACCTTCCTGATCGACCCGACGGGTCATGTCCGCGCCGTGCAGGCGGGCGAAATCACGCTGGCGGCCCTGGAATACTGGTTGTTCCTGATGAAGTCCTGAGCCACGATGTCAACCCCGCCCAACGACGCCGGAGACCTGCCTTGAACCTGTCGCGCGCTTTTCAATATCCCTTCGAAGACCCGCAGTGGGGCGGCAAGCTGGCCATGGTGCTGATCTGGAGCCTGATCGCCTTCATCCCGCTGCTGGGCCTGGTGGGCATGGCCATGCTGGCCGGCTATGCGCTTGATCTGGTGCGCAACCAGCTGGCCGAAAAACAGCGTCCACTGCCGGATTGGACGGATTTCAACAGCCGCCTGGGCGACGGCTTCAACGTTCTGGTCGCCATCTTCGTCTACAACATTCCCAATGCCCTGCCGCTCTGTGGCCTGCTGCTGTTTGTCAGCATCGGCGGCGACAGCGGCATCCTGGCCCTGCTGTCGCTGTGTTGCCTGCTGCTCTTCCTGCTGCTCTGGAATCTCTTTGCCGGGCTGATGCTGGCGACCGGCGCGACGCGCTACGCACAGTCACGCCAGTTGACCGCCTGGTTTCAGCCGGGCGAACTGTGGGATACCTTGCGCAGCAACAGCGACCTCTTTTTGCAATGGCTGTTCTACAGCGTGCTCGCCAACCTGGCGCTGGGCCTGGTGGCCGGTCTACCGTTTGTCGGCTGGCTGATTTCGCTGGCGCTCAGCGTGCCGGTGCAGGGACATTTGCTGGGTCAACTGGCCCTTGCGCTGGCAGCCCGCGAGGACGACCTTGCGGCGGGTACGGCCTGAGCATGACAGCCTGGCGCTTCCGCCGCCGCAAGCGCCGACGTCCCTCCGCCTGGCACCAGAACGGCGCGCGCAAGTGGACGGGAGTCACGGACTGGCCGCAACTGCTGGAACGTGACGACGTCCTCATTCTGGACACCGAGACGACCGGCCTCGACCGCAGTGCGGAAGTCATCGAGGTGGCGCTCATCAACACCCGCGGCGACACCTTGCTGCATCGCCTGGCCCTGCCGCAGGACGGCATACCCCGCAGCGCTTCCCGCGTCCACGGCCTGACGCTCGACGTCCTGCAGCAGCTCGGTGCCGGCAGCTGGACAACACTGCATGATGAACTGGCGCCGGTTTTGGCCGGGGCCGCGCTGGTCCTCGTCTACAACGCGGCTTTCGACCGACGTCTCCTGCAGCAGACCAGCGCCCGCCATAACCAGCAACTGCCATCTGTCATCTGGCGTTGCGCGATGAACGACTACGCCGCCTGGCACCGGCTGCAACGGGGCGCCAGACGCGGCTACGGGCTGGAGCCGGCCTTTCGCCGCGAGTGTGGCGACAACATCGACCAGCAGCACCGCGCCCTGTCGGACTGCCGCATGGTGCTGGCGCTGATGCGCGCGGTGGCCGCTCAGGTTTAGCAGAAGGGACGCTCATGGACGACCTGCTGCAGGAACAAATCGCCTATTACCGGGCGCGGGCCGCGGAATACGACGAGTGGGCCCTGCGCAAGGGCCGCTACGACCATGGCCCGGAACTCAACAAACGGTGGCACGACCAGGTGGAAGAGGTGCGCCAGGCCCTGCTGCGCTGCGGCCCGCTTGAATCGGCGCTGGAGCTGGCCTGCGGCACCGGCATCTGGACGCAGCAATTGTTGCGCAGCAGCCAGCGGGTCCACGCCATCGACGCCGCGCCGGAAATGCTGGCCATCAACCGCGCCAAACTGCTGTCCGACCGCGTCAGCTACGAGCAGGCCGATCTCTTCGCCTGGCGCCCGCAGCGCCAGTATGACCTCGTCTTTTGCGGCTTCTGGCTCTCGCACGTGCCTCCGCAACAGATGGCGCCATTCCTGCAACGGGTGGCGCAGGCCCTGCGACCTGGCGGACGTTTTTTCCTTGTCGACTCGCGGCGCGCCATATACGCCGGCGCCAGCGACCATTCACTGCGCGATCCCTTCAGCGACAGCATTCTTGACGAGCGCAAGCTGAACGACGGACGCCGTTTCACCATCGTCAAGGTGTTTCACGAGCCGGATCAACTGGGCGCCAGTCTGGAGGCCCAGGGGCTGCGGCCCTCACTGCAGCTGACGGACAGTTACTTCATTTACGGTTGGGCGGACAAGCCCTGAGCGCAACGCAGGTTATTTGCCGGGGACGGGCAGCATGTCGCCGAGGCCGGCGGTCGGCGGGTCCTTGCGCGGCGCGTCGCCGTCACCCGGGGAGTCTTCCACGCCGCCGGCATCTTCCTGAGGCCCGGTGTTGGCCGCCAGGTCCGT
>JAGWBD010000078.1 GCA_021296065.1 Anaerolineae bacterium
GGCCGGCCTTGACGTTCCAGGCGCGCACGGTGACATAAATGATGTCCGCGTCGTTGGTGAAACTGATCTGGGGTGAAATGACGCAGCCGGTTCGCGGGCTGACGAATCGCGAAAGGCCCGTTTTGGCAAACCAGCGCGCGCCCGGTGTCAACGGGCCCTGGGGCAGGGAGATTGGCGAGGGGCGAAGGGTTGCTTCATCACCGGCACGCACGGTAACCAGCAATTCGGCATTGCTCTGCTGCATGGCAGCGATCCCGGATTGCTGCATTTCGACCGTTGCATGGACCTCTTGCAGGTCGCGCGAACCGGCGCGGGCGATCGAGGTTGCTTCACTCAGAATCTGGCGTTCCCTGGCCTGCAGGGTTGCGTTTGAGTCCGGAGGAGCAAGGGTTTGGCAAGCGCAAAGAAAAATGGCAAGGCAACACTGGACGGGTTTCATGGCGCCGCATGCTTGTACCGACAAACAGGCTGTGTTAGCATTTGGTCAATTACCCCCGTAGCTCAGTGGACAGAGCGTTGCCCTCCGGAGGCAAAGGCACAGGTTCGAGTCCTGTCGGGGGTGTCAGGGTAACCAATACACGCAAATTCGCCGAACCTGCAAATGTCTTTGCTAAACGTCCAGGTTGCGCACATTTCTGGCGTAGGTCTGGATAAACCGCTTCCTGGGCGGGACGCTGCTGCCCATCAACATATCAAACACGCGATCCGCTTCGGCGGCGTCCTCGATGGTCACCTGCAACAATGTACGCGCCGCCGGGTCCATGGTCGTCTCCCAAAGCTGGTCCGGATTCATTTCACCAAGGCCCTTGTAACGGCTAATCCGCACTGAATCCGGTTTCTTGCGACGCTTCAGGGCATCGGACAGCAACTCTGCGTCGTTCTTGCCGGCGCTGGGATACACATATTCAATCTTTTTTCCCTGGGCAAGACGATAGATGGGCGGCTGGGCAATGTAGAGATGACCCTCCGAAATCAGGGACCGCATGTGGCGGAAGAAAAAGGTCAGCAAGAGTGTGCGAATGTGAGTGCCATCCACGTCCGCGTCCGTCATTATGATGACACGCCCGTAGCGCAGCCTGCCGACGTCGAGTTCGTCGCTAATACCGATGCCCAGGGCCGAGATCATGGCCTTGATCTCATTGTTGTCAAGCACCTTGTCCATTCGCGCCCGTTCAGTGTTGAGGATTTTGCCGCGCAGGGGCAAAATCGCCTGGAAGTGGCGGTCACGGCCCTGCTTGGCGCTGCCACCGGCGCTGTCACCCTCAACGATGTAGATTTCGGAATCCGGCCCGTGCGATGAACAGTCGGCCAGCTTGCCAGGCAAGGTACTGCTTTCCAGCAAACTTGGACCGCTGCGAACCAGATCGCGTGCCTTGCGGGCTGCCTCGCGCGCCCGTTTGCTGGTCATGCATTTGTCGACAATTCGCCGCGCGTCGCGCGGATTGACTTCCAGATATTCCTGAAACGCTTCGGACAACACCTGGGACACCGCCCCCTGCACTTCCGGATTGAGCAGTTTGACCTTGGTCTGGCTTTCAAACTGGGGGTCGGGATGTTTGATACTGATGACCGCAGTCAGCCCTTCCAGCGTATCATTGCCGCTAAAATTGGCCTCTTTTTCACGCAGCAGGCCACTCTTGCGCGCGTGCCGGTTGATGACGCTCGTCAGGGCGGTGCGCATGCCGGTGATGTGGGACCCGCCATCAGGCGTGGCGATCGTGTTGGCAAAGGCCAACTCGGTGACGTTGGGCGTATCGGTGTACTGAAAAGCCAGTTCCACACTTACGGCGAACGGAGTCTTGCCTTCGGGCGTGATTTCGACATCCCGCTCGGCATGCACCGGCTGATGCAGGGTGCTGCGCTGCCAGTTGAGATGGCGGACGAAGGAACGCAGGCCACCTTCAAAATAAAAGCTGGTTTCGCGCGGATTTCGGCTGTCGCGTTCGTCACACAGGGTGATGTGAACACGACGGGTAACAAAGGCCATCTCACGAAAACGGCGCAACAAAATGTCGTAGTCAAACTCGTTGCGGTCCATGATGCTGAAGTCAGGTGTGAAGGTCTGGCAGGTGCCGCTGCCCTCGCCTTTACGCAGGCGGCGCACTTTGCTTACCTTGCTGACCGGTTTTCCCGCTTCATAGCGCTGACTCCAGAGCCAGCCATCGCGCCGGACTTCTGCCAGAAAAGTTGCCGAAAGCGCGTTAACGGCGGACAGTCCGACGCCATGCAGGCCGCCGCTGACCTTGTAGGCGCGGTCATCAAACTTGCCGCCTGCGCCCACCTGGGTCATAACCAGTTCCAGCGTGGACACCTTTTCAGTCTTGTGTATTCCAACCGGGATGCCGACGCCATTGTCTTCAACACGTACACTGCTTCCGGGCAGCAGCGTAACCTCAATGCGGTCGCAGCGATTGGCCAGAGCCTCGTCGATCGAATTGTCGACCACTTCGTATATCAGGTGGTGGAGGGCGCTGCTGTCTGTCCCGCCGACGTACATGCCAGGCCGCAGACGAATGTGCTCAATGGGGTCCAGCTTTTGAATATTTTCCTCGGTATAGGCGAGGGCTCTTCCCGGATCGAGCATGTTTTCTCCCTGCACACTGTCAGAATCAAGGCCCGTCCAGCGACAGACAGGCGAGGAGCAGTCGTTCTGGATGCCGACATGGAAAACAGGTGCGGAACAGGCGCCTGTTTCCTGTGCATTTTATCACATTTACTGCCTGCCATCAAGTCTGGAAGGGGTACCGGCGCTGCTTGACAGCCACTGCCCAAGGGCCCTACAATGCCACAGGCCTCCGTAGCTCAGTGGATAGAGCAACTGTCTTCTAAACAGTAGGTCGGGAGTTCGATTCTCTCCGGGGGCGCTACTCTAGCTTCCGCGCCAGCAAATCCAGGGTTCGGGAATGGTGGCCACCTGGCCAGCTTCTGTGATGCAAACGTGCCGGCTGCTGCCGGTGACGAGACAAGTGTTGTCGACAACATCGGAAATGATGTAGCCAAAGGTGATGGATCGTCTGTTCATGTCTTTGATCCAGCTGCGGATGCGCAGTCGTTGGCCGTAACGGGCCGGAAGATGGTAACGGACGTTCAATTCCACAACTGCCATATGGTGGCCGGTCCGTTCAAAACTGCTGTAGTCATGGCCGCGTTGGCGCATGTAGCCCGTGCGTCCCAGTTCCAGATAAATGACGAAACTGCCGTGATGCACGACGCCCATCGCGTCGGTCTCGGCGTAACGCACCTCGATCTCGCTTTCGGCAACGAAAACGCCTTCCGGCGGCTTTGCGGTCATTGCGGTCTGTGGCGCCGTTCCAGTTCGGCGCGAACATCGTCCAGAGAAATGTCGAGCTGCGCCATCAGGACCAGGGTGTGATAAAAAAGGTCGGCAAACTCATTGATCTGGGCTGACCGTCCCTGTCCCAGGGCCGCGACAATGACCTCGGTCGCCTCTTCCCCCAACTTTTGGGCGATCCTGTTGTTGCCGGCGGAAAACAGCGAGGCTGTGTAACTGTCCGGCGTCGGGTTCGCCTTGCGGTCCTGAATGACAGATTCGAGATGCTGCAGCGTTTCCGTCATTCCATCTCTCCTGGCTCCGATGCCGGAGTCGTCAATGTGCGAAAGAAACAGGACACTTCACCGGTGTGACACGCCGGACCGGCCGGCCGCACCTGGACAAGCAAACAGTCCGCATCGCAATCCAGATCGATGCCGCATACGCGCTGCGTGTTGCCGGAAGTGGCGCCCTTGTGCCACAGTTCCTGGCGGCTGCGGCTCCAAAACACTGTTTCACCTTTTGCAAGCGTTTGCCCCAGGGATTCGGCGTTCATCCAGGCGAGCATCAAGACTTGTTTGGTCCTTGAGTCCTGTACGATAGCAGGTACCAGACCCTGCGCATTCCAGTTAATTCCGCTGAAGTCGATCATAATCCCATCCGCTGGTACGCATCGCTACGCCCTTTGCCTTGAGCCAGTCCTTTAGTTCGCCAATGCGCATTCTGTTGTAGTGAAAGACGCTGGCCGCCAACGCGGCATCGGCACGACCCTTTGTCAGTGCGTCCAAAAAGTGTTCCCTGCAACCGGCGCCGCCTGAGGCGATTACCGGGATGGAAACAGCATCGGCGATGGTACGCGTCAGATCGATGTTGTAACCTTCCAGTGTCCCGTCGGCGTCCATGCTGGTAAGCAGGATTTCACCTGCCCCGCGGGATTCCGCTTCGCGCGCCCAGTCGATGGCGTCGCGCCCGGTCGGAACCCGGCCACCATTGATGAAAACCTCGTAACTGCCCGCTTCCGTGCGACGGGGATCAATAGCGACGACGATGCACTGGCTGCCGAAATTCCAGGCGCCGTCGTCGATCAGGCCGGGATTGCGGATGGCGGCGCTGTTGATGGAGACCTTGTCGGCGCCCGCCAGCAAGGTAGCCCGGATGTCTGCAAGATTGCGAATGCCACCACCTACGCAGTAGGGGACGAAAACGCTGTCGGCGACGTGACGCACCATGTCCAGCGTCGTATTGCGTCCCTCATGAGAGGCGGTGATATCCAGGAAAACAAGTTCATCGGCCCCCTCCCGGTCATAGATGACGGCCTGTTCAACAGGATCACCGGCGTCGCGCAGATCGACGAAATTGACCCCCTTCACTACACGGCCATCGAGAACATCCAGGCAGGGAATGATACGTTTGCTAAGCATCGCTGCGGTTCCTCGCCGCTTTCAAGGCATCCGCCAGGGAAATCTCGCCACGATACAGCGCCATGCCGATTACTGCGCCGGCAACCAGTCCGCTTGCTTCAAGGGCGCTTATTTCCTCAAGCCGGCTGACGCCACCGGAAGCGATGACCTTCAGACCTGTGTCTCGAGCCAGTTGGACTGTGGCAGCCACGTTGACCCCACTCAATTGGCCGTCCCGACTGATGTCGGTGAAAAGGGCGTGTTTCACGCCGGTTTGGGCCATCGCCCTGCCAAGTTCGGCAGGGGAACTTTCGCTGACCTGTTGCCAGCCATGAGTGGCGATCCTCCCGTCCCGGGCATCCAGTGCCACGCAAACCGATTCTACTCCAAATCTCCGAACGGCTTCGCCGACCAGTTCGGGGTCCTTCAACGCGACTGTCCCGAGGACAATGCGATTCACGCCACAATTGATCGCACGTTGCATCTGCTCAAATGAGCGCAGACCACCGCCGAACTGCAGCTTCGCGCCAGTCGCAGCGATTCGTCCCAGCACAGACAGATTGTCGTTTGCCTCCGCAAAGGCTCCGTCGAGGTTGACCACGTGCAGCCAGTCCGCCCCTTCATCCAACCATCGACGGGCGGCTTCAGGCGGATCGGAATTGAAGATGACCTGCTGTTGCGGATCGCCTTCGCGCAGCCGGACGACGAATCCGCCGCGCAGATCAAGCGCTGGATAAATGATCACGGCACGTACTTCAGGAAGTTGCGAAGCATTTGCAATCCAACTTGCTGGCTCTTTTCCGGATGGAACTGGACACCAAACAACGCGCCACGCTGGACTGCGGAGGCGAATTCGATGCCATAGTCGGTGGTGGCGATGACGTCCTCCCTGCAACCTGGCACGCAACAAAAACTGTGTACGAAATAGAACTGACTGTCCGCAGTGACATGCGTGAGCAGGGGCGAATCCTGGCGACGGGCAAGGTCGTTCCAGCCCATGTGGGGCACTTTCAACGTGGCGTGCGGCGGGAAGCGCGTTACATGGCCGGGCAACAGGCCGAGTCCGGCGTGCTCGCCCATTTCGTCGCTGCGTTCAAACAGGAACTGCATGCCCAGGCAGATCCCCAGGCAGGGGATGCCGGAATCGATGGCGGACAGCAATGGATCAATGAAGCTTTTTTCCCGCAATTGCTGCATGCCGGCGCCGAAGGCTCCCACTCCGGGAAGCATGATCCGTTGGGCGCCACGCAAGCCCGCGCCATCCTGAACAACATGCATGTCCCTCACGCCCAGGCTGCGCAGGGCATGCACAACGCTGCGCAGGTTGCCGGCACCGTAATCGATTACCGCCAGCATGATCGCACTCTCCGTCGTCCTGCAACAAAAAAGCCCCGCAACCGGGACTCTTGATTCTGTGACCTGCAAATCGGCCAGCCAGACCCGGCAGCGTTCAGCAAACGTATCCCGAATGATGATGGTTCAGGAATGACCTGGACATGCTGCAATCCCTTCTGGCAAGAGGCAGATTAACGCTCGCGAAAATGTCTGTCAAGTGTCGTTTGTGGACCTGCATCGCTGTTACAATGCCTGTCAGGGACACATGGCCGCATGAGACCAGTCATTACAATTCTGACCGACTTTGGCACACGGGACCCCTTCGTTGCGGTGATGAAGGGGGTGATGCGGCGCTACTGCCCGAATGCGGAATTCATTGACGTGTCTCACGAGATCGAACCGCAAAATTTGAGGCAGGCGGCCTTTGCCCTTTTGACTTCGTGGCGCTGGTTTCCTGCGGGCACGGTATTCCTGACTGTCGTCGATCCTGGCGTTGGCAGTGAAAGGCGGCCTCTGGTAGTTTCTGCCGGCGGCTGCCATTTTGTCGCACCGGACAATGGTCTGCTGTCGTGGGTATTGGCGGAAACGCCTCCTGACAAGATCATTGCAGCAGAGAACAGCAAGCGGCACCTGGGGTTTGTAAGTCACACTTTTCATGGTCGCGATATTTTTGCGCCGCTGGCTGCGCATCTGGCCTGTGGTCTTGACCCGAAGGATCTGGGTTCTGAGATTTCGACCTTTCAGGAATTGCCTGGACCGCGGCTCGAGTTCCATGCGGACAAGATTTGTGCAGAGGTTTTGCATATTGACCGCTTTGGCAATCTGGTGACGAGTATCGGAGATTGCCGCTGGCAAGAGGACGGGTCAATACTGCTGTCCCCCCGCTTTGGCGGTGGCGCTGCTAGCAAGCTGCGAAATGAGAAACTGCGCACAAAAATTCGCGGGCGTGAAATCAGGGGCGTACACAAGACATACAGCAGCAAGGCAGAGGGGGAGCCTCTCGCCTGCATCGGCAGCAGCGGATTCCTTGAACTGGGCATCAACCTGGGCAATGCTGCGCAGTCGCTGGGCGCTGCCGTTGGAGATGCCGTCATAGTGAGTTGGAAATGCAGCAATTTCTGATTGAAGGCGGGCACCCCTTGCGGGGAGCTATGCGCGCTCGCGGCAACAAGAACGCCGCCACAAAAATGCTGCCTGCCTGTCTCCTCACCGATCAGCCGGTCCTGTTGCAAAATGTGCCGGATATTCTCGACGTTCGTGTGGTCATCGAATTAATGCAGTATCTGGGCGCGGAGGTTGAGTGGACAGGGCCTTCGACCCTGCGCGTGCATGCGCAGAAAATCACCACTTCGCAACTGGACACGGATTTGGCAAGTCGCATTCGGGCCAGCGTTGTGTTTGCGGGGGCACTGCTGGGCCGAACAGGAAAGGCGGTCCTGCCACTTCCTGGCGGAGATCTTATCGGGGAGCGGCGTCTGGACACCCATGTTGAAGCCCTGCGGCAACTTGGCGTGGAGGTCGACTTTGATGGCCAGGCCCTGCAATTTCAGGCGGATGAACTGAGAGGCGAAGATATTTTGCTGGCCGAGGCCAGCGTAACAGCTACCGAAAACCTGATAATGACGACGGTCCTGGCGCAGGGCACCACCGTGCTCAGGAACGCGGCCGGGGAGCCGCACATTCAGGACCTTTGCCGCATGCTTGGCGGGCTTGGGGCCAGGATATCCGGCGCCGGTTCGAATTGCATTGTCATTCGTGGTGTAGACAGTTTGACTGGCGGAGAGGCACGTGTCGGCGCCGACTTTATGGAAGTGGGAAGTTTCGTTGGTGCAGCCGTCGTGACTGGCGGTGAGTTGCTCATTCAGGACGCCGACCCGGACTACCTGGATATGGTTGCCATGGTGTTTCAGCGACTGGGAGTCCGGTGGGAAGTGCGGGGAAGGGACGTGTTTGTTTCCGAACGCCAGATGCTCTCAATTCTGCCCGACCTGGGTGGCCGAATCCCGGTCATCAAGGCGCAGCCCTGGCCAGGTTTCCCGCCGGACCTGATGAGCATCGCGTTGGTCATCGCTACCTGCAGCGCGGGCACCGTGTTGTTTCACGACTGGATGTACGAAAGCCGATTCTTCTTTGCGGACAACCTGGTGCGCATGGGTGCCCGCATCACC
>JAGWBD010000079.1 GCA_021296065.1 Anaerolineae bacterium
CCTTCAGCAAGCGCGGTGTAACGGATAACCTATAGCGCCGCAGACTCAGCCAGCAATCTCTAAGCGTCCCGCTCCTGCAGACAAAACGTAAGCGAATGACCTTGCTGACGGATGTAATCAATGCGACAACTCTGCAATTCGGCGGGGCCCAGTTGCAGCACCCAACTATTTGTCAGAGGATCGTGGACAAAATCGCTGGCCTGAACCTGTGAAAGATCCACGCCTGCCTCAATTGTTCCGTCGACAATGTGGTCAACTGATGCTCCACAGACGTTTAGCAACCCCGCCTTTATGCCGACTTTTACATCCGCGTCAACCTGCTGACTTGCAGTAACCAATGTTGCCATGTGATTTAAGGAATGCGCCAGCAAGTTTTTTGCCTCTATTCTGGCACGCATTTCGTCCCTGAACGCTTCCTCAACGGAATCGGATATCGTTTAAGGTATGGCAGCGACGGACTCACCAAGTTCCGTTACTCCTTGTCCCTTACCATCAACAGTATCCCCCAGATCTTCCAGGGTCTGTCCAACTGTTCCTCCAACAGATTCACCCAGACCAGAGATGCCCTGGCTGATTCCACTGAAGAACCCGCCCACAGCATTCCAGGCAAGTACGCCCAGCACCAGCATCACCACCAGCACCGCCAGCGTCAGGACGCCCATCACTTTGAGGCAACCAGGGCCACCAGCCGGCGGCTGCGAATCATTTGTCATTAGATTGTTCTCCAAGGGAAACGCCACCACTAACGCGGCGGCGGCGTGCTGAGGTCCTGGCGGTCTTCCATCACCTGTTTCAGCTTTTCCAGCGAAGCGGCCATCTGCCGGCGCACACCCGACAGCACGAAAGGCCGCAAAAAGAACATGAACCAGGGGATGCGGAGATCGGTGCGGATGATGACTTCCGTGCCGCCGGCCGCCCGGTTGTAGTCGTAGGTCGTGCGGAAGTTGTAGCCGCCCATCACGCCCGTGTAGGCCAGGCGCTGGTTGGGTGCGTAGTCCACCACGTCGGCGTTGACGAAGTGCATGCGGCCCAGCATGCGCTGGTGGCCGACGATCATGTCGCCCATGCGCACCTTGCCGACCCGCTCCAGACGCATGCCCGAGGGCTGCCAGCGCGGATTGTTGCCAAAATCGCTCATAAAACGGAAGATGTCCGTCACCGAACGATTGATGGTGACGCGATGCTCAATTAACGGCATGGTGACTCCGCCTGTTCTCCGCAGAGGCCATGTTACCACGTCACCGCCATCTGCACATGTAGGAGAAGCGCTATGAAGATAAGCGAAATTCGCGTTGAGACTTTTCGCTACACCAGCGACAAGGGCAAGGACATCCAGGGCCACGGTCACCCGGCCGAGCCGCACGAAGCGCAGCAGGCCATGCTCACCATCGTCAGCGACGAAGGCGTCTGCGGCTACAGCTTCCGCGAAGATATCACCATGGCGATGGGGCTGGTGCGTCCCCTGCTGCTGGGCGAAGACCCTTTCTACCGCGAGCGCATCTGGCAAAACCTGTATCAACGCCAGCGCGAGGGCTCGGCGTTGACCGACAGGGTGCTCGATGCCATCGATCAGGCGCTCTGGGACCTGGCCGGCCGCGCCCTCGACCAGCCTGTCTATCGGCTGCTGGGCGCCTTCCGCGACAAGGTGCCGGCCTACGGCAGCACCATGTGCGGCGATGACCTTGATGGCGGTCTCAACACGCCGCAGGCCTACGGCGATTTTGCCCTGCAACTGGTCGCGCGCGGTTACAAGGCCATCAAGTTGCATACCTGGAGCACGCCCATGCCCGGCGCGCCGGACCCGAAACGTGACATCGCCGCCTGCGCCGCCGTGCGCGAGGCCGTCGGCCCGGACATCGTTCTCATGCTGGATCCCTTTCACTATTACACGCGGCAGGAGGCGCTCTACCTGGGTCGCGAACTGGAAAAACTCGATTATTACTGGATGGAAGAACCGATGGACGAGGCCAGCGTGTCCTCCTACATCTGGTTGACGGAGCAACTCGATCTGCAGATCTGCGGCCCGGAGACCGCCAAAGGCGGCCTCAAGACGCGCGCCGAATGGATCGTGCGCAATGCGGCGGACATCTCCCGCGTCGGCACCGGGGACGTCGGCGGTATCACGCCCATGATGAAAATCGTCCACCTGGCGGAAGCCTTCGGCGTGCAGTGTGAGTCGCATGGCAGCAGCATCGGCAATCTGCACGCGTTGTGTGCCATGGGCATTGCCGGCCAGTTCCACGAACGGGGACTGCTGCATCCCTTTACCGATTATGAAACACCGCCGCCCTGGCTCAACGCCCTGCCCGACCCCATGGATGACGAGGGTTTCGTGCCCGCGCCGCAGGGGCCTGGCCTGGGTCTGGACATCAATTTTGACTACATCCGTGACAATCTGGTCAGTGGCTGAGCCGCTTGCGGTACAGCAGCCGGTCGTAAAGCGCCAGCGTCTCCGAGATGATGCGCTCCAGCGAGAATTCGCGTTGCACCAGTTCGCGTCCCGCCGCGCCCATGCGCTGCCGCAGGGCCTTGTCCAGCAGCAGTTGCCGCAGGGCCAGCGCCAGTGATGCTGCGTCGCGTGGCGGCACCAGCAGACCGTTTTGTTCATGCCGGACAACCTCACGGCAGCCCGGCACGTCGCTGGCCACCAGCGGCCGACCGCAGGCCGCACCCTCAATGAGCGCGAGGGGAACGCCCTCGCGCCACGAAGGCAGGCAAACCACCTGCGCTTCCGCGTAAACCTGCAGCATGTCGTCGCGGTTGCCCAGGTAGTCAATGATTCCCTCCTGTTGCCAGGCGTCCAGCGTGGCTTCAGGGACGTTGTCGGGATTGCCCGCCTCTCCATAGCCGGCGATGATAAAGCGGGCGGGGACACCTTGTGACCGCAACAGGCGCGCCGCGTCGACAAACTCGGCCAGACCCTTTTGCCACAACAGGCGACCTGCAAACAGAACCCTGGGGGTCGCGTCAGGCTCAGGCCTGAAGAAAAAACGCTTCATGTCCACGCCCGAGCCACGGATGACACAGGTCTGCTCCTTCCGCACCAGACCGCGGCGCAGGAACTGGCCGCAGTCGTCGGGATTCTGGAAGATCGTGAAGGCACTTTGCTGCCTCAGGAGTGCACGGTAGCCAAGACTGACGGGGCCGCGCAGCGCTACGGCGCGACGGTCATCCGAGGAGAATACATAACCTAGGCCACTGACCGTGTTTACGACCGTCGGCACTGCGGTCAGGCGCGCGGCCAGACCGCCGTAGAGCAACGCCTTGACCGTGATGTGGTGTGACAGGTCAGGCCGCAGCGCGCGATACAGGCCGAGAATGCTGTGCATGGCGCGGAGTTCTGCGAATGGATTGGTGCCATGTTGCTGCAATGGCAACCCGTGATGCACAAGGCCGGTGGCGCGAATCCGCGCGACGTTTTCGCGATCGTATTGTGACGTGGCCACGTGCACCTCGTGGCCCGCATCGCGCGCCGCCAACGCCAGCGGCAGACGATGCGTCATGAAAAAGCGCGGGATATTGACGAGATAGAGGAGGCGCGCCGTCATGATGTCGGCAGCAATTCCTGATAGAGCGCGTGCGTGTCCTGAACCATGCGCTCCTCCCCAAAACAGGTCTCGAATCGATGCCTGCCCCGCTCACCCATGCGCCGGGCCATCGCGGGATCGCGCAGCAGGGTGAGCAAGGCATCACAAAATGCGGGCACGTCACCGACCGGCGCCAGCAGGCCGGTCTCGCCATGCACAACAACCTCCGGGATAGCGCTGACGCGCGAAGCGACCACCGGCAGCCCGCGCGCCATGGCCTCCAGCAACACCAGGCCGAAACCTTCCCACAGGCTGGGCATGAGAAAGACGTCGCAGGCCGCCAGCAATTCCGGCACGTCCTCCCGCCATCCGAGAAAACGCACGCTCCCGCCAGGCCCGGCCAGGACTGCCTCTTTTTGCAGCCGGGCCCGCAAGGGGCCATCGCCGGCGACCAACAGACGCGCCTGCGGGAATTCGGCGCGGGTCCCGGCGAAGGCCTGCAGCGCGTCGCTCACGCCTTTCTGCTCCACCAGACGACAGGCCATGGCGATCACTGGCTGTGCGTCGTCCAGGCCCAGTTCGCCACGAAGCTTGCGGCGCAGTTGTTGGCGTTCCGCATACAGCGTTGCGGTCTGCTTCAGGCCGTAGTGAATGACGCGCAATTTGTCTCGCGGCGCGCCTTCCACCTCAACCACGAAGTCCGCGACAGCCTGTGAAATGGCGATGCCGGCGTCCACCCTGCGCCATAGCTGACGGTTCAACGCTCGCCAGGGCTGGCGGCGGCGAAAGGCGTTGTCGTTGTGGCGGCTGCTGACCAGCACGGGGACCCCTTCCGTTCGGGCCGCCAGGGCGCCGTACAGGTCGGCATGAAATAAATGCGTATGCACAATGTGCGGCCTCTGTTGGCGTATCAGGGCGCGTAAACGCTGCAATAGTGTAAGGTCGACGTGGCCGCGCATGGCGAAAGCATGAAACGGGACTCCGGAAACCTGCAATTGCGCCTGGAAACCTGGTAAAGGTGTCTGTCCGGCCGTGAGCAGGGCCAGTTGAGCATCCAGGCCCGAAGCGCGCAGCCCGGCCAGCAGTGCCAGCACATGTCGCTCAGCGCCGGCCACGCCCGTCGCCCGCAGGACGTGCAGGACGCGCATCAAGGTCCATTCGCTTCTCGCCGGCGAAAAGGTGGCGTTTCAGGCATGTTTTGACGTCGCCGCAATTGCGCCATGCGAAGCCCCAACAAAAGCAACGACAATACGCCAATGGTCACCAGTGGCGGCTGCAGGGCCGGCGACGCCTCACTGAGCAGCAGGGCCAGCAGGCCATAAAGCGCGCAGAGTCCCAGCAGAATCACAAGCGTCTGCCGCTGTCCCCTGCCGGTTGCCAGCAAGCGATGCGCGCTGTGGTCCTTGCCCGCCTCGGCCGGCGAGCGACGTTCAATGATTCGCGTCCAGGTGACCAGGTTAACGTCAAAAACCGGCAAGGCCAGCACGAATACCGGAATGAACCAGCGCAGGGAAGCAGACTGGTCAAACTGCAACTTGATGGCCAGTACGGCCAGAATAAATCCGAGAGGCAGGGTCCCCATGTCGCCCATAAAGCTGCTGGACGGGTTGAAGTTGTAGACAAGGAAACCCAGGGCACTACCTAACACGGCCGCCGCCAGCAGGCTGACCAGACTAAGGTCCTGACTCCAGGCGATCACGAGGAAAAAAAAGGCCGCGATGGCGGTCGTCCCGGCGGCCTGTCCGTCCATGTTGTCCAGATAATTGACCGCGTTGGTAATGACGAAGATCCAGATGACCGTCAATGGCACGTCAATCCAGTCGCTGCCGGTCAGCATCACCTTGACTCCGGTAGCGGCCATGCCCGTCGCCGCCAGCAACATCACGGGCGCCTTGCGCCGCCAGGAAAGATCGTAGCGGTCGTCCAACAGGCCCAGCAGCGCCAACAGGGCTGCCCCGGCCAGCACTGCCGCCAGAGCCGCTACGTGCCGCGCCGGACTGAAAAGCAACATGGTCAGCGACAGCGCCAGGTAAATCGCAAGGCCGCCCATCATGGGCTTGCTGTCCAGATGAAGCTTGCGCTGCGCGGGTTTGTCGATGACGCCCAAACGCAGCGCCAGCTGGCGCGACACAGGGGTCAGGACCAGCGAGGCCGCGAAGCCCACGAACAGGATGGGGACAACCTGCATGATCTCGGGCATAACCGTCCCAGGGAAGCGCCGCGCCGAATTCAGTATAACGTTGTCAGGTCAGAGGGTCTACGAACGCCGGCTGCCGTCTATTTTCCAGCGCGCTTCCCAACCCAGCAGCAGGCGGGCCTTGCTGCAATCAACCGGACTGACGGAACCGCGGATTCCCGGCGTTATCGGATAGTCACCGGGGAAGTGCCGCGCCAGCAGGTCCTCGATCGGAATGTCAAGGCGAATGTCGGGCGCCGCGATATAGAAAGCCTAGTGGCCGGGGCCGTTCCGCTCCAGCGCCAGTCGGCAGGCGCTGGCGGCGTCGCGCACGTCCACCCAGGTCCAGAATGCGCCGCCACCGGAAGACACTTGCTGCTCGCGGGCCTTTCGCGCAAAAACGATATCTTCCTGATCCAGCACCCAGGAGAAGCGCAGGCGGCTGATCGCCATTTCCGACGTGCGCCGGACATAGCCTTCCGCCAGTTCTTCACCGACCTTCTTGGAAAGGCCCTAACAGTCCTGCTAAAGCAGCGGATGCGATTCGTCAAAGGGAATGTGCAAGGGGCTAAATTCGAGGTGCCGAAAGGCACGATATGCTGCTGGCGAGCACGACTTTTTGCACGCCCAGCAACGTGGCGGCTTCACGAATGTTGAAGGTGGACATCACGTTGTTGCGGAAGACCACCTCCGGCGCGTAATTGCCCGGCGAGGGGATGGCGGCCATGTGTACGACGGCATTCTCGCCTTGCATGACCCCCAGCACCTGGCCGAGGTCCTGCATGCCTACAACCTTCGTGTCATCAGCATGTTGTGGGCTGCGGTCTGCGGGCGTCACCCGATATCCGTGGCCGCGCAGTTCGCTCACCACAGCGCGCCCAACTCGTCCTTCGCTGCCGGTAACCAGCACCGTCATAAGCTTCATGACCTCCTGGCAACTGCTGCCGCCCTGGCGATTCGCCAATTGACAGCGGCAGATCCTGCCTGTATAATTTGTCGCCCGGTCAATGGATTATCAATGAAAGAGAATGTTAACCATTGCCGTTTTCTGAAATTTCACAAGGGGAATCAAACGTGCATTTCAAACGAGTAACACGAAACCTTGCCCTGATGGTACCCGTTTTGCTGCTGATCGCCATGACACCGGCGATCGCGCAGGACATGATGTACTCCGAGGCCCCGGCGCTGGCCGCCATGGTCGAGGCCGGCGAGTTGCCGCCCGTTGAGGAGCGTCTGCCCGCCAATCCGCTGGTCGTTGAGCCTATCGACAGTGTCGGCGTTTACGGCGGCATCTGGAACCGCGCCTGGCGCGGCATCAACGATTTTCACGTGTTCGGCCGCGTCACCTACGATCCGGTGCTGCGTTGGCCGCGCAACCCCTCCGACCCCGTTCAACCCGGCCTCGCTGAAAGCTGGGAGTGGAACGAGGACGGTACGGAACTGACCCTGAACTTCCGCGAGGGCCTGCGCTGGTCCGATGGCGAGCCCTGGACTGTGGACGATGTCATCTTCTGGTGGGAAGCCATCGAGACCGACACCAACATCACCGCCGCCATTCATGGCGAGTGGCAGGTGGGCGGAGAGCCGATGACGCTGGAGAAGATTGACGACTCGACCATCAAGCTCAGTTTCGCCGCGCCGAACGGCCTGGCGGAGACCGTCGGTCTGGCCTTCCATGGCCATCAGTGGCCGCTGGGCTTTGAGCGCTTTGGCTTCTACGCGCCGGAGCACTATCTCTCCCAGTACCATCCGGCCTACAGCGACACGGGCTCCTACGAGTTGTTTGAGGAGAAGTCCTTCGATTACAACGTCGACCGGCCGGTGATGACCTCCTGGAAGATCAGCGAATACGAGCCTGGCACCACCCTGATGATCGCGCACCGCAACCCCTACTACTGGAAGGTCGACATCGAGGGGCAACAGTTGCCCTACATCGATTCGGTCTACTTCCACCTGGTGGAAGGCACGCCCGGCGTGAACATTATGGGCCTTGCCGGTGACCTTGACATGCAGGCCCGCGCCATTGATCTCTCGCAATTCCCGGTCTATCAGGAAAACGCCGAGGCCAACGACTTCCACATGTTGCTGTGGCCGTCCGCTTCCGCTTCCTCACCGACATTCTTCTTCAACCAGAGTTATCCCGAGGACAACTACCGCGAACTCTTCCAGGACCTGCGTTTCCGTCGCGCGATGTCGGTTGCCATCGACCGCGAGACCATCAACCAGGTCGCATTCCTTGGCCAGGGTGTCCCCCGTACCGAGACCGTGGTGCGTGACTCGCCCTACTTCCAGGCGGATATCGAAACAGCCAATGCC
>JAGWBD010000080.1:0-7824 GCA_021296065.1 Anaerolineae bacterium
CATCACCATGAAGTCCCTTTGAGAACCGGCAGATCTGGCCTAGACCTTCTTCTTTCATTGCCTGCCAGGTTCCCGCTACATCACTGGCGTCATCCTGCCCCAGGATGGCGGCCACTCGATCTGAATGGCGCCGGCATGAATCTGGCCAATTGCCGGATCATCGAATTGTCACACGCTCTCTACCCGGGCCAGGAAGAATACCCCTATGACGTGCAAAACAGCCCGGTTGAGGAATTGATACCCCACTACCGTGGCAAGGTGCCGCCCGGTCAGTGGTATATCATGTCCCGACTACAGTTGTGGAGTCATACCGGCACGCACATGGAAGCGCCCTGGCACTACCGTCAAAATGGCAACGACGTCGCTGCCATCCCTCTGAAACGAACCGTCGGTGAATGTGCCTTCATTGATCTGCAGGGAAAAGCCGTCGGCGAGCCAATCAGCCGGGATGAGTTGCAGGCGAAGGGAAAGCATGTCCGCAGGGGCGACATCGTGTTCGTTTACACCGGCTATGGCCATCTTTATCGCAGCGAACGATCTCACGACCGACCCTGGTTCGAGCCGGAAGCGATTCGCTGGCTTGCAGAAGACTTGCGCATCGCCTGTCTGGGCGTGGACTGTTCAGGCACCGAGGACCGCGGCCAGACCGGACAGCCCAACCATCAGTTGTTGTTTGAGCACGACATCCCCCTGATCGAGCATCTGGCCAACCTTGACCAGATCACGCAGAAACGCGTCTTTGTCGTGGCAGTCCCCCTCCGCCTGCACGGCAGCGATGCCTCTCCTCTTTCCGTCATCGCCTTTGAACCGCTCGCCTGAAGCGATGTACGCCGTCATTGATCTGGGCGGGACCAACACCAGCATTTCGCTGTTCACTTCGCCGGAGTTATTGCAGCCGGATCAAATCGCTGCTTTCCCGACCGACCCGCACTATGCCGGTCAACTGGAGCGGGTCCTGTCTGCGTTGGCCACTTGCCGGCAACGACTGACGGGAATCGGCATGGCCATCGGCGTCCAGTTGACAGCTGACGGGCTCCGCGTCGATGAGACCTGGACCATGCCCGATTACAGCAAGCGACCGATCGTCACGGACATTGCATCCGCCATTGGCGTGCCGGTAGTCGCCGCCAATGACAACGTCTGCGCTGTGATCGCCGAAACCCTGCACGGTTCGTTGCGGCCCTGGCGCCGCACAGCCTACCTGACGGTTTCAACCGGCACCGGTGCCGGCATTTTTCTTGGTGACGGCAGTCATTCCTTCGCCTGGCTGGCCCAGGTGGGCCATCACGTCGTCAACATGCACGGTGAAGACTGCGTCTGCGGGCAGCAGGGCTGTGTGCAGACGGTCACCGGCGGACAGCAGTTTCTGCGGCGTTTTGGCCTTCCCGCCCATGAAATCAAGGACGAATCCGTCTGGCGCGAAGTAACCGGGATTTTGGCCGTAGCCATCGTCAACCTGGCGCGCATCACCCGGGTCGAGGCGGTCTGTGTCGGTGGCGGCATTGGCTACAACAATTCCTGGATCCGTAACAACCTCGCGGACCGTGTGCAGGACCGCGGTCCTGCTACCGGGGTCAGGGTGTTGTTTCCTGATTTCGCCGAGCAGGCGCCCGTGATCGGAGCGGCGCTTCTGGCGGGCAAGCCGGACGTGACAATCCTGCGCTAGCCTTCCAGCCAGAACATCTCGCCAGCTTCCTCAACGATCGTCGCGGAGCGGAGAGTCTCTATCGCCTTGGCGAGCCCTTCGCCAGGCGACATCAGCGCATCTTCGTGTTCGATGGAAATGACGTAATCGTAGTCAATCATGCGCAGCGTGCTGATGATGTCTTTCCAGGCTTTCAGGTCATGGCCAAATCCGATGGCGCGGAAGGTCCAGGAACGCTCTGGAATGAAGTCATAGCGCTGGATGTCGTTACAACCGTTGAATTGCACGTTCATCATGTCCACCATGACGTCCTTGCCATGCACATGGAAGATGGCGTCGTCCAGGCGCCGGATCGCCGCCACCGGGTCCGCGCCATTCCACCACAGGTGACTGGGGTCGAAGTTGCAGCCCAGGTTCTCGCCGGCGGCTTCGCGCAGGCGCAGCATGGTGTGTACATTGTAGACCAGCATGCCAGGGTGCATTTCCAGGGCAAAACGAATGCCGTGGTCAGCGAAGAATTTCGTCGCCTCGCTCCAGTAGGGAATGGCGACTTCATTCCACTGGTAGTCCAGAATCTCCAGAAAGTGAGGCGGCCAGGGACAGGTCACCCAGTTGGGGCGCCTGTCTCCGGCTGCGCCCGAGGGCAGCCCGGAAAAGCCGTTGACGACCGGCACGTCCAGAAGTTGCGCCAGACGCACTGCATCGCGGATTTCCTGTCTGGAGCGATCGGCGATTTCCTGGTCCGGATGGATCGGGTTGTTGTGAACACTGATGGCGCTCAGCATCAGGCCCCGTACCCGAATGGCACCCAGCCATTCGTCGCGTCGCTCCGCGCTGTCCAGCAGCTCGGCAACCGGACAGTGTTCGCTGCCGGGATAGCCGCCAACGCCGATTTCCACTGCAGAAACGCCGGCCGCCCTTGCCTTGTCCAGGGCGACCTCAAAGTCATCATTTGCCCACAGCGCGGTGAACACTCCGATTTTCATCGTCCGCCTCCTGATTTGACCTTGTAACCCGCTGTCTATACAATATCGGACAATTCTGGCCTGAAAATGATCTGGCGGCAAGTGACGCAAGGGAAAGGCACACTGGATGGATATCCCGATCGGTCTGCAACTGTATACCATAGGGGATGAAACGCGACGCGATTTTCTCGGCACAATTCGGCGTGTGGCAGCCATCGGCTATGACGGCGTGGAATTCGCAGGATACTTCGATACGCCGGCCCCCACGCTAAAGGCAACCCTTGAGGGCTGCGGCTTGCGCGCGGCGGGCACGCACCTCCCCGTTCCGGTCTTGCGAGACGACCTGGCTGCGCAAATCGAGTACAGCCTGGCCATCGGTTGCCCCACCATTCTTTGCCCGGCCTTCCGCGTTGAGGAACGCAGTGCGGCATTTTTTGAGCGTATGGCAGACTTTTTTAATGACACAGCATCAACATGCCAGGCCAGCGGCCTGGATTTCGCCTATCACATTCACGGACATGAATTTCTTGACTTTGACGGTCGCAGTGGCATGGACATCCTGTTTGAACGAACGGACCCGGCATTGGTCGGTTTTGAACTGGACACCTACTGGGTCGAAAAGGCCGGCGTGGACGCCCTGTCCCTGTTCCAGGCAAACGCTGCGCGTTGCACCTTCATCCATTTCAAGGACGCCATCGCTCGTATCGACTGGCACGATACTGAAATTGGCGCAGGAATTATCGATGTGCCAGGCATCCTGGCTGCCGCAGGCGATTCCGCGGTTGGCTGGTTCATCGTGGAGCAGGAAGCCTTCACCTTGCCGCCGATGGAAAGCGTGGCCGTCAGTCTTGCCAATCTGCGACGCCTGTACCAGCAAGGCAGAAAGGAACAGCAATGAGCATCGGGCAATTGAAGTTTCGTCGTGAGACCATCTGGCGCGGCGAACCGAGTGAACGCACGCTCTGCGTGGTCGGCGACGTGGACGACAATGGCACGCCGGAAATCGTGCTCGCCAGCCGCCGCCCCACACCGGAACTCTACTATCTGCGTCGCGATGACGGGGGGACCTGGCGCCGGCATGACATGAATTTCGACTGCGGTCAACTGGAAGCCGGCGGCTACCTGGCCGATATCAATCGCAACGGGCGACTGGACTTTGTCGCCGGCAGCGACGCTACCGGTAACCGGATTTTCTGGTTTGAAAACCCTGGCGAAGTCGGCGCCCGCTGGCCCCTGCATGAAATCGTACAAATGGCTGCCAACCAGTCGCACGACCAGTTCGTGGCCGATCTGGATGAAGACGGGCGCATTGAAGTGTACTTCTGGAACCAGCGTTCGCAGTCTCTCTTTGTCGTCCCGGTGCCGGATGACCCGACCGTTTCCCCCTGGCCCGACGTGCACACCATTGTTACGGGTGTGCGTCAGGAAGGTTTTGCGCTGGCCGACGTGGACGGCGATGGCCGCCAGGAACTCATCGCCGGTCAGTCCTGGTTTCGGCCGCCTTCCCACGTTTCCGGTTCCTGGGAACGTCACGTCATCGCGGAGGATTTCGTGTCGCCGCGGGTGGCAGCGGCCGATTTCAGTGGCGATGGCAAGACCGAGGTCATTTTGGCGGAAGGCGACGCCAGTTATCTGACCGACCGTTACTACGGCCGGGTGGCCCGTTGCTGGTTCGACGAAGACCCAGGCGCCCCCTGGAACGTTGAAATCCTGCAGGAACAACTGGCAGACCCCCACTCGCTGGTCATCGCCGACTTCAACGGCAATGGTCGCCCGGACCTGTTTGTCGGCGAACTGGGCGATCCCAACGCCAGGGACAGACACACGCCGGCCCAACGCGTTTATCGCAACGAGGGGGGCGTGCTGGTTGAGCAGGTGATCGACAGCGGCATTGGTACGCATGAGTCCAAAGGCATCGTGCTTGATGGACGCAGCGGCGTCGTCTGCAAGTCCTATCGCAACGTGCGGGGGGAAATCCCGCGTACGCCGGATGTGGACAGCATCCACATCTGGTTCCCGGAGGACTGACGGCAAGCTCTTTGCCAGGATGCGATCGGGAAATTCAGATTTTTGGCGCTGGGCACCAGGGGGCAGGACCTGGAACCGCGGTCACAGGCGCGGCATGACATGTTCTGCCCACCGGGTTCGCCCGCGTTACAATTCAGGAAATGTCAACTTTTCAAATGACGTGACACATTAAATCCATGGCGGGCCCGGCACCTGACCACCCTCTCAAATTCGAATTGCTTGAACCGGCGGAGCAATTGCGCCGGTCACGCGATTTTCTGCGTTGCATGCGGTCCAGGAGAACGGTACGGGACTTCTCCGCGCGCCCGGTTCCTTACGAACTGATCGAAAACGCTATTCGCGTGGCTGGAAGCGCGCCCTCCGGGGCCAACCAGCAGCCCTGGACCTTTGTCGCCATCAGCGACCCGGAGACCAAACGACGGATCCGCATCGCCGCCGAAGCCGAGGAACGGATCAGCTACGAAAGTCGCATGAGTGAAGAATGGCTGGCAGCGCTGGAACCGCTGGGCACGACCTGGCGCAAGCCCTTCCTGGAGATCGTCCCCTGGATCATCGTGGTTTTCCGCCAGGCCTACGGCCTGCAGCTTGATCCTGCAAGCGGTGAGGAACGACGATTCAAGCATTACTACAGCGAGGAATCGGTCGGGATTGCCGTCGGCATGCTACTGGCCAGCCTGCATCTGGCCGGTCTGGCGACGGTGACCCACACACCAAGCCCAATGAAGTTCCTGGCGGAATTGCTGGGCCGCCCTGCCAACGAGCGCGCCTTCGTCATGGTCCCGGTTGGTTACCCGGCGCCTGACGCGCGCGTCCCACGCATTTCGAAGAAGTCGCTGGACGAGATACTGGTCTGCATCACAGCGAAGGACGATCCGGAGAATCAGGATTGAGGGACTGCAGTCGCCGCGCATCGGCATTGAGGCGGGTCGCCGCGGACATGTAATCCATGGTTAGCAACTGACGTTCCCTCATCAGCCAGCGTCCGTCCACCATGACGTCGCGCACCTGCGAACCGTTCACGCTGTAAACGAGGGCTGTGAACGGGTCATTGCCAGCCACTGGCGCCCAACCCGGCCCGTTGCGATCAAGGACGATCAGGTCCGCCCGTCTGCCGGGCGCCAGCTCACCAATCTCTTTAACTAGCCCCATGCCCACAGCCCCGCCGCGCGTGGCCATGTCCAGCAGCTCCCTGGCGCGTATGGCGCCTGGAAGGCGTTCGCGGAAGCTCGTGAGTTTTGCCAGGGTGCGCATTTCCGTGAACAGATCGTAATCGTTGTTGTTGCAGACATTGTCTGTGCCCAGCGCCGTATTAATCCCGGCCGCCCGCATGCCGAGCAGAGGCGCGGCCTCTGCGCCGGCGCGCATGCAGGCGCTGGCGGCAATGACGGCCGTGAAGGGCCGCCTGGCCAGCAGCGGCCAGTCCTGTGGCGGGATGCTGATGCTGTGCGCGGCCAGCAGGGGCCGGTCCAGCATGCCCGTCGCCTCAAGTTGTTGCACCGCAGTTCTGCCAAATTCCTGCCGACAATGGCGATCTTCCTCACCAGTGGTGGAGAGGTGTATGTGCAGGCCGGTGTCGTACTTGCGGGCCAGACCGTATTCCGCGTCCATCAATTCAGGAGAGTTGTCCACAAAAAAGGCGTGGGCGCCGACCCATCCCTTCAGGCGACCGGTGGCATCCTCGCCCAGGCTTTCGAGAAATGCTTCCAGCTGAACCAGTTCCCTGTGCCTGGCTGCCGCGTCCCCGAGTTCCACGACGCCATAGGCAAGGGCTGCGCGCAAGCCGCTGCGTTTTACGACCGGCACAATCTGGTCCATGTGAAAGTACTGGTCCGCAAAAGTGGTCGTGCCGGACATGATCATTTCGGCGCAGGCCACCTCGACCGCTGCCGGCACCATATCCGTTGTCATGACCAGTTCCAGCAGGCGAATCGTTTCGTACCAGCCTTCCATGGTGAAAAGCGACACACCTTCCGCCATGCCGCGGAACAGGGTCATGGGGGTGTGCGTGTGGGCATTGACCAGCCCTGGCATGACCAGCGCGCCGGCACAGTCGATGCGTTGTTCAACGGCGGGAGCCGGAGACGGCGTGCCATGACCAAGCCCGGCAATTCGTCCATCTTCGATCAGAACGAAACCGGGTTCGATGACCTTGTCCTGGCTGCCCAGTGTCAGGACGAGTGCATTTTCCAGCAGAATTGTGCTCATGCTTTCCCCGGTTCTTGCCCGGACTCTTTCGCCGCGCTACACTTTTGCCAATGAGGTCCGGGTTTCGGCCTCTATTGGAACAATATAGTGAGGAAAAAACCATGAAACTTCGTCTGTTCCTTTTGCTCACCATGTTGGTCGGAGTGGTCGGCCCCGTTGTTCTCGCACAGGACGACATGATGGAAGACCCCTGTCTCGCCCCCATGGAAGAAGATGGCGAGATGATGGAAGTTCCGGACAACAGCCACATCAGCTTCGAAATCATTTTGCCAAATCCGCGTGGAGACCGCTCTTTCATTGACTCGGCCGCGGCCGGTGCTGAGCGCGCGATTGCCGAGCTGGGTGTGGAAGGCGTCATCATTGAGACCCAGGGCGTTCAGGAACATGACGCTGCCGTGCGCCGTGCCATTCAGGACGAGCCCAACATCGTGATCACCATCGCCGTTGATGCCGTCATCATCGAGGAAGTGGCGACCGAGTTCCCGGACCAGAAATTTGGCGCACAGGAGACCTTCTTCTTCCCCGAGCCGCCGGCTCTGGACAACCTGGCGCTCTTCAACATTCTCACTCACGAGAACAGTTACCTTGCCGGGATCGCAGCCGGTATGCTGACCCGCACCGGCACGGTTGGCGCCGTCGGTGGCCTTGACTCACCGGGCATCAACCTCTTCATCGTCGGCTTCGAGGAAGGCGTCAAATCCGTCTGCGAAGACTGCCAGACGGTGCGCAGCTACGTCGGTGACTTTTCGGACCCGGTGACGGCCAAGGAGCAAGCGCTGGCCCTCTTTGAGCAAGGCGCAGACATTCTGTATCAGGTCGCCGGCCGCAGCGGTGAAGGCGTCCTGCAGGCAGCATCCGAGACGGGTAACTTTGCCATTGGCGTCGACAGCAACCAGGACCATCTCTTCCCTGGCACCATTCTGGTCTCTGCCATGAAGCGTGTGGACAACGCCGTCTTCAGTTTCGTGGAGAGCGTCGTGA
>JAGWBD010000080.1:7856-9797 GCA_021296065.1 Anaerolineae bacterium
GAGCTGGGACGACGGGATCTGCTCGCGCACCTTCGACGAACACGGACCGGAGGACCTGGTAGCGCAATTGCCAGAAGTGCGCGCCGCCATTGCCGAGGCCCGTGAGGCGATTCTTGCCGGCGAACTCGAAATCAGCAATGCCCTGGAGATGGCAGGCTAGGGCAAGACTCAAAACAGCGAGGGGGAGGCGGCGTTGCATGCCTCCCCCTTTCGCGCAGGTCTCCTGTGACTCCTGATCTTGCAATTGACATGCGCAAGGTGCGCAAGTATTTCCCGTCGTCAGACGTGCTTGCCGCCGATGACGTGGATTTCGAGGTGCGACAAGGGGAAATTCATGCCCTTGTCGGCGAAAATGGCGCTGGCAAGACCACTCTTATGAATATCCTTTACGGTCTGGTCAGCGCCGACCACGCTGAAATCCGGGTCAACGGAGAGACCGTCCACATCCATCATCCCAATGACGCCATCCGGTCCCACATCGGTATGGTGCACCAACACTTCAAGCTCATTTCATCCTTCACCATTGCCGAAAATGTCATGCTTGGTATGGAACCAGGCCAGCTTGGATTCATCGACGCGGGCCAGGAAGCCAATGCCGTGCGGGAACTTGGAGAGAACTACGGCCTGCCGGTGGACCCCGATGCCGTGATTGCCGACATATCCGTCGGCATGCAGCAGCGGGTGGAGATACTCAAGACCCTGCAACGGGACGCACGTATCCTCGTGCTTGATGAACCCACCGCCGTGCTCACGCCCCAGGAAGTGAATGAACTTTACAACGTCATCCGAAAGCTGGCGGCCGATGGCCGCACCATCATTCTGATCACCCACAAGCTCGTCGAGGTCAAGGCAGTGGCGGACCGCGTCAGCGTGATGCGCAACGGCCAGATGATCGCCACGCACGACGTCGCCGACGTCAGCATTCGTGACATGGCCAACCTCATGGTGGGGCGCGAGGTCGTCCTGCGCGTCGACAAGGAAGAGGCCAGCCCGCAAGAAACGGTTCTTGAGGTGCAAGACCTGCTGGTAGCCAGCGCCGGTGGCATACCCGCCGTCTTTGGCGTCAGTCTTGATCTGCGCGCGGGCGAGATCCTTGGCATCGCCGGTGTCAGCGGCAACGGTCAGACGGAGTTGGTGGAAGCCCTGTGTGGCCTGCGCCCGGTCGACGGTGGCAAGGTGCTGCTTGAAGGTGAAGACGTCACCTTCAGCACGGTCCGCGCCCGACGTGAACGCGGCATGGCGCACATTCCGGAAGACCGCATGCACATGGGACTCAACCTGCGGACGTCACTTGACGAAAACCTGATCGTCACGGTGTACCAACTCAGTCCCTGGTCGAAACGCGGAATCTTTCGTTTTCGCGCCATTCGCGAATTCGCGCAACGAATCGTGCGCAGCTTTAACGTGCGTTCAGCCCGACTGGGCGAGGAAATTCACACGCTGTCCGGTGGCAACCTCCAGAAACTCGTGCTGGGTCGTGAACTGGATGGTCATCCCGATCTGATCATCGCCAACCAGCCAACCCGCGGTCTGGACATCGGCAGCATTGAGTTTGTCCACAATACGCTTGTTGAAGCGCGGGACGCCGGCGCCGCAATCCTGCTTGTTTCCGTTGAACTCGATGAGATTTTCTCATTGAGCGATCGCGTCGCTGTCATGTTTGAAGGTCGCATCATGGCCTTCCATGACATTGATGAACTTGATGAGGAAAGCATCGGCCTGCTGATGGCCGGTCACCCGGAGACAGAAACATGATTGTTCGCTTGCGGCATGCGCTGGAAGGCGCCGCAATTCCGGTCGCCGCCGTCATTCTGGGCCTCGTCGTCAGCAGTTTTTTCGTCACCATCGCCGGCAAGGAGCCCTTGCCGTCCTAATCTTTCATGTTTTGCGAAGGGTTTGGCGCCCGCGGTTGCGAAAGCTTCGGGCATTTGCTATTCGTGC
>JAGWBD010000081.1 GCA_021296065.1 Anaerolineae bacterium
ACCGGACGTCAATACCTTTGCCATCTTGCCCTGGGACCAGCCTGAAGAGCGTGTCGGTCGCCTGATCTGTCAGGTACATACGCCACACGGAGATCCCTACCCGGGCGACCCCCGCAGGGCCTTGCAGAATGTGCTGGACCAGGCGCGGGATTTGGGTTACGTCTTTCGCACCGGTGTGGAGCTGGAATTCTTCCTATTCCAACTGAATGAACAGGGCGTGGCATTGCCCGCCTGGCCGCACGACTCCGTCAGTTACTTTGATTTGTCCACCAACTTCCGCCAGTCCATACGGCGCAAAATGGTCGCCACACTGACGCGACTTGGCATGTCGGTCATATCCTCGCACCACGAAATCGGTTCCGGCCAGCACGAAATTAATTTTGGCTACGAAGAGGCGTTGACGACTGCAGATCAGGTCCTCACGGCCCGCGTGGCGCTGAAGTCCGTGGCGCAGCACAACAACCTGCATTGCACCTTCATGCCCCGCCCGCGACGCGATCTGCCGGGCTCGGGCATGCATACGCACCAGAGCCTGCACTCGATCGATTCTGGTGCCAACGTATTCAGCGACCCCGGACACGAATACGGGCTGTCGGAAACCGGCCGCTGGTTTTTGGCCGGCCAACTGCACCATGCGCGCGCCATGGTGGCGGTGCTGGCGCCGCTGGTCAATTCATACAAGCGACTCGGAACGAGTATTGAGGCGCCGGTGTACGTGACCTGGGCCCACATCAATCGCGCGGCGCTAATTCGCGTGCCGGGTCTGATGCCCGATGATGGCGCGCACACGAGGCTTGAACTGCGTTGCCCGGACCCATCCAGCAATCCCTATCTGGCGGCAGCCGTCATGCTGGCTGCCGGTCTTGACGGCATCCGCCAGAAAATGCCCTTGCCGGAACCCCTGGAGGAGGATTTGCTGGGACAGGACCGTGCCCGGCTGCGGCGAGCAAGGGTGCTTCCGGCCACGCTGGAGGAGGCCTTGCTGGCACTTGAGGCGGACGAAACGATCCTCTCGGCGCTGGGACCCTATATCAGCAACAGCTTCCTCGCCTCCCGCCGCGAGGAAGTCGAGGACTTCAATCGCCAGGTTACGGACTGGGAGATGGAACGTTACTTCCAGAGATTCTAGGCATTGACAGAAGCGAAGAACCGGCAATCAGGCGCGAGACATGGGCCCCGTCCCGCACGGGGTGGTAATCCAGACCTAAACAAAAACAAATGTTACTTCCTCTCTGGTAAAGTCGTCACCTGGCCTGTCCTTGAATCCTTGAGAGCAGGCCGCATGTAAGTTACCATGGTGTCGATGCCTACAAGCGGAGTCTGCAGAATGCCCGTAACCAGAGAAGCCACGACAACTGTTGCGGGAGTCCGTTTTACGAAAGTTGGCAAGTTATACCATTTTGATCACAGTGCATTTCCTGACCTTGCGGCCGGTGACTATGTCATCGTTGAAACGGTACGCGGTCGGCAGATGGGTCAGGTGATGGGTTTTGCGGAATCCGAAAACACTTCCAGACGTCGCAATGCGCCCATTCTGCGTATGGCGACTTCGCGTGACATGGCCTTGCGACAGCATTGGGAATCACAGCAGGATGAAGCGCTGCGGCTGTGTGAAAGACTGGCTGTTGCCTGGGACAACTTGCGGGAAGTCAAGTTCGTGGCGGCGCAATACAATTTTGATGGCAGCCTGTTGACCTTCCTGTATGCCTGCGAGGACAACGTCAATCCAGGTCGCTTCTGGAACGCCCTTCAGAAAGAATACAGCGCCACGGTTGAAATGCGCCAGATCGGACCGCGCGACGTGGCCCGCCTGTTGGGCGGTTACGGCGCTTGCGGGGAGTTGCGTTGCTGCAGCACCTTCCTGACAGATTTCAGTCCGATTTCAATCAAGATGGCCAAGGCTCAGGGGATTTCACTGAATCCTTCCGAAATCACCGGCATGTGTGGTCGCCTTCGTTGCTGCCTTGTGTATGAATACGAACAATACCCCGATGCCCGCAAACGACTGCCGCGGCGCGGCAGGATGAAGGGCACGCCCTGGGGCGAGTGCAAGGTCATTGACGTGCACCCGCTACAGGACGCAGTGACCGTCTTCACCTCCGAAGGGCGCAAACTGGTGCAGCGCGAGGAACTGGTGCCACTGGCCGAACTGAGGGCGTTGCAGAAAAAGGCAGAAAAACCTTGCGACCGGCACGGTGACGATCCTTGTGAGTGCGGCAAAAAACCTGGTGAGCGTCGCAGTGACAGCAATGCGGCCGGAAAGGCTTGAGTGACGCCATGCAAAACAGCATTCGACGGGTCGTGGGCGTCTTTGCCCATCCGGATGATCCGGAAATCCTTGCCGGCGGGACCTTTGCCCTCTGGGCGGCTCAGGGGGCGGAAATCATTTTTGTGATGGCCACCAGCGGCGACAAGGGCAGTTCCGATCCTGACATGACACCTGAACAACTGGTGGCTATTCGTGAGGAAGAGGAGCGAAGGGCCGCTGCCGCGCTGGGCGTCAAGGACGTCATCTTTTTGCGCTATCCGGATGGAGAACTTGAGCCTTCGCTGGAACTGAGACGCGACATTGTTCGCGAAATCCGGCGCTTCAGGCCCGACGTGCTGGTCACCTTTGATCCGTCAAACTGGTACAGCGAAAACCGCATCAACCATTCGGACCATCGTGCCATTGGGGAAGCCGCGTTGGCAGCCACCTTTCCCACGGCGCGCGATCGCCTGAATTTCCTTGAAATGGAGCGTGACGAAGGACTGACCGCGCACAAGACGCGCCAAGTCTATATCGCCAACGCGGTAAACCCCAATACGACAATTGACATCACCGACCACGTGGAGACAAAGATCAAGTCGCTGCGCGAACACAAGAGCCAAATGGGCCTCTCGGAAGGGCTGGCCGAGCGTATTCGCTCTCGTGCGCTGGATCCTCGCGCCCCCGAGGGCGCGCCGCGATACATCGAGTCCTTTTTTGTCGTCACCTTGCGGGTGTAAATGCCGGCTCGCGCGGCATTGCGCTGGCAGGAAGCCCGGGGTTGGCTGGTGCTGACCGGAGACGTCTCCGGCAGTGAAACTGTCCGGGCCCGGGCGTTGACCGTAGCTGCAGGCGACGGGCCGGTCGCGGTTCTGGCCTGTGGCGGTGACAACGAGGCGGCCGGTCACACACTGGAAGATTTCGAAGATTTGGGCGACCGTCCCGTCTATCTTGTGGACGCGTTGACCGAAGACGACGACTCACTGCGGGCAAGTCTGTCCAATGCAGGGATAGTCGTGGTGGCCTGCGCCACCGACCCAACGCTGGCGCACGACGCCCTTTCCGGCGCGACGAGTGAAGGGATTTGCAGCGCCTGGGAATCTGGCGCCCTGGTGTTGCTGGAAGGCCCGGCTGCCATGTGCGGCGGCGCGTGGGTCTTGACGACGGACCGGAAATACAGGGAGGGCTTGTCCTGGCTGCCAGGTACCCTGGTTTTGCCGGGAATCAAGGATGCGGCCGCGAACGAGGTAGCCCGCGAGTGGCTCGGCAGGGAACAACGTGGAGTCGCTTTGGGCATTGGCCTGTCCGCTGCCCTTGCGTTGGGGCCGGCAGGTGAGCTGGAAATCTGGGGCCGGCAAGAGGTAAGCATCGCTCTGGGCGCCGACTGGCACACTGTTTAGGCGAAGGGAACAGGAGGAAGCGATATGCCGGTGACGCTTATCATCGGTGCGCAGTGGGGGGATGAAGGCAAGGGCCGTGTGGCCGACGTGCTGGGCGCTGACGCTGACGTGGTGGCGCGCTACGCCGGGGGCGACAACGCCGGTCACACCATTGCGGTGGGTGATGAGGTCTTCAAACTACATCTGGTGCCATCCGGCATCCTGCATGAGGACGTCAGTTGCGTCCTTGGCAATGGCATGGTCATTAATCCTGTCAATCTCCTTGCAGAAATGGATGGACTGCGCGCACGCGGCGTGGACTTGTCGCCCGAACGATTTCTCATCAGCTCGCGCGCGCACATCATCACTCCGGCGCACATTGCCCTCGACCGCGCCAGCGAGCAGGCGTTGGGGGAGCAGGCGATCGGGACCACCCTGCGCGGCATCGGTCCCGCCTATCTGGACAAGACCGGTCGTCGCGGTATCCGCGCCGGCCTGATGCGGGATGCGGAATCCTTCGCCGATGCCGTGCATGATGCGATAGAAAGGGCGAATGTTGCGCTGACGGGCGCAGGAGCCAGTCCGCTGGATGCAAGCGCAACTGCGTTGAAATGGATTGACGCCGCGATGCGACTGGGCCCCTACATTCAGGACACATCCCAATACATCAACCGGCGGCTGGGCGAGGGTGCGCGAATCGTTTGCGAAGGCGCGCAAGGCACGATGCTTGATCTTGACCATGGCGACTATCCCTTCGTCACCAGTTCTTCTCCCGTAGCCGGTGGAGCGTTGGCAGGTTTGGGGTTTGGCCCCCTGCACGTGGACCGCATCGTCGGCGTGACCAAGTGCTTTTCGACTCGTGTGGGCTCAGGTCCGATGCTGACCGAACTGGACGGCGCTCTCGGACAACGCCTGCGCGGCAGCGGCGAAAACTTCTGGGATGAATTTGGCACGACAACCGGACGTAGCCGGCGATGCGGCTGGCTGGATGCGGTCATCCTGCGGCATGCTGCCCAGGTCAGTGGCTTCACCGAGCTGTTTCTTACCAAACTGGATATTCTGAGCGGCTTTGAATTCTTGAAGATAGCGAGTGCCTGGGAGCTGGATGGAATTCATCTAAAATTGCCGCCGGAAAACCTGGAAGACCTCCAACGTGCCAAACCGGTTTATGAAACGATGCCCGGCTGGGATGCCGATCTGTCCCGCATGCGTTACCAGAAAGATTTGCCGCCCGCCGCGCGCCAATACATTCGTCGTATCGGCGAGTTGTGTGATACACCGGTGCGGACGGTGGGAGTTGGCCCGGAACGCGAGCAACAAATAGCGTTGAACGATGCGCTTTGACGGCCTTGTCAGTCAATCCTTGCTGCGTTAGACTGATTGCGTTGAAAGTGGCCTGGATGTGAGGACAGCGCTGTGAAACGACTGGCGCTTACAGCCGTTGTAGTGGTTCTGCTGCTGGCCGGTGGCGGGCTGACAAGTTTGTTGCAGGGCGGCGGGCTTGACGGCTTCTTTATTGTACAATCCACCGCGGCCGATTCGTCCGTTCTGTCTGCAGCGCCCTGGCAAACTGAACAATTGCTGTTGCTTTCCGGCTTCCTCCTCGTCAACCTTTTGGGAATGGGGATCACGCTTGGCATCGTGTTCTGGCTCCTGCATCGAGGAGTGAAGCGCGCGGCGGCAGCAGGCAACAGCAACAGCAACTGACCTCGCGCCACACAGAATCTGGCGCATGTACCTCGACTTTTTCACACTTGCCGCACTGGTTGATGAATTCCAGTCCATTCTGCCGGGTGGAAGGATTCAGGACGTCCTTGACGTCGACGCCACTGGCCTTGGGCTGGAAATCTATGCACAGCGCCGACGCCACTGGCTCTACCTGAGCGCCGACAGTCGCCAGCCGCATCTTTACCTGGCGCCGGACCGCCTGCGTCGCGGTCCCGATCAACCGTCGCCGACAGGCCTGCTGCTCCGTCGATACGTTGAAGGCGGACGTCTCGAGCGCATTTCCCAGCCGGCCTGGGAGCGCGTTGTGCTGCTGGACTTCTCGGGTCCGGAAGGCGACGTCCAGCTCGTGGTGGAACCCATGGAGCGTCGCAGCAACATTCTATTGCTCCGCGACGGCGTGATCCTGGATTGTGTGCGTCGCGTACATCCTGGTGACAATCGCGTGCGCAGCAGTTTGCCGGCGCATCCCTATCACCCGCCGCCGCCCCAACGTGGCAAGCTGGACCCCCTGCAAATCGCCCAGGACGATTTGGGCGGGCTGCTGGCGGATTCTGCCAATCAGGGTCGCAGCACACGGCGCCTGTTGAGCGCCAGGCTTTTGGGTGTCAGCCCCCTGCTGGCGCGTGAAGTCGTCTTCCGCAGTTCAGCGCCCGCCGATCAACTGGCGGGAGATGCCCGGCCTGAAGACCTCTGGTCCGCTTTGCGTTCCGTGCTGGAGCCTTTGGCCGGGCGCAATTGGCAGCCCGGCCTCGCCGGCGACAGTGAAGGCCTGCGCGCCTTCAGTGTGTATCGCCTGCACTGCGAACCGGACTGGAGACCGGTTGAATCCATCAATGTCGCACTGTCGACATGGTACCTGGCCCACAGCGGGCCGGACTCATACCGCGCTGCGAAACAGCCTGTGGCCGAGGCCCTTGGCGAAGCTCGACTACGTCTGAAAGCGCGCGCGAATTCCCTGCAACGCTCACTGACCGACGATGGCGAAAGAGAGCGGCTGAGGCAAAGCGGCGAACTGTTGTTGGCCTGGCAGTACGCGCTGTCGCCAGGCCAGGACGAGTTGCGGGCCCAATACGAGACGGATGGGCCGGAGCTCGTCATTCCACTGGACAGCACGCGGACCCCACTGGAGAATGCGCAACGCTATTTCGCGCGCTACGAAAAGGCCAAACGCGCGCTAAAGGACGTTCCGAAATTGTTGCGCGGGACGAAGGCGCAGCTCCAATCTCTGGAGCAACTGGCCTGTGATCTTGAACTGGCGGGCAGCCGGCCGGACATTGAAGATGTTCAGGCTGCCTTGCAGGCAATGGGCTTGTGGCGCGGCAAGCGAAATGTGCGGGAGACCAGGCAGAGATCTTCGGCCCTGCGCCTGCAAACGCAGGATGGATTTGTGATTCGCGTCGGTCGCAACAGTCGTCAAAATGAACAGGTGACCTTTGAGCGCGCTGCGGGGGCTGACCTGTGGCTTCACGCGCGAGGCGTACCGGGCGCGCACGTTCTCGTCAGGAATGACGGCCGGCCAGTTCCAGAGTTGGTGCTTGAGCAGGCCGCGGGTCTGGCCGCATGGTTCAGCCCGCAACGTCATGAACGCAGCGTGGCGGTGGACGTCACGGCGCGCCGGCACGTGCGGCGCATCCAGGGCGCAGGACCCGGCGTGGTCAGTTATCGCAATGAACGCACGCTCCGGGTCCGGCCGCGACCCCCGGAAGCAAGCTCAGGTTATTGATCGCCCAGGCAGATTTCCAGCGCGCGCGCCGTTTCAATCCAGATATGGTCTTGCGGCACAGTCTTGCGTTTGCCCACGACGTCCCGCAGCGGCACGGCCTCGGTATCGCCGTTGCGCGCGGCAATCAACACGTCCGAGACGCCTTCCTGAATGTAGTCTGCGCAGGCCGTACCCAGTCGGGTGGCCAAAAGACGATCGGCTGCTGTTGGCGCGCCGCCTCTTTGTACGTGACCCAGGGTTGTCACGCGCGCTTCCAGGCGCGTCCTGTCTTCAAGTTGACGGGTCAGCTCATGTGTGATGTTGGCCTGCCTGGCGCGCAACTTCCGCAATTTCTTCCTGAGACGCTTGCGTTTCGATTTGTCCGCTTCGTCCTTGATGTTGCCCCTTAACTGCTTCATCTGCTTGCCCAGTTCGGCGGAAAAAGCGCCTTCGGACAGCGCAACAATGCTGAAATGCTTACCTCCCTGGCTGCGTCGCAAAATGGAATCCGCCACGATGTCAATATCGTAGGGGACTTCCGGGATGAGAATGACGTCGGCGCCTCCAGCCAACCCGGAACCCAGAGCCAGCCATCCGGTGTTGTGGCCCATAACCTCGACAATAATGATGCGGTGATGGCTGTGCGCAGTGCTGTGCAGGCGATCAAATGCCAGTGTGGCAATTGAGATGGCGGTATCGAATCAC
>JAGWBD010000082.1 GCA_021296065.1 Anaerolineae bacterium
ATTACTGGAACAGAATTGCGATTGAAGAAACCCGTCTGAAACACAAGGACATTTAATTCTTCGACGGCTGAGCGCCACATTCGAAGGGCATCACGAGGATGGCTGCACGACTTCTGGTCACTAACAGATTTCCCCAAAGCAAATCTCACCCTTTTTGCAAGCGCAGTCGGCGATTCGTTACGAAGACGAATCTGATCAAACTTGCCAATTTCCTCATTCATTTCTTCAGCAAGTTCAAGCAGTATTTCACGGCGGCGGGCCGCTTCACGCAACTCAAGCACGAGACCAGTTGATTTTTTGGCACTCTCAGTTTCAGGAAGTGTGCGCCAATCCTCTAGTTTGTCGTAGGGTTCGTCCCAGTGAGTTGGAGGTGAAGAAAAATAAAATGCGGCAAAGGGACGTTTGTAAACGTTGGCAATTTTGAAGAGCTTCTTTACGGTCGGGCGATCGTCCCCTTCGCCCGATTCCCATTTGGCAAGACGTTTAGGATCAACTCCAATCTTTTTCGCTGCTTCGTCCAAGTCATATCCGATAGTTTCTCGCCCCCAAACCAAGAGCTCTGGCTTGATAATGGCGTCCGCGCTTCTACCCATACGACATCATCAGGATTGTCCTCATTCCAACAGTCTACAAACCTTTTGGACAGGTCGCAAAGTCCTTTAGTGGCACGTTACACTGGCCCCGCCGTAAAATTGGACGGGCAAAGTGCATTGGAAATCGAACTGACAGTCAGCGGTTTTGTGGAGCGGGCGGTCTTTGATGACGACGAGATCGAGACGCTGCACCGCCCGCTGTTGCAGCGTCTGACGCGTCTGGCGGCCGAATCGCCGCGGCCCTTCATTGTGCTGCTGGCAGCGACGGCCGGGTCGGGCAAGTCCATTCTGGCCGCCTTCCAAGAGTGGCTGTCCCGGCAGGACGACGACCTGCTGCCTGCGCAAGCGCTTTCGATCGACGGCTTTCATTTCCCCAATGATGTCATGAAGCGACGCACGATCCTGCGTGAGGGCCGGGAGCAGTTGATGCACGACTACAAGGGCGCGCCCGAAAGCTTTGATCTGGCGGGACTGCGGGAGAAACTGAAGGCCCTGCGACGCGGGGAAACTGTGTGCTGGCCGCTCTATGACCGCAATATCCACGATCCGGTTGAGGATGCCATCGCCGTTACGGAGCCGCTGCTCATCCTGGAGGGCAACTATGTGCTGCTGGACGCGCCTGGCTGGCGCGACCTGCGCGCCCTGGCCGACTTCGGCATCTTTCTGGAAACGGACGAGGAACTGACGCGGGAACGCCTGCGAAAGCGAAAGTTGCGAGGCGGTTACACAAGGAACTGGGTTGAGGGACATTACGCGCGCAGCGACGGACCCAACACACGTTTGATCCTTGGGCGACGGCTCCCGGCGGATGTCACCCTCGTCTGGCGCAATTCCGGGGGACGTGGTGGTTGGCAAGAAAAGACCGAAGCGCTCCACAAAAAGGGCAGGGCATGAAAATCGAACGCATCAATCTCTTTCCCGTCATGATTCCGCGACGAACCGGCATAGACAACCGCCACGTCATTGTGCGCCTTGATGCGCAAGGTGACCAGGTCGGCTGGGGCGAGATGAGCGACCTGTCGCATCTGCCGCTCTACCAGATGGACCTGGCCAACCTTGAAGGCGCGCTGAACGACCTGCTGGTTGGCAGGGACGCGCGCGATCTTTCCTCGATTGAACAGCTGATGGAGCGCGCCTACACCGTCGAGGGACACAAGTACAGTCGCTCCGGCCTGGTGCGCCAGGGCATAGACCTTGCGTTACACGACTTGCTGGCGCGGCGAGCGGGCGTGCCGGTGTACGCGCTGCTGGGCGGCGCGCTGCGCGATCGCTTCAAGGTCTGCTATCCGATCTTCCGCATGCGTTCAGAGGCCGAGATCGCGCCCAATCTGGAACGAATCGCTGAAATGGCCGGGCGCGGCTTCGACCTCATTCGCGTGTACGTAGGCGCTGACGTGGACGTGGACATCCGGTTTTTCGAGGCCTTCAGCGAGCGCTTTGGCGGTAGCGTTCGCATCAAGTCGATCGATTTCTCAAATCTGCTGGACTGGCGCCGTTCGCTGGCCGCGACAGAGCGTTATGTCGATCTGGCGGACTGGATGCTGATCGAGAGTCCGGCGCCGGAGGAGGACTACGAAGGTCTTGCAGAATTTCGGCGCCGCAGCCGCTGGCCGGTTTCCGAACACGTCAACCACCTCTGGCATGGTTGGCAGTTACTGCGAAGTGGCTGCGTGGACATTCTAAACGTCTCGCCCTATGTTTTGGGCGGCCTGCGGCCCTGCCTGCGCGCCATCGCCCTGGCCGAGGCGGCACATGCCAGCGTACTCATTGGCACCACGCAGGAACTCAATCTGGGCACGGCGGCGGTGGCGCATCTGGGCGCCGTCGCGCGCGTGCTGGACTACCCGGCGGACAACACCGGGCCGGAACTCTACACCGCCGACGTGGTGAAGGAGCCGCTTCGTTACGAGGATGGTCACCTGCTGGTGCCGGATGGCAATGGTCTGGGAGTCGAGGTGGACGAGGCCACCCTGGAGCAGCGGCGCACGAGTCTGGTGAGCACTTTTGGCACGGACCTTGTGGGCATGCTGGACCGCACTACCGCGGCCGAACGCGGCGACGGCGGAAACTGAGCGCTTCAGCGCTGAAAAAGCTCTGCCAGCGGCCGGGGCTCCCCGATAGCAAGCTCTTCGCTGAAGAGTTGGCCGCGGCGCTGCCAGATGCGCCCGGCATAGGCGTCTTCACGACTCTTGAGGATGCGCCAGCGGTCATCGATGATCTCAATGGCGCAGTGGTCGTCGAGTGCCAGGCCGACGCAGGTCTGACCGCGCATGAACTCGCGGAAAGGCTCCAGCCGCTCCTCAACGACGGCGTGGGCGCAGAACACGGCATTGAAGTAAGCCAGGGCACGAATGCGAATGTAGGGAAAGTTGTCGGGGTTGTTGTAGCGTCGTGAGGCACTGTAACCGTAACGAAACCAGCACAGCCCGCCGGCGCTGAGGCCGGCCAGCACGCAACCCCTGGCGCGCGCTGCCTGGAAGTGCTGGTCGATGCCGAGGCGTCGCCACAATTTCATCATGCGCAGGGAGTTGCCGCCGCCCACGTAGATCAGATCGGCCCAGGCGAATTTGCGTTCGATGGCGTCGGCAGAAGGGCGATCGTGCAGGAGGGTCAGGGCGTCCGTGTGGCAGCCCAGGCGGTCAGTATAGTGCCGGCGGAACTCAGCTTCCTTTTCCGGGTCATCGCCACTGGCAGTTCCGATGAAGAGTGCCCTGGGCGTCTCTTTCCCGGTCAGTTCGACGATGCGTTCGTCGATGGACAGGTTTTCGCCCTCCACCATGCTGCCTCCACCGATGGCCACGACAGCACTCATCAATTGTCATCCCTTCCGGCTGCGTCAAGCAGTATTTTCTCGTAACGTCGACTGAGGACCTCCGCGTCGACATTTTCCTCCGCCCAGGCGCGACCGGCGCGGCCACAGTGCCGGCGCATGCCCTCGTCATCGAGCAGCCTGACGACGGCGTCTGTGAATGCCTCGACGTCGCCCGGGTTTACTGCGATGCCGCTGCCGCTTTCACGGACAATGCGCGCCGACTCGCCGGCGCAGGCCGCGACAAGCGCTGTGCCGCTGGCGAGAGATTCGAAAAGGCGCGCCGGCAAGGTTCCCTGGTAGAGTTCATGATTGTGCAAGGCAAAACATGAAATGTCGGCGGCGGCCCAGGCAGAGGGGACGTCCCTTTCATTGAGCCAGGGGATGTGGCTGATGTTTGGTCCCAAATCCCGCAAGATGGCGCGCTGGCTACCATCGCCGATGAGCAGGAAGCGAAGGTTCCGGCGTCCTTCCAGTCGTCGGGCAGTCTGGAGCAGGATGTCAAAGTCATACTGGGTGGCGAAAGTGCCAATACAGGCGACGATCTGCAAATCGTTCAAACCGTGACGGTTCCGGAAATCCCGTCCGCAATGGTCAGGGCGCAGACGTTGCAGGTTTACCATAAAAAAGAGGGTGTGCAATTCGGGCGTCGGCTGGATTCGTTCAGCAATCCTGCGTACCCATTCGGGGCTGATGGCCACGATGGTTCTTGCGTGGCGATAAACAAGGTTGACTGCTCGACGCGCCAAACGAAAGAGCGAATCGCTTTCCTGCATGGCGCCGACGCTGAGCAGATGGTCCGGCCACAGGTCGCTGACGCTGAGCACGTAGGGTGCGCGTAGCCGGCGGGCCAGCAGCATACCGGCCAGCCCGGTGGGGACCGGCTGGGATTCGATCAGCATCACGTCCGGGCGTGAAAGAAAGCAGCCGCGCAGCAGTGCGCCTGTCATGAAACTGAGTTGGGTCAGCAATCGCCTTCCGATACGAGGAGATGGTGAAGCCCACAGCCAGACCCTCGCGACGCGCACCTGACCGCGCGTTTCCTCTCTCGTCCAGGCTCCGCGATATTCCTCTGCGATGTGTCCCTGGGGGTGGTGGGGCATGGGCGCCAGCACGGTAACCTGGTGGCCGCGTGACGCCAGGAAATGCGCCAACCGGGAGAAGCGCGCGGAGGCAGCGCCGGAATCTGGCTCAAACCAGGATGTGACGAACAGGATCCGCACTACGGGTAACCGAATGGTTGAGGGATCAGATTGAAAGTATCCACATGAATCACTTTGGCGCGGACCATTTTGCATTGCTGTAACACCTGGTTACGGGCCTCTGGGTCGTCCAGGTCAAGGCGCATGTCACAGCCATCTTCGTTGCCTTCGCGATAGTAACCGGCTTTCATGCCAAAGAGACGAAAGCCGAATTTTTGATAAAGATTGCGGGCAACGCGATTGCTTTCGCGCACTTCCAGCACCACGCTGGTGGCCTGACGCGCCAAAGCCCGTCGGATGAGCGCAGCCAGCAACAACTCTCCGTACCCGAGGCCGCGGTGGTCCGGGTGAGTGGCCAGGGTACTGATGTGTGCTTCACCGGCAACCAGCCACATGCCGCCATAGCCCGCGATGCGCTCGCCCGGCGGACGGGAACGCGGCAATTGCAGGTGGCGGCGCCAGCCGGGTAATCGGGGCAGCAGCCCGTCGCACAATACGACAAGGTGGCTGTGATTGCGCATGCCCAGTTCGTCACGCCAGGAATGTTTGGGCCAGGGCGGTCGAAAGCAATGCGCGTCGATGGCCGCCACCTGGTCAATGTCTTCGGGGCGCATGGGCCGCAAATGCACATTCATGGCGTATCACGCGTGGCGATGTAACGGGCCGTGACCCTTCCCGGTGCGAAGTCTTCAGGCGCGCCCCTCTCCAGACGCTCCTGCGCGATTTCCGCCAGAAAGCCGGCGCGACGCAGGGAAAGCGCCGGCGAGGCCAGTTTCAGGGGCAGGCCCGCTGCCCGCCCGCGGGTCAGTCTGTCTCGGACGCTGGCGTCCAGTTCCCCGACGACAAGTGACGGCGTCATCGGGGGCTGCAGCAATGTCTCAAGATCAGTCAGTGCTTCGTCACCATTTGCCTGCCAGCGACCCTTGCAGTGACGGAAGCGCGACGCGATATAGCGCTTGCGTCCCGCCGACAACAGGACCAGCAATTCATGGTCGGGGCAGGGAGGCAGGGCCGCGGCCATAATGTCCTGGGTGCAAACCGCAACCAGCGGCAAGCCCCGCGCAGCAGCCAGGCCCTTGGCAAAGGCGACTCCGATGCGCAGGCCGGTGAATGAACCTGGCCCGTTTGCCACCGCCATGGCAGTGATTTCCTGTCTTTCCTGCGCCAGCATACGTTCAACCATCGGGGGCAACTCGGCGCTGTGACGTCTTGAGCTGCGCCAACTGTGTTCAGCGATCACTTCATGGCCGTCATGCAGGGCGAGGTTGATGCGTTCGGTTGCGCTGTCGATTGCCAGCAACATGCGCGGCCTCACTGCGTCTGGAACTCAAACTTTTTTAGCAGACTCTCGTGACGTTTGCCGCAGGCCCGCAACTGAATGCAGCGACTTGCAGGCCCCGTGATTTCCAGCGAGACCCACAGGCGCTCCGGCGGCAACGCATCGCCCAGGCGCTCCGGCCATTCAATGAGGGCCGGACCCTGACCATCAAGCGCTTCTTCCAGTCCGGCCTGCATGGCTTCACTCGCGTCTTGCAGCCGGTAGCAGTCAATGTGAAAGAGCACGCCGTCATCCCGGTTACGGCGGTGCTGGTGGACCAGGGTGTAGGTCGGGCTGGTCAGGGGTGGAAGGCCCCCCCAGCCCTTGCCGATGGCAGCCGCCAGACAGGTTTTCCCCGCGCCCAGGCCGCCGCTGAGGCAAATGAGGTCGCCTGGTTGCAGGAGGGTGCCAAGCGTCTCACCCGCCTGTTGTGTCTGCAAGGGACTGCCACTGATGACGCGCACAACGCCTCCTGAACGACAGAAGTATAGCGATCACAAAATCATTGTGCAGGCGGGGTTCGCGGCAACGAGACGACGTGGCTACACTTTCGGGCGCAGACCTTGCAGGGGAGAAGTGGCAATGACTTTTCGTGATGATGCGCTGGCCGACAAACACATCGTCATTTCCGGCGGCGCCGGCGCCATTGGCTGCGGCATTGTCAGCAAGTTGACGCAGCATGGCGCGAGTGTGACAATCAATGACGTGATTGATGATGACGACGCCCACCCCAGGCTGGAGCAGGCCGGGGCTGCCATGCAACGGGTCCTTTATTGCCGCGGCGACCTGACCCGGGAGGAGGACGTCAGCAACCTGGTGACACAGGCCCATGCACAGTTTGGCCCCCTGCAGGTGGCGCTCTGCCATGCCGGGATGGTTGCACCCGGTCTGTTGCTGGACTACGCGCTGGAAGACTGGCAACGCACCCAGGCTGTCAACGTGACCTCGGCGTTCCTGCTGGGAAGGGCAGCGGCGCGCAGCATGCTGGCGGACGACGTCGCCGGTCAACTAATATTTACGACGTCATGGGTGGCCCAAACGCCCTGGCCGGAGATTGGCGCCTACAATGCCAGCAAGGCCGCCATGAATCAACTGATGCGTTCTTTCGCTCGTGAACTGGCCCAGCAGGGCATACGCGCCAATGCTATTGCCCCGGGCATCGTCAATGCCGGCATGGCCAGAAAGCAATGGGACAGCGACGCGGAGTATCAGGCGCGCGCGCGGCGGGCCATTCCCCTGGGCATGTTGCAACCACTTGATGCCGTGACTGACGCTTTCCTCTTTCTTTGCAGTGACGCGGCAAGTTACATGACAGGCTCGGTGCTCACCGTGGATGGTGGCTGCAGCCTCTACCCGCTGGACTAGTTCAGTTGCTGCTGTCGCGTACGACGCAGGGGTTCTCCAGGGTCCCGATGCCGTCCACACTGCAACGCACTACGTCGCCGTCCTGCAGATAACGCTTCGGCGAACGTCCCTCGCCGACGCCAGAGGGCGTGCCGGTCATGATGATGTCGGCCGGCTCCAGCGTGAACATTTGTGAGCAGTAATGTATCAGGCAGGCGACCTGAAAGATCATGTCACGGGTGTTGCCGTCTTGCATTCTCTCGTCATTAACGTCGGTGGTCAGGCGCAGGTCCTGTACGTCGGCGATCTCGTCCGGAGTGACGATCACGGGCCCCAGCGGGCAAAAGGTATCGAGGCTCTTGCCGCGGGTCCACTGGCCGTCCGTACGATGCTGCAGGTCGCGCGCCGAGACGTCATTGCCGACCGTGTAGCCAAAGACGTGTTGCAATGCGTCTTCCTCGCTGACGTGACGGGCCCGTTTCCCGAT
>JAGWBD010000083.1 GCA_021296065.1 Anaerolineae bacterium
TACCCGGTTGACATTGGCGACGGCGACCAGATTCAGACCATGGTTGACACTGTCGTTCAGCAATATGGCCACGTCGACATCCTGGTAAACAACGCTGGCGTACTCCACACGATGCCGCTGGATGAAATTACGCCGGAAGAGTGGGACTGGCTGCAGCGGGTCAATCAACGTGGTCTGTTCTTTTGTCTGCAACGCGTGGCTGTCCAGATGCGCAAACAGGTCGAGGAGGGCATCAGCACGGGCATGCCCCCCGCCTCGATCGTCAACCTTTCCTCCGTGGCCGGGCGCAGCGGCCGGCCTTTTGCGGCGCACTATTCGGCAGCCAAATGGGCGGTCATCAGCATCACGCAGAGCGCTGCCGAGTGGCTGGCGCCCATGGGCATCACGGTAAACGCCATCTGCCCGGGCATCGTGGAAACGCCCATGTGGGAAGATATCGATCGAATCCAGTCGGAGCGCTTCGGCCTTGAACCTGGCGGCTGGATCGAGAAAAGCGTGAATGAACTGGTGCCCCTGCGCCGCGCCGCGCGCGCCGCCGAAGACATCGGCGCCGCGGTCACCTTCCTTTGTTCCGACGACGGCCCCTACGTGGCATGGAGATGAACTGAGGTGGGCCGCCTGGGTCAGGTGCGAATCGTTCATTCGGCCACCATTGGTCGTGAATTGCGTCTGGATGGCATCGAGACCATCGGCGTTTCCAGCCAGACCCTGGCAGAGGAAGCCATAGCCGCCGGCGCACGTGAGCTGGCTGCCCGGCTGCTGCGCTATTACCGCCAGGAAATGGACATCATGAACGGCATCATGCATGTCTGGATTCAGGACACCATGCGTTTCATCATCCTCAATGCGGGTGGAAGTGACGAGAGCGCGACAGTTGCAGCCGGTGGCGTCATGCGCGCTTTCCGCGCCTACCCCTTTGGCCTGGCGGAGCAGGACAAGGCGCTGGCGGCGCTGGATGAGGAACGCGACAACGATGCGCTTTTCTGGCTTGAGCGCATGCACCTGGCCTATCTGAACGTCCATGATTTGCAGGTGGCCTGGATGCAGGACCAGCTGTCCTTCATCGCCAGCGAATACCAGGAAGCAGCGGTGCTGGAGACGGTGCTTCATACGCATCAGGACATCTGGGGCGATCGTTACGCCGCCTGGGACGAAATGACGCCCTGGGAAAAGGTCTGCCTGACGGTAGAGGGCATGCGCGGCGGCCACTTCAGCGGCATGCGCCGCCGTGGAGATGTCATCGTTGAGGACCAGGGCGATCGCTTTATGGTCGCCTTTGATCCCTGCGGCAGTGGCGGTATTTTGCGTCGCGGCGACCCGGAAACGGGACGCGCGGCCTGGCAACTGGCTGAGCATGGCGTGAACGAAATCCCGCATGAGTGGGTGTGGCAGAAGACCGACGTCCACTGGTACTGCGCGCATTGCTCCATCGCCATGGAGTGGCTGCCGGGACGCACGCGCGGCCATCTCTTGCGTCCGCTGGACCACACGCTGGACCACCAGGCGCCCTGTCCCTGGTACATCTACAAGGAAGACCGCCTCATCCGAGAGGAACACTACCCGCGTACCGGACAACGCAAACCGACGGAGTAATGCATGTACCACTACACAGATTTGCCCGCTTTTCCGACCCAGGTGATTGGCAGCTACGGCACGCCGGGCTGGCTTTTTGTCGTGCGGGAGGCCATGAAGCGCGGTGAGCTGGGCAGTGTCGACATTAACGAAGTTTTTGATGATGCCACCATGCTGGCGATTATGGAGCAGGAAGAGGCCGGCCTGGACGTCATCTCCGACGGTGAAATGCGGCGTTTCAATTTCCTCGTTGGTTTTTACGATTACATGCAGGGCGTGGAGGCCGTCCCCTGGGAGCGGCAGCTGGGCTACCCTGGCCCTGATATGATCGATGCCTTCATCGTCCGGGAGCCCATTCAGGCGCCGCAGGGTCTGGGTCTGGTGGAAGAACTGGAATTCGCCCGCAGGCGCACACAAAGGCATTTGCTGACGCCGCTGGGCGGTCCGGTCACCTTTGCCTTCCGTATCAATCCTGGCGAGGTGTATGGCGACAAACGCGAAATCGCTTGGGCGCTGGTGCCTTTGCTTAACAAGGAGCTGAAGGATGTGGTTGCCGCTGGCGCGACACACATTCAGGTGGACGAGCCTTCGGCCATCGACGATTTCGTGCCCCTTGCAGATTTCGTGGACATGTTCAATGCGATGGTCGACGGCGTGAATGCGACCATCGGCCTCCACATTTGCTTTGGCAATTTTCTGGGGCGACCGGCGGTAGCGCACCGGACATACGAGCACATCGCGCCCTGGTTTGGCAAGCTGGATGCTGACATCCTGCATCTGGAATTCGCCAACCGCGGCATGTGGCAGGCGGACATTTTCGCACGATATGCGCGGGACGATCAATTCCTGAGCGCGGGTGTGGTGGACGTCAAGGCGCGCGCCGTCGAGTCGCCGGCAATCATCGTCGAGCGCACGCGGGAATTGCTGAAGCACAACGACGCACAGCGCCTGTGGTTAAGCAGCGACTGTGGTTACAGCATGACTGCCCGTCACGTGGCGCGCGACAAATTGCGGGCGCTGGTGCAGGCGGCGCACATTCTGCGCGCGGAAGTCTAAAGGAGGAAGCATGCGACGTTTTGGACAGGTTGTGGGCATCAAGCCCGAACACCTGGAGGAATACACCCGGCTGCACGCCGCCGTATGGCCGGAAGTGCTGCAAAAGATTGCGTCGTGCAACATTCGCAACTACTCGATTTACCACCACGAGGGCCTGCTCTTCGCCTACTTCGAATATCATGGCGACGATTTCGAAGCCGACATGGCGGCGATGGCCGCCGACGAGGCCACGCAGCGCTGGTGGGACGTTTGCATGCCGATGCAGGCGCCACTGGAATCGCGCGCGGAGGGGGAGTGGTGGAAGACGATTGAGGAAGTCTTCCACACGGACTAGCCGTATCCGGATCTAGCCCTTGGTGGCGCCGAAGGTCATGCCACTGACCAGATTGCGCTGCACCAGAATGACGAAAATGATGGCCGGGATCATCATGATGGCACTCATGGCCGCCATGCCGCGCCAGTCGAAGGTGAACTGTTCGGTGAAATCAAAGAGACCGGGCGGGAAGGTGCGCGAGGCGGCGCTGCGGGACAGCACGCTGACGATTTGAAACTCGTTCCATGCGGCCAGGAATGCAAAGATGGCCGCCGTCGCGAAGCCGGGCAGGGCCAGTGGCAATTCGACGCGCCAGAAAGCCGACCAGTAGTCACAGCCATCAATATAGGCCGCTTCGCTCAGATCCTGCGGGATCTGGCGGAAAAAGCCGTCCATCAGCCAGGTGCTGAAAGGAATGTTCATGGCGATGTAGACGGCGGCCAGCCCGAAGAAATTGTTTACCAGGCGCATCTGGTTGAAAAGGATGAAGAGTGGCAGGCTGAGTGCCACGCCAGGGATGGCGCGCGAAAGCATGATGCCAAGAAAGGCGGCCGTCTGAAAGCGAAAACGGAAGCGGGCGAAGGCGTAACCGGCCAGGGTGCCGATGCTGACGGCCACCACGGTACTGATGCCGGCAGCCAGCAGGGAATTGCGCATGTAGCTTTCCACCGGTACGCGCATGCGTTCTTCCGGGTTGAGGCCGAACATGGTGGCGAAGGCATCCAGGGTGATTTCCTGCGGCACCCAGACTGGCGGCCAGCTGTTGATTTCCGAGTTGGGTCGAAATGCGGTCAGAACGATCCAGAAGGCGGGCAAGGCCATTAGCAGAAGGATCAGCCAGGCGAGGAAATTCAGCAAACGCTGGTTTGGTCGGCGTCTCTGGACGACCTCACCTGGCTTCATTGGACCACCCGCGAACGGACCAGTTGACGGAAGAAATACAGTGTGAAAACAACCGCTAGCACGACGGTCACCCAGGACATGGCGCTGCCAAGGCCAAACTTTGTGTTATCGATCGCCAGGCGGGTGACATAGGTCCAGTTCAGCTCGGTGCGGTGCGCCGGGCCCCCGTCGGTCATGATGCGCACAATGTCAAAGGCCCGCGAGATATCCAGCGACAGGATGGTCAGGGCGATGTAGCTGAAGGGCGCCAGCAGGGGAAAGGTGATGAAGCGGAACTGTTGCCAGCTGTTGGCGCCGTCGACGTCAGCGGCTTCAAAAGTTTCCTGAGGCAGGGAAAGCGTGCCGGCCAGCAGGATGATGGTCAGCACGGGCAGGTTCATCCAGATGGAAGCCACGATGATGCTGAACATGCCCAGGGGCTCGACAACCAGCCAGGCGATCTGGCCGCGCTCCTGCATCAGGCCGAGGGAATACAGCAGGTTGTTGACAAGCCCCACGTTGGCGTTAAAAAACCAGCGGAACTGGAAGCCCACCAGGATGGGGGCGAACATCATCGGCACCATCAGCAGGGTTCGCATGATCCCCTGACCGCGAGTCACACGCGCCAGCAACTGGGACAGACTGAGGGCGATGACGTAACTCAGGTTGATGGACAGAAACAAAAAGACAATGGTGTTGCCTACCGATTTCCAGAAGATGGATTCTGCGAATAGCGTCTGGTAATTGCGCAGGGCGCGCGAAAGTTCAAACTGGAGGCTGTTGGGTTTGAGCAGTTCGTAGGGCGTAAGACTGACGTAGAAAGAATAAACCAGCGGAAACAACATGATGACAAGGATGAACAATATCGCCGGCAACAACATGAAAAACGGGAACCAGCGGGCACTGATGCGCCCGTCTGTGACTCGACGTTCCTGTATGTCGCTGCCGGATTGGACTCGAGTCTGAAGTCTCATGCCAGGCTGTTATCCGGTGTCAGGACCGACTCTGGCCAGGAATTTCCTGACCAGAGCCGCCGGCAATCAACCAGCTAGCCATAGTATCCGGCGTCTGCCATCAATTCCCGGGTTTCGGCAGCAGCCTGATCCAGACCTTCCTGTGCGCTGACGTCACCGAGCAGGATTGCCTGCATGTGTGGGTAGAAGATGTTGGAGAAGGGAATCCACTCGGCAATCAGCGGCGGAGTCTTGAAGTCCTGGGAGACTTGCAGCTGGGCGAGCACGAGGCGCTCGCGGTCGAGAGGATTCCGGGCCGTTCCGGCGTCGGCGATGATGCGTTCCCACACATCATCACGGACAGGCAGATAGCCAAGTTGGGCTTCCTCGTAGGCCACCCGCTCCGAGGAGAGGAACTTGATGAGTTGGGCGCCGGCCCCGGGATTGGGAGCAGTGGCGGGAATGGAAAAGGCATGGGCGCCGGCCCAGCCCGAGGGGCGTACGGCATCGCCACCGACGCTTAGCCCGGTGAAGCCGCGGGCCAGACCGAAGTTGTTGTTGACGGCGCAGTTGGCGGGGTCCTGGAACCAGGCGTACCAGCCGTACCACTCAAGCTTGATGGCCGTATCATTGTTGCAGAAATACTGGGCCACGCCGTCCCACAGGCGATCGGTCGTGTCCACCGGGATGATGCCGTCACGGTACCATCCGCGCAGCAGTTCGGCGACGGCCACACCGATCTCGTCATTGAAGGTGGGTTCCCAGTTCTCGTTGAAGAGTGAACCGCCGCTGGCAAAGTGCATTTCGTAGAAGCGACCTGTCAGGGCCTCCTCACGACCGGCGAGCGTATAGCCGAAGGTGCTGTGGCCGTTCTCGACGAAGAATCGCGCCTGACGGTCGATCTCTTCAAGCGTGGTCGGAACCGTCAACTCTTCTCCCGTAGCAGCCAGATACTCCGCGGCAATCTCTTCACTTTCGTAGAGATCAAGGCGGTAGTGAATCGGGCTGATGTCGGCATGGCGCGGGATCAGGTACAGGTTGCCGTCAACAGTTGCTGCATCCAGAATGGCAGGGCTGAAAGCCGCCAGTTCCTCTTCACTGAAGTGGTCGTTCAGCGGCAGCAGAAAGTCGGTGTACTGGGCCATGAAACTGGTGTGGTCCCAGGCGACGTCGTAGTCGGCAGCGCCGGTGGCAAAGTCCACCTTCAGTTTCTGGTCAATGGCGAAGCCGTCCAGCAGCGCGACGATTTCGACGGTTGCGCCGGTGGCCTCCTCGAAAATCGGGATCGACTCGTACATGGCCTCATAAGTGCCGCCACCAATATTGGCCATACGGATATTGATGCCGCTCAGGTCCATGTCAAGCCCCGCATACTGTGGCTCGGCCATGTCCTGCGCCGCCAGCCCGGTGCCGAGCATGAGCACGACTATGAAAATCAGCAGTTTTGCCTTGTGATGCATTACGGGACCTCCTGTCCTGTCATGTTTTGTTTACGGGAACCAGGGAGCCAGAATCTCTCATCCTCACTTGCCGGACTTCCACGCGTCCCGTTAGACTGCACATCCTGACCTGTTTTGAGTGAATTCGCAAGAATCTGATTTGTATCCCCGGAAGAGTTCACAGGCCGCCTTGCGCGGCGAACCCAGTTACGTCTGGCGTGCAGGGCAGGAGCGTCGGCTGCAAATGATTGCGCGCCATGCCCGGCTTGAAAATGCGCTGGTGCTGGAGGCCGGTGGCGGAACCGGCATGTACGCCCGCCAGTTTCATGAGCGTTACGCAGCAAGGGTGGAGCTCCTTGACATCGAGCCGGACCGCGTGCGCCAGGCGCGCGTCTCCACGCCGCATGCGCTCGTCGCCGCTGCGGAACATCTTCCCTATGGCAGCGGCCGCTTTGACACCGTGCTTTCCAATGAGGTGCTGGAACACGTTCAGGACGACCGCCTGGCCTTGCATGAAATGGTGCGGGTGTTGAAACCTGGCGGCCGCGCCGTCATCTTCTGCCCCAACCGCTGGTACCCCTTTGAAACGCACGGGCACTTCTGGCGTGGTCGCTATCACTTTGGCAACACATTGCTCATCAACTGGCTGCCAGACGTCGCCCGCAAACGCCTGGCGCCGCACGTGCGCGCCTACACGCGGCGCGGCCTGCTGGCCCTGCTTGCGGGATGTCCGGTGCGGTTGGTCGAAATGCGCCGCATTTACGGGGGCTATGACAATCTGGTCAGGCGATTTGGAGGTCCTGCCCGCTTAATGCGCGACCTGCTTCAGGGCTTCGAGGGCGGCCCGCTGGACGTCTGGGGCCTTTCGCATTTTCTGGTGCTGGAGAAATTGCAGCCGGATTGAGAGGGGGCTAGTCGTCCACCCAGACGGGGAGATGCCCCAGCGCGATGATATTGCTCCATTTGGCGCGGTCTCCCTCGGTAAGGATGGCGGCTTCAGCGACCACTTCGGCGCCGGCCTTGCGCATGATGAGACGCAGGCCCTGCAAGGTGCTGCCGGTGGAGATAACGTCGTCGAGCAGAATGACGCGTTTTCCGTTTACCGCAACACGATCGCGCTCGTCGAGGTAAAGTGATTGCGGTTGACCTGTGGTGATGCTCAGGGTCTCTGACGCTAGGGCTTCTCCCATATAGGGTTTCAGCGACTTGCGCAGCACGACATAGGGCAACTGCATTTCGACCGACAGGGCATGGGCCAGCGGGATGGCCTTGGCCTCGGGCGATACCAGCACGTCCGCATTGCACTTGGCCAGTTGGCCGGCCAGGGCCTTGCTTGCGGCCAGGACCAGTTCGCTGTCCCCCAAAATGTTGAGGATGGCGATGCGCACACCCGGACTGATCTCAAAAAGTTGCAGGTCCCGCCTGATACCTGCGACAGTCATGGGCCAGGAAGCGGGCATCTCAGGCAGGCTCATGCGGTGCCTCCTGCGCCTGGCTGACCAGCTCGCCATCTACCAGGGTCAGTTGACGGTCCGTGATGCCGGCCAATTCAGTGTCATGGGTAACCAGGACGACTGTCGTGCCAGATTCGCGTTGCACGTTACGAAGCGCTTCAAGGACCACCTGGCCGGCCGCGGTGTCCAGGTTTCCTGTCGGCTCGTCGGCGAGTAACAGGGGCGGGTCGTTGGCCAGGGCGCGAGCGATAGCGACACGCTGCTGTTCGCCACCCGAGAGTTCCGCAGGACGGAGGTGCATGCGATCGGCCAGTCCCAACTGCTCCAGCAATTCGCGGGCGCGTGGCTCGGGCCTGTATTTCGGTTTGTGGGCGAACTGGACGGGGAGGGCCACGTTTTCCTGGGCCGTGAGGGTCGGGATGAGGTTGAAGAACTGGAAGATAAAGCCGATTTTCTCGTTGCGAATGGTGGTGAGCTGGTCTTCATTCATGTTTGAGATATCTACGCCGTCGATTTCGACGCTGCCGCTACTGGGCGAGTCGAGGCCACC
>JAGWBD010000020.1 GCA_021296065.1 Anaerolineae bacterium
CCACCGGCGACGATCGTCTGGTCGTGTCCGTTTCCTCTGCGGACATCGTTACCTTTGCCATGGGCCCGGATGACGATGGTCGTGTGTACTATCTCGAAATGGACGAGGGCCTTGCCGGACCGGTCAGCGCCAGCAGCAGCAGGCAGGGCGGCCCACCAGGCGAAGACTGGTCCTGAGGGGGCGGGTGGCCGGGACTGGCGCTACAGCAGCGCCGCCCGGTCGATCTCTTCGTAGTCGCAGGCGAGTTCGCGCCAGGCGCGGCCCAGACGCTGAAAACCACGTTCGATCATAGCCGGAGGATGGGCGCCGTAGTTGATGCGCATGTTCCAGGCGCCGCGACTGTTGGTGTGGAAGATGTTGCCGATGGCATAGGATACGCCGCAGTGTACCGCCGTGATGTAGAGTTCGGCGGCATTGGGGCCGGCGCGGGGTAACTCCACCCACAGGAACAGGCCGCCATCCGGCACTTCCCAACGCGTGCCCGGCGGCAGGTGACGGGCGGCGGCATCCAGGGCGGCGTCGCGCCGCCGTTTCAGTTCGTAGACGTTGCGTTTCAGTTGTTGCGCCAGCAGGCCGCGTGCCAGCAGGAGATGCAGGGCACGCTGGTTAAGGCCGGGCGTGGAGATATCGGCTGCATGTTTGATCCGCACCAGCCGTTCATGGTGCTGCGCGTCGCTGATCAGGTAGCCGATGCGCATGCCCGGCAACATCATCTTGGTGAAGGCGCTGACGTGCAACACAATGCCGGTATCGTCCAGCGCCTTCAGGGGTGGCGGGTGCTCTCCCTCAAAACGGAATTCATGGTAAATACCGTCCTCCAGCAAGGGGATGCGATAGGCATTGGCGAGGTTAAGAAGTTGCCGACGACGGTGTAGTGGCATGACGCGTCCGGTGGGGTTGTGGAAGCCGGGCATGACGTAGATCAGTCGCGGACTGTGTTCGATGACGAAATTTTCCAGCATGTCCAGGCGGATCCCGTCGCGGTCCATTTCGACGCCCTGCAACTGAACGCGGCGCGCGCGGGCGATATCAAGAATGCCCAGATAAGTCGGGTTTTCGGTGACGACCATTTCACCCTCGGAGAGCAGGGCCTGCACCACCAGGTCGACACCCTGCTGGGTGCCACCCGTGATGAGCACCTGATTGCTGCTGCACTGGATGCCCAGCGCACTGACGTAGTCCCGCACCGCGTTGCGAAGCGGCCCGTAGCCTTCCGGCGCTTCATAGCCCAGCGCGCGCGCGCCGTCGCGCAGCAAGACGGAGTTGAGAACGTCCTGCAGTTGTTGCAAGGGAAAAAGGTCGGTGGACAGCGAGCCGTGACTGAAGCTGATGACTCCATGCTTTTGGCCAAGGCGCATCATCTCGCGTACAGCCCGGTGGGGCACGTTGGACGTTTCCGGGTGGCTGATGGCCACGCCGTTGCTGTCCGCCGGGTCTTCGCCGGACTTGCCATTCCTGGCGGCGACGAAGGTGCCCCGTCCGGCGTGCGCGCTGAGCCAGCCCTGGGAACGCAATTCGGCGTAGGCGTTGACGACGCTGATGCGGCTGACACCCAGTTGATGGGCCAGGTCCCGGCTGGCGGGCAGACGAGCGCCGGCTTCGAGGCTGCCGCTTTCGATTTGCATGCGAATGTGACGGATTAACTGGCGGTAAATGGGCTCTTCGCCCTCACGCTCAAGGGCGACTTTAAGATTGATGTGATTCACGACCGGAACCCCCGGGGGCGCGCAGCGCGCATGATGGCAGTATACCGCGGAATCCAAAATGGTATGTAATGGACTTAATAGGTCAGTGGGGCGAAATCATGGTTTTCACAGGCGCTGCATGAATCTGCGGATTCGCTGAAGCGCTTCTTCCAGTTGTGCATGGTTGGTGGCGTAACTGGCGCGCACGAATCCGGCGCCGCTGGTGCCGAAGGCGCTGCCGGGCACGACGGCCACGCGCTCCTCAAACAGCAGCCTTTCGCTGAAGCTGTTGTCGTCCAGACCGCTGGAGCGCACGTCCGGGAAGGCATAGAAAGCGCCGCGGGGTTCAAAGCAGGGCAGCCCAAGCGCGTTGAAGCCATCCACGATCAGGCGCCTGCGCCGGTCGTATTCACAGCGCATGGTCTCGACGTCGCTCGTGCCCTGCTGCAGGGCCTGCAGGCCCGCCACCTGGCCCATGGTGGGCGCCGACATGGTGAGGTACTGGTGCAGGCGGCCCATGGCGGCCACAAGGTCCGGTGGGCCACTGGCATAGCCGATGCGCCAGCCCGTCATCGCGAAGGACTTGCTCAGGCCGCTGAGCAGCAGGGTGCGCTCGCGCATGCCGGGCAGCGACGCAAAGCAACGGTGCCGGTGGCCGAAGACCAGTCGTTCGTAGATTTCGTCCGAAATCACGACCAGATCGTGGGCCTGCGCCACAGCCGCCACCTGCATCAGGTGATCGTCCGTCAGCACAGCGCCGGTCGGATTGTTGGGATAGTTAATGAGAATGGCGCGCGTGCGCGAGGTCACGCGTTTTTCAAGCGCCGCAGCGGTGACCTGAAAATCCTGGTCCACGTCGGTGCTGACCGGCACAGGGACGCCGCCGGCAATTTTTACCGCTGCCGGATTGCTGACAAAACAGGGCTCGACGACAAGCACCTCGTCGCCAGGATTGAGCAAGGCCCGCAAGGCGAGAAAAAGCCCTTCGCTGACGCCGACAGTGACCAGAATCTCTTCATTCGGGTCGTAGGCCAGGCCATACAACTCCTCGATGTAGTCGCTGATGGTCAGGCGCAATTCAGGCATGCCGGCGTTTGCGGTGTAGCCGGTGCTGCCCTTAAGCAGGCTGTCGGCACCCTTGCGCGCGATGTGGGGCGGCGTGGGAAAGTCCGGCTCACCGATGCCGAGGGATATGACGTCCTCCATATCCGCCGCTATGTCAAAGAAGCGACGGATGCCGGAGGGTGGCAAGCGGCGAACGTCTTCAGCGATACGGTCGGTCATGGCAATCTGTCACCGGATCTTCAGAGCCGCCATCATGGTGGACGACCGTGGTCAAGTCAAGTTCAGTTCGGTTCATGTCCTGTGAACATTTTGGCACACTGTGTACGAAAGACTACGTCCCCTGTTCCGGTCGGGTTGCCCACTGCGCCAGCGTTTCTTCCAGGTCACGACGTATGGCAAGACGGCGCGTTGGCTCCCAGGCGCATGCGTAGCGGCGACGCTCCCCGGTCGGCGGCTGACCGTTGTCCTTGTAGCAGGTACGGAATTCGCGCCGGATGCGATGGTAGTAACTCTCGGCGCTAAAGAAGGGCAGGGCGTAGCGCAGGGCGCGCAGGCCGCAGACGATGTCAATCGCTTCCCTGTCATTGCGCAGGGCCCAGATGCCCAGCAACTGGATCTGGTCGTAGAAGTAATAGCCCTTGCTCTTGTACCAGAGCGCAACCCCTGCCCAGGCGTGGGGCAGGAAACCGCGAAACAAGTCCGGGCCGAAGGCGGTGATGTCGCGATGCTGCGCTTCCTGCTGCGCAGCCAGCAGGCCCCAGGCATTTATCTCGTCAAGCACATTGCCGAGGTCATCGACGAAAGCGGGCCGGCGCTTGCTTCTGCGCGCCCGTCTGCGCAGCTGTGTGTCCCAATGCGGGAATCTGACGCCGCTCAAATCCCGTTCTCCTGGCTGGACCGCCGCAACCAAGTATAGCGTTTCTGCTGGCGATGCCGCTGTGACCGGCGCTACTTCAGCAGCACGTCGGCGTAGACATACGTCGGGTTGCGTTGGCCGCCTGCCTCGCCGGCGCGGGCCAGGATTTCGCGTTCCACCACGGCGCCGCTCCGGGCCTCGACGGGATGCGAAAACATGGGCCCGTCAATGACGCAGGTGTGGTATTCGCCATTTTCGCCAAGGGGGTCGGCGGATTGCGGCAGGTCAGTTAGCAAGGATCGGTCGAATTGCCGCCCGGCGAATGAGGCCGGAATCAGTTTGGGGTTGACGACGGTGACGATGGCGCGCAGGCCGGAATCGATCATCCGCTGCGCCAGGGAAGCGGTGTCCGCTCCAAAGAGGGGAAAGAGGGGTGTGAAACCGCTGCCGCGCAGTCGCGGCTCGTGCTAGGCGCGAATGTCTTCCAGGAAGAGATCGCCGAAGGCCAGGTGACGCGCGCCGCTACGCTCGTCAAGCTTGCGGATTCGTTCCAGGAAGGCCGCCATCGCGGCTTCATATTGCTCGTTTGAACAGGGGTAGGGGATCGCAATCTCGTAGAGTGGCAGGCCCAGGCGTTGGGCCTGGAGATGCAGGACTGTTCCGGGTGTCGCCTGAATGGAGACCCGGTCGAAAGCGCTGGTGACGGTGGTAAAGATCCCCCGCACATCGTAACGTTCGGGTTGCTGGCGCAGCGTGTGCAAGGCCCATGCAGAGTCCTTGCCGGATGCCCAGGAGACCAGCACCGGCACAGCTGCGGGCATGAGGCGCCTCCGAGCATATGAAGAAACGGTCGCGCAGTATACCCGACCGTGCAAAACTGGCGGCGGTTGGCGCGCCCACTGTTATAGTGTCAACTGAAAGTGAATCAGGGAGAAATGCATGGAGCCCCGCTGGCTCGAGATTGCGCGGCGCATTCAGGGGATCGCCCAGACCGGCCTGCACTACCATCCAGGCGCATTCGACCGCGAGCGCTATGAAAAGCTGCGTGAGATCGCCGCCGACATGCTGGCGGCCGGCAGTGGGGCCGACCTTGCGCTGCTGCGGGATCTGCTGGAACAGCAGAGGGGCCACGCCACACCCAAAGTGGACGTGCGTGGCGTGGTCTTTCGTGACGAACGGGTCCTGCTCGTGCGCGAATTGCTGGATGAGGGACGTTGGACGCTACCTGGCGGCTGGGCGGAGATTAACGAATCGCCGGGCGCCGCCACCGCGCGCGAAGTGCTGGAGGAGAGTGGTTGGCGCGTGCGCACGACCCGTTTGCTGGCCCTGTACGATCGCCGCCGGCACGCACATCCCCCCAATGTGTTTCACATCTACAAGGTGTTCTTCCAATGCGAGTTGCTGGACGGTGAGCCGCTTGCCGTCCGTGGCAGCGGCGCTGCCTGGGAGGAAACCGTTGACGCAACATTCTTTGCGAAGGACGAGCTGCCGGCCGACCTGTCCACGCGGCGGGTGACGCGAGAACAGCTGTTACGTTTCTTCGAGATGCTGCGCAAACCGGAACTTCCGGCGGATTTCGATTGACTTTTATTCGACGTGGAAGCGTTGCAGGACGTGCATGTCGCTAACGACGCCGGTAGCCTCGTCACGGGCGTTGAGGCGCATGCCGGTCCGCCAGTCGTAGATCGCGACGTGCAGTTCGTAGTCGCCGGTCGGCAAGGCGCCGAGGTCGAAATCCGTGATTTTTCTGACGTGGATGCCCTCACCGATACCGCTGTCGGCCTGGGCGACGCGAGCACCGGTATCGGGGTCGATGACGTTAACAGCAAGGGAGTGGTTGGCCAGCAGGGAAGAGTCGCCGCTGTGAATATGGGAGATGAAACGCAGTGTGTCTGTCTCGCGGAGGATTCCGGTTCCGGAAATGCGAATGCCATCGTCGAAATCAAGCGCATGTGAATCGATCAGCATTGTAGAGAAAGGAGTGACCAGGCGGATGAAGGTTATGTAGTTGGCCTGCCAGGAATCATGCGGCAGCCAGTGACGCTGAAACAGATAGTCCACGTGCTGCTGCAGGTGCAGGGTCTCCTCCATCGAACTGCGCAGCAGGAAGGTCAATTCATGGTTGCCGCGGGCCTGTTGCAGGATATCGGCGGAAGTCGTATCCGGCGCAAGCAACAGGGTGTCGTCGACGAGCGCGTCGGTGTAAATGTACCTTTGCCGTCCCGCGCCGAAGAACCACTCCTGCACGACCAGCAGGTTCTCCCGGGAATCGCCCAGGTCTTGCGCAATCCGGTTCATATCGGCCGTGGGGAATACAGCGCGCCACGACCAGGAAGTCTGGATCAACGGTCCTTCCTGCACAAAATCGTAAGCGCCGAAGACTGCTACAGCAAGAACGAGTAGAATCCCGAGTGGGTTCCTGAGCATTGCCCAAGCGGGATGCAACAGGGCCAGGGCAATGAGCAACATGGCGGGCGGCCACAGGGCTGACAGGTAACGGACCCGGGTCGGATCGAGAACACGGCCCCAGGCATTGAGAGCCAGTGTGAACAACAGTTGCAGGATCGTGGCAATGGCAAGGAAGGGAGCTCCGCCCGTCAACTGGACAGGTCTCCGGTTTCTCAGGCGGCCAATGATCGGCACTAGGGGCAGCACGAGGAACAGCGCTGCTGCGGCTGGATGGCGCGGGTTAAGCAGTTCACTGCTCAGGTAACGCAGCAGGAGCGAGAGGACCTCCGGTGCGCGCAGCGCGGAGGCACGGTGCGGATCATTCAAGGGGTCGAAATCACCTTCAACTCTCAAGGCAAGATCATGCGCCTGGGGCAGGGCGAGCAGCAGCGCCAATCCTGACAATGCCACAGCCTGCCACCAACGCCTGTTTCGGGGGACGAACAGGAGATGGAAAAGGGCCAGCGCCGGCAACAGCAGAAATGCAAAGGCGTGGGTGTAGAGCAGGCCGGTTGCGCCACCAAGGAGGACAATTCGTCCTTTTGCGGTGACTTCTCTTTTGTCCAGGGCGACGCGCCAGTAGCCCCACAGGACAAGTACAGTACACAGCAAGGCGGCCATGTAGGAGCGGACGCTGTTCATGTAGACGAGAAAGATGACGGACGTCGCCAGGAGCGTGGCGGCGGCCAGAGCGATTCCTGGCGAAAAAAGGTCGCGGCCGAGGCGATAAATCCAGGCGATGGTCAGCAAGCCGAAGAGCCAGGACAGTACCCGCAGGGCAAATTCACTCCAACCCACCACCTGTCCCCACTGGGAAAAAAGGACCTCGACGCCCCAGCCGTGCTCGAGCCATTGGCGTCTCTCAATGGCTTCCGCGGGCGTGCAGGGACCAAGATGACGCCAGCAGGCGTTGATCATGGTGGCGGCTTCGTCCACGTCCATGATGTCTGTGCCCAGAAGGGGCACGACCAGGACGGCGGCCAGCAGCAAGGGAACCAGCGCCCACAGCCAGGCAGGAGTGGTCATTTGCTTGTTTGCGTTGTACGCAGGCAAGGTCAAGCGTCGCTCTTGTTTCTCAGTTTGTCAAACATAGAGTTTAATAGGTTCCGGGAAAAGGTTTAGCCGGAATTGAATCGCTGCAGGACGTGCATGTCGCTGACGACACCGGTAGCCACGTCACGGGCGTTGAGGCGCTCGCCGGTCTGCCAGTCGTAAAGCGCGACATGTAGCTCGTAGACGCCGGCCGGCAAGGCACTGACGTCGATGTCGCTTCTGACGGGCACGAAAGGGCCCGGCCCGACGCCGACGTCGCTCTGGGCCACGCGCTCGCCAGTACGCGGATTGATGACGTGCAGGGCGAGGGAATAATAGTCCAGCAGAAAACTGTCGCTGCTGTACAGATGTACTTCTACGTTACGTGTGCCGGAAACATGGGTGACAAAAGCGCCACCCCACAGAATGTCGTTCTCGTATGCCAGGCGAAGGGTATCGTTGGGACAGCGGGACTCGGTCCCCGCGTAGCGTTCCAGCTTGTAGCCCCATTCGTCCAGCACCCGCTCGCAGAAAATCTGCCCCGCCTCGACGGCTTCCGGCAGGGACGTGGCCAGGGACGGGTAATGTCGCAACAGCCAGACATTGGGATGCGAAGAGCTGGCGGACAGCATGGCCGCCGAGACATCTGTTTTTCTTGAACTGGAAAGATTTGTCTTGAACGGAAACTTCATTTTGCCCGACTGGACCATCCATGAATCCTGCCGGATACCTTGCCAGTCGCTGTCCAGACGCACGACAAGACCGTCCTGTTCGTCAAGGTGTTCGCCAAGGACAGCGGCAACCCGATGAAGATCGGAGCGGAAGAAATAGCCCAGTTCATAGCGAAAGGCGGTGGCCGAGACTAGCCAGACAGCGAGGCACAGCCAAATTGTCAGCAAAAGTCCGATCAGACGGGGTCTGCGGGTGAAGTGACGCCATAGAAATGCCCCGACCAGCAATGCGCACAACGGCCAGAGAGGCATCAGGTAGCGGACGCGATTGTCTACAATGACACCAAGCACCTGATTTGCGATGATCATCAGGACAAGAAAAGTGAACGCAACGAAACTGACGAGGCCAATAAAGTGGGTCCTGTTGGCCGAACGGCGAAGTAACCAGGCGCCGGAAACGCAGACAAAAAACAATGAGAGGAACAGCATGTTGTCAAAGGGATATTCAGGAAACACGATGCCATTGCTGAAATACAGGAAGAGGTGTGAGAGAAGAGATGCGGGTGAAAGAATTCGGCCGCTGAGGTTTTCATGGGATACAAACTGCAAGCCTTCAATCAGGCCGGGAATCTGTAACGAGGCAAACAACACCGCAAGTGATATCAGAACGACCGGCCACCACCAGCGACGGGATTTAGGCGCGAGCAGCAGGTGGTACATCCCCAAAGAGAGTAGCAACAGGGACGCAATATAGTGTGACCACAGCAAGGCGGAGCTTGCCCCGAATAATGTCAATCGGTGCCAGCGAGTGGCCGGGCCTGCTGGTGAAGCAAGGCGCCAGTAACTCCAGATGATCACGATGGTGGCGAGTGACACAAGTGTGAAGGAGCGAGCGTGCGACATGTAGGACACAAAAAATACTGATGTGACAAGAAAAATGGCAGCAAACTGGCCCGCCATGGGCACCAGAAACTGGCTGCCCGTGCGGAATGTCCACGCAATGGTCAGCAGGCCGGCAAACAGCGGCAAGGCGCGGACAACCGGCTCATGTCATCCAGCGATTCCGCCCCGGATGCAGGTAAGAATCGGCCATCCCTGTGTCTGGGTCGGGACCACGTACGTGATGTGGTCCCAGACATCTGCAAGATTCCGGGGGCCAGATTCATGTACACCTGCATTCAGAAGGGAAGCAAGTTCATCACCGTTGAAAGCATCGACGTTAAGCAACGAAGCGGCAAGAAATGTGGCAAGGATGAGTGGCGCCAGGGTCAACATCCAGGTGGGACATGCCCGGCAAGTGCCGATGGAGCGTCTTGTCAAGATAGCTTCCCAAGCCGATTCGAAGACAAGTGTAGCATTTGCGACCGGCTTGCGATAACAGGACGCAGGTCAGTTGACGTCAATGCGCTGGAGGGCGTGCATGTCGCTGACAACGCCGACTTTCGCCCGTGGGACTCGCGAGCGAGTCAGGCGGTGGAACATGTAGGGGAGGGGCGTGAGAAGCGACCGGGCAGGCCGTCGTCCTCGCTTGACAGGTCCTCCAATAGGGACAGCCGGGAAACGGTCAAATGGATGTTGTTGCCAAAAGTACAGCCGCATTCAGGGATTGGCGCAAGCCCTGGCTGTTGTGGCGCGGCGTTCCAATGTGTAACCTGCCAGGTTCTCCATGCGCTCACAGAGTATGCTGCCATGTGCGATATACGGTGTGGTGTCGCCACCCGGGTCGTCCGGCTGATAGACGAACCAGAGGTTGGTGTAGGTCGACAGGGCAAGCGCCACCGCTTGCCACCGGTCGTTGCGGTTCCAGAAGACGGTCTTCCAGGTCTGGTCAGAGAGCCGGATGTATTGCGGGCTCAGGTACAGAACCTCGCGGTCCATCAATGAACTTTCGAGAATGACCAGATCGCCGGCGCCGGCACGTTCCTGCAACCAGCGCTGGACGAGATGGAAGGTAGATGGATGGCGGTCGATGTAGTACACCGGGCCGGAGTTTAGAAGCGCCGGGCCAAGCACCAGCCAGAAAGCCAGCAGTCCGGCAACCGCGAGGCGGAATCGCACCCGGTTGATACGCAGGCCTTCCCCCGCCAGCAAGGCGAGCACAGGAAGGAGCGAAATCATGTAGCGAATGCGACTGCCCGTCACCACGGCGACGACTCCATTGGCGGCGACCATGAGCAGAAAGGTCGTGCCAGCCAAAAAGGTCATCAGCCAGCCGGCATCGACGCGCCGGCCTGCCCGACGTCGGCGCCAGGTGGCCCGCAAAAGGGCAAGGAACAACAGCAGCAGCAGGGCGGCTCCCGCCGGCGCGGGCAGCCTGAACGTGAAGTTGCTCATGAAATAAAGGAAGGAATGCGGGATTCTGGCAGCATCCAGCGCAGCGCTTCTCAATTCTTGATCACTGGCGAACTCTGACAGGCCCTGCAGGAATCCAGGAGTCTGAACCAGGGCGATGGCAGCGGAAGCCGCAAGGGCCACAAGCACTTGCCGCCAGCGCCTGCCACGCGGCGGGAAGAGCAGGTGAAACAGGAATAGCGCAGGCAGAATCAGGGCAGTGAAATAGTGTGAATACAGCAGGCCCACACAACCCAGAAAAAATACAGGCAAGGCAACGGGGCCAGATTGGCGCCTGGTGTCCACCAGGCGCCAGTAACTCCAGAGGATCGCTGTGGTGACGAGAGCGATCAGGGTGAAGCTACGCGCGATCAGCATGTAGCTGAGAAAAAACAGGGATCCGCATGTCAGCATGGACGCGAACAGGCCGGCCCGGGGCGCAAACAGGTCCCGGCCCGCGCGGTAGAGCCAGGCCAGCGTCAGCAGACCGGCAAAGAAGGAGATTGAACGAATGGCCGGCTCGCTCCAGCCCGTTAGTCGGCCCCAGACGAAGAGCAGGGTCGTCCAGCCCCTGGCCTGTGACGCGTGGTTTTCCTCGTCGTATCTCCAGACTTCCACAAGCGTGCCGGGCGACGAGTCGTAAATTCCCGCCGGGAACAGGGAATCCAGTTCGTCGCGATTAAAGGCGAATTCGTCCAGATGCATGGAGGCGACCAGGGTAGCCAGCAGCAGTGGGCAGAGGGCCAGCCACCAGAAGGGCGCTTTGGCAGGTGTGGTACCTGTGTGCAAGGTCAAGAATCTTGCCCGTGAGAAATCAGATTCATTTTATCGCGTGTGGTGGCAAGCGATTCCATCAACGCTGTCAATCGATGCGGAAGTGGTGCAGGACGAACATATCGCCGACGTCGCCGCCTTGCAGGTCATGGGCGGTCAGACGCTCGCCCGTTTGCCAGTCGTAGAGCGCAACGTGCAGTTCGTAATCGCCCGGCGGCAGGGCGCTGACGTCGATGTCGCTGCCGAGGGCGACGAAGCTGCCAGGGCCGACGCCGACGTCACCCTGGGCGACGCGTTCGCCCGTACGCGGATCAATGACGTGCAGGGCAAGCGTATAGTGGCTGAGCAGGTAGTCATCCGCGCTCAACAGGCCGGCTTCCAGCCGCAGCAGGTCATTGGTGAGGGTGAACTCTGACCCGGTCAAATGGATGTCCCGCTCAAAGGCCAGCCGAAACTGTGCGGGCTCACAGCCGGATGATATTTTTGCATGGCGCTCCAGCGCAAAGCCCGCCAGGTCATCCAGTCGCTCACAGAGCTGGAGTCCCGGGGCATTGGCCGTGGTGAAGGCAAGGTTGGCTTCATCCGCCCGATAAATGAGCCAGATGTTTAGATAGGGGGAATGGGCGGGCGCAGCATCACTCAGCGGACCCACGCCATCCCAGAAGACGGTGTCCCAGGAATTGTCCGAAAGCGGGATATAGAGGGGGTGCAAATACAGCACTTCCCGGTCCCCCAGTGACTCTTCGAGCACGACAAGATCGCCGGCGATCAGGCGTTCCTGCAACAGGCGTTGCACGTGATGAAACGTGGTCGGATTGCGATAAGTGTCGAAACCGGTCTCGTTCAGGACCAGGGCCGGGCCGAGCAACAGCCACAGGGCCAGAAAGCCCGCGCCGGCACGAGGGAAAACAGGAAGATATTTGTGCAGGTTGTATCCGGCCAACAGGGCGATTGGCGGCAAGAGCGACATCATGTAACGGATGCGTTTTTGCTCCATCACGCGCACCACTTCATTGGCTGCAATGATGAACAGAAAGGTTGTGGCTGCCACAAAAGACAGTAACCAGCCGGCGACGGCGCGTTGGCCGGCCTTCAGCCGGCGCCAGGAAAGAAGCACCAGGGCGACCACCAGGGCCAGGACAAACATTGCGCCAGCCGGTCCTTGCAGGATGGCCAGATAATTGCTCAGGGTATACAGCAGACGCCCGGGGATGTCGGCGGCCGTCAAGGCGCTGTCGGCCAGGTGTTCATTCTCACCGGACAGGGACAAACCGTTCAGAAAGCCTGGCGCCTGCAAGAGGGCAATTGCGAACGCCAGGGCGAGGGTCATGGTGACTTGCCACCAGCGCCGACTCTTGCTCACGAACAACAGGTGGAAAAGCAGCAGGGCAGGCAGGAGCAGCGCCGCAAAATAGTGGGAGTACAGCAGGCCGACGCCGGCCGCGAGCAAGACGACCAGCAGGGTGTTTCGCGCCGGCCTGGTCGCGTGAACCAGGCGCCAGTAGCTCCAGAGGATGATGGTGGTGAGCAGCGCGACCATGGTGAAGACGCGCGCAATCGCCATGTAGGCCAGAAAGAAGACCGAAGCACTCATCAGCAGAATGGCAAGCAGGGCGGCCCTGGGCGTAAACAGGGTCTTGCCGGCGCGGAAAAGCCAGGCGAGGGTCAGCAGGCCGGCAAGGAGTGGGAGCGAGCGGATGGCAGGTTCATGCCAGCCAACGAGACGACCCCAGACGAAAAGCAGTTTCGACCAGCCCTGGGTCTGGTTGGGACGGGTCTGCTCAACATGTTGCCAGACCTCCAGCAGTGAGTCCGGCCCCGAGTCGTAGATGCCTGCCGAATAAAGTGATTTGAATTCGTCACGATTGAAGGCGTTGTCGTCCAGTTGCATGGATGCCAGAAGGGCAGCCAGCATCAGCGGCGCCAGGGCCAGCCACCAGAAGGGGAAATTTGACTGCTTGATTCCTGGATGCGCGGTCAAGGGCGATTCCTGGATGGCAGAGTGTGACAGTGTAGCACGAGCGGAGGCATTGGGAGCCCCCGGGCGTGTCAGTCGATACGAATGCGCTGCAGGACGTGCATGTCGCTGACTGTGCCGGTCTGCAGGTCACGCGCGGACAGACGCTCGCCGGTCTGCCAGTCGTAGAGCGCCACCTGCAGTTCGTAGTCGCCCGACGGCAGGTCGCTGACGTCGATATTGTTTCGAACGGGTACAAAGATGCCTGGCCCGACGCCGACGTCGCCCTGGGCGACGCGCTCGCCCGTGCGCGGATCGATCACGTGCAGGGCGAGAGAGTAGTGGCTGAGCAGGTAATGGCCCCTGCCTTGCAGATCGACCCTGATCCGCAGGCGCCCGTCCTGCGAGGAAATCCATGCTCCAGTCATTCTGATTGACCTGTCGAACTCAAGGCCTCCATGATGGCTCTTGCCTGACTGCAACGGAGAACGCAGTTGCCGTAATGTGACACTTCCGTCTTGCCAGTCGAGGGCGGTTGTCCATCCTTCAGAGCTTAGCTGTTCGATGAATTCAGGAATCCGGAGCGTATCTTGAAGGGCGGTACGGTAAAGCAGCCAGACACTTTCGTGGGCCCGTGCCTGCTCCGTCAATCCCGTGACATTGGCGTCCGGTTGCAGAGTTGCGCGACGATTGCCCCAGGCGCCGGTGTACAGTTCGTAGCTGCGGTTTTCGTATCTGAACGTGTCGGGGTCGACAAGCAGGAAACTATCGGAAAAGGCTTCCGAGGCGATCCTGTGGGCGACCGGGACGGAGACCGGGCTTTTTCTTCCGACCCAGGAGTGACGAACCAGTTCGCCCTCCTGACGAAAGTCAAGCGTTCCGGCGATTGCGATCCATGCGATCGGTACAAGCAAGGCATGGCGCAAGGGGCCCCGTAACGGGCGGACCATGATAGCGCTGAAGAGCAGCGTGGCGGGAGGCCAAAGACCGGCCAGGTAGCGAACCCGCCTTGGTTCCAGCACTTGCAGGATTTCGTTGGCAGTCACGAGGAGCAAGAGCAACAGGACACTGGTAAATGCGAGGTACGAGCCGGCATCCGGCATGGGGCGGCGCTTGCGCCAGGTCCATGCGGCGAACAGCAGAAGCAGGGGCAGGGCCAGCAACAGCAGGCTGTTGACGGGCTGGCCAGGATTGAGAGTATCATTGCTCAGGTAGCGCAGGAACAGGGAGAGGACTTGCGGAGCCCGCAATGACTTGCCGTGAAGGTCTTCCTTGCCGTGATTGAAAGCGATGCCGCCGAGCAAATCCGGTGCCTGCGGCAGGGCGAGCAGAACTGCAAGGGCCAGGAGGGCCACGGCCTGCCACCACCGACGGTCCTTGCGCACGAGGAAAAGGTGAAACAGCCCAAGGGCCGGGACCAACACGGCGCCGAAATACTGGGAATAAATGACTCCCGTAGCGCCCAGCAAAAGAGCAGCCCTGGCTTCGCGTTTTGGTGGCTTTTCGGCAAGGGCCACACGCCAGTAACCCCACAGGGAAATGGCAGCAAAGAGCATCATCGCCCCGTAGGATCGGGCGATGTGCATGTAGTTGAGAAAGACGACCGCGGTTGACATTAGCAGCACGGCAGCCCAGGCCACGCGCGCAGAAAAGAGATCGCGGCCGAGGCGGTAGACCCAGGCGAGGGTGAGCAGACCGAGAAGCCACGGCAGTGCACGAATGACCACCTCGCTCCAGCCAACGAAGCGCCCCCAAACTGCAAAGGCAAGCACGTGACCCAGGGCCTGACCAGGCCAGCGCGAAACTGTCACGTCCACCGCTTCGGCAATGGTTAGCGGGCCCAGATGACGGGCGCCGGCAGCAATCATGGTGGCGGCTTCGTCGACGTCGAAGATGTCCCTGCCGAGGAAGGGCGCGACCAGCGCCGCAGCCAGCAGCATGGGGATCAGCGCCCACAGCCACAGGGGGGTTGAAGACCGGCCAATTGTGCTGCGTTTAGGCAAGTGTATTGCCTCTTCCACCGGAGTGGTCGGTCTGGCCAAGGACTATGATTATTGCCTGGGTCGCGGCGTCAACCAATGTGGAAGCGCTGCAAGACGTGTATGTCGCTGACTGTGCCGGTCTGCAGGTCAAGCGCGGACAGACGCTCGCCGGTCTTCCAGTCGTAGAGTGCGACCTGCAGTTCGTAGTCGCCCGGCGGCAGGGCGCTGACGTCGATTTCCCGCAACATGGGAATATACACACCCTTACCCAGGCCGCTGTCCTCCTGGGCCAGCCGTTGGCCACTGTCAGGGTCAATAACGTGCAGGGCCAGCGAGTAGCGGGAAGGGAGTTCCCGGTCCGGACTGTGGATCCCGGTCTTAATCTGCAGAAGGTTGTCCTGCAGTGAGACTTCAGGCGCAGACAGCAGCAGTCCCCCAGCAAACTCCAGGCGCGGGGCGGCATGGCGACACTCCTGGGCGCCTGGCGCAAGACGATCGACACTGAAACCCCAGCGCTCAAGCGACCTTTCGCAGAGCGCTCGCCCCAGTTGTTGCGGCAGGTCACTGAAACGCTCGCGTTCCTCACTGCGATAGAGCAGCCACAGGTCCTGGTAATCTTCATGCGCTGGTCTCACCCGTATGAAGGGGTCTTCCCAACGCCGGTGAATCACCCTTGATGGCGTGCCCAGCAGGCCGGTATACAGCTGGATCGAGTAGCCGCCGGCGACGTGGTCATCGAGGACCAGCAGGTCCCCCGGCCCGGTCTGGCGGGCAAGATGATCGAAGACCCTGTGGATTTTGGTGGGAAAGAAAAAACCAAGCTCGTAACGAAAGTCGCTTGCCAGGCTCAGGAAGGCGCCCAGGGCAATCCAGAGCGCCATCAGCAGCGACAGCAGCCGTTTTCTCTGGCTGGCGAGGCGTGACAGCCCCAGGGCGGCCAGCAGCGCGCAAGGCGGCAGGAGCGGCATCAGGTAACGCAGGCGGTCATCCAGCAAGGTGCCGACGATTTCGTTGACCGCCACTGCGACCAACAGGAATCCCGCCGACGTGAACATCAACAGCCACCGGGCATCGCGCCTGGCGCCACTCCGCCAACGTTGAAGGGCGACATACAGGAACAGCAGCGGAAGCAGCAGCAGCAGGGCGGTGCCGAACCACTCTGCCGGCGGGACGATGCCATTCGACAGTCGGTAGGCCAGCCGGGCGAGCAGGTCGGGCGCCGCGAGGGCGCTGCTGCCCAGGGCATGATCGCCGGTCGTCATTTGCAGGCCATTGAAGAAGCCCGGCAATTGGGGGCTTGCCAGCAGGGCGGCCAGCACAAACAGGGCCCCGGTCTGCCTCCAGCGCCGGTCTTTGGGGCGCAGGGACAAATGGAAGAGGATGAGCACTGGCAGAAACAGGGCGCTGAAGTAGTGGGCGTAGAGCAGACCGACGCTTCCCGCAAGCAGGCCGACGCGCGCAAGGTGTGGCGCCGGCCGCGGGTGGAAGCTCAGGCGCCAGTAGCACCACAGGATGAGCCCCACGCAGAGGGCCACCAGGGAAAAGGCGCGCGCGTGGGTAAGGTAAGCGAGAAAGAAAAGCGACGCAGCGAGCAGCAGGCTCGCCAGCAGGCCCGCCGCCGGGGAGAAGAAATCGCGGCCGCAACGGTACACCCAGGCCAGCGCCAGCAGGCCGGCGAACAGGGGCAGCGCGCGGATGGCGACCAGACTCCAGCCGACGAGGCGTCCCCAGACGAAGAGCAGCAGCGCCCAGCCATGGGCCTGGTGCGGATCGCCTTCTGCGATGAAATGCCAGGTTGCCGCCAGGGTATGTGTATCCGGCTGCAATATGCCGGCCGCAAGCAGCGTTGCGGGCTCGTCGCCATTGAAGGAATCCGCATCCAGGAAAGGGATGGCGAGCGCAGTCGCCAGCAGAAGTGGCAACAGGGCCCGAAGCCAGACGGTGGCAGGCACACGCGCAGGCAAAGTGTCTCCCTTTCAGGAACGGATGCGCGCCAGTATACTGGGAAATGACCATGGCAGGCCTGCGGACCTCTGACGGGCTCGGTGGCCTGCCTCAACCAGATGGATTTGAAAGCCATGTCCCGTAGACGAAGTCGCCGGCCGAACCTGCCGCAGGACACCCTGGCGCGCGCCCGACGGGAGGCCGGTCTCGAGGAGACGCCGGCCGTCGGGGCTGGCGACCGGACCCGGCGCGGTTCTGAATCCGGGGGTGGCACAGGCAGGGCGCCGCGCCGCGTGCGCAGGTTGCGCGCCGGCGAAGAACTGACGCAGGAAGAGATCGCCGAGCGTCTGGCGAATCCTGTGCGGCAGGTCAGCGAAGGGGAACTGCGGGCGCAATACGGCTATGTCATCGCCGACTTGCGCAGCATGGGCGTGCTGGCCCTCGGGCTTTTTGTCCTGATGATTTTGGCGGCCCTGCTGCTCTGATAGCCGCCATTACACATGTTGCCTGTGTAATACTGGACAGGTGATATTGCGCCTGTTAGGCTAGGTTCATAGAGGCGGCCCAAATGTGGCGAGGAGACCCGTAACATGACGCACATCATCACCCAGCTGTGCCTGCGCGACAGCGCCTGTGTGGAAGTGTGTCCGGTGGAATGCATCATTCCGGGGCAGCCCGAGAGCGAATGGCCCTGGTACTATATCGACCCCGATACCTGCATCGACTGCGGCGCCTGCATCCCCGAATGCCCTTACGAGGCAATCTTCGTCGAGGAAGAAGTGCCGGATGACTACGTGGCGGATGGCAGCCAGGAAGTGTTGCCCCACGACAGCAAGGAGCTGCGTACGCCGGAAGAGGGCGAGGTACTGGACCTGACGGTCGACATCCAGCCCAACTACGACTTCTTCATCGACGGCCCGGGTTACGACGCGCTCGGCTGAATTGCGGTTCGGGCCTGGCAGGCAGGCGGACATTTCCATGCAGGACAATCTGCTGGTCACGACAGACTGGCTGCAGCGGCATCTTGACGACCCGCATTTGCGGGTCGTCGACATTCGCGGCCATGTCATTGCGGCCAGCGAGCCACCGCCGCATTACTTCAACCATCGTGAGGACTGGCTGGAAGGGCATATTCCAGGTGCCGTCTTCGTGGACTGGGTGCACGAAATTACCGACCCTGACGACCCGCGTCATGCGCCGGTGGCGCCGGCGGCGCGCTACCAGGCCTTCGCGCGGCGCATCGGCATTTCGGAGAACACGCGGGTGGTGGCCTACGATGACGCCGACGGCATGTTTGCGGCCCGGCTGTGGTGGACGCTGCTCTATTACGGCCACCGCCATGTCGCTGTGCTGGATGGCGGCTGGCAGCGTTGGGTCGCGGAAGGCCGACCGGTGACGGCCGACAATCCCGCCATCGCCCCCGGCAACTTTGTGGCGCGCCCGGATGAAAGCCTGAGGCGCAGCGGCGACCAGGTGCAGGCCGGTCTGGAAAGCGCGGAAAGGCTGCTGGTCGACGTGCGTTCCCCGTCGGAGTTTGCCGGCCAGTCCAGCCGCGCCCGTCGTTTCGGCCATATCCCCGGCGCGCTCAATGTGCCACGCCCGGCGTTGGTCGCAGAGGACGGCGGTCTGCGCCCGGCGGACGAGTTACGGGCGCTGTTCGCGCGGCATGGTCTGGAAGACGAGGCCGGGGTCGTGACCTATTGCAATGCCGGCGTGTCGGCCAGCTACGGCATGCTTGCGCTGCGGGTCGCCGGCTTCAGCGACGTGTCCGTCTACGACGGGTCCTGGAAGGACTGGGGCAACGACGACAGCAGACTCGTCGCGAGCTGAGTGCATCACCCGCCCTCCTCCGTCTTGTTGAGAAACATGAGCAAATGCAGGGGGACAATTGGCAGAGATTAACCTTACTCAAGCCGAGGCTGACGCGCTTTTGGCAATGAAAAAACAGGCAGAAAATGACCAACCTGTTCCGCTTCCTGCCGGTGGTCAGAAGTTTGCCGTTCAACTCACGTCACAAGACGGACGCGAAAAGTTTCTCCTTGACCTGAGCCGGGGTCGCATTGATCTCCGGAAAATCAAGATTCAGAATCGTGCCAGAAGTGTCGTAATACTGGCAAGACTTGATCTGTCCGGCCGGCCACATCGGAATCCGGATGGCGAGGATGTCCCTACTCCGCACTTGCATTTGTATTGTGAGGATTATGGCGACAAGTGGGCCAAACCCTTACCGAAAGACATATTTCCCGATACAAAAAATGAGTTGAAGATTTTGGAAGATTTCATGCGCTTCTGTAATATCAGGAGCATAGCGGAAGTACAAATGAATCTCCTGTGATGATTGAGGAAATTCAGCGCCTCACGGAACAATATCACGCCTGGTTGCGTGAGAAAACCAACCTGCGCGCCATTGAGGACTGGGTGGAAATCACCGCACCTTTTTTGGACAGACACAATGACTAGATTCAGCTCTATGCAAAGCGTACAAATGGTGGCTACTTTCTGACCGATGATGGTGAAACCATCGACGATCTGGAATTGAGCGGCTGCAAGCTGGACAGTCCCAAACGCAAGGCCTTGCTCAGAACGACACTGAATGGCTTCGGTGTCCAACTGGATGGCAACAACAAGGCGCTGGTGGTGCGCACGACTGCCAAAGATTTCGCGCTAAAGAAACACAATTTGCTTCAAGCCATGTTGGCCGTCAACGATCTGTTTTATCTGGCCACGCCGATGGTCAGGAGCTTTTTTGTCGAGGATGTTGAAGCCTGGCTAAGAACATCTGACATTCGCTTTGTGCCCGGAATAAAGTTGTCCGGCAAGAGTGGTTTTGATCATCTCTACAATTTCATCATTCCTGAGTCTCGAAACGCCCCTGAACGCGTGCTGCTGGGTGTCAACCGACCGGACAGCACCAGCGCGAAGCGCATGGTTTTCGCCTGGGAAGATACGCGTCAGGCGCGTCCGTCCGAAACCCGGGCCTACGCCATTCTGAACGATTCGGAGAAGCAGGTCCCTGCAGGGGTGCTGGACGCCTTCAGCAACTACGACATGCAGCCTGTCGCCTGGTCACGGCGTGAAGACGTGCGCGAAGAACTGGCCGCGTGAGACAATTGGCGTTGCAGACGGCTGCTTGTACCGACTCAACCTGCGGCGCGGCCAGGTCCCGGATTTTCAGCAACGACGACAGCCGGCCAGTCGCGAGCTGAGCCGGGTCTGCGGGCGGCGGGCGCCGCTCACGCATCAATCCAGAAAGATATGTTGCAGGGTGTGGAAGTCGCTGACGTGACCCAGTACCAGGTCGCGGGCGACTTTGCGTTCACCGCTTTCCCAGTTGTACAAGGCAATCCGCAGCGCGTACTCGCCAGGCGAAAGCGGCCCGATGTCAATCTCCCCGTGCAGGGGGATGAGGTTTCCCGGTCCGATGCCGAGGTCTTGCTGGGCGACCCGCCTCTGCGTCGCGAGCTGGTACAACTGCAGCGAAACGGAAAAATGATACGGTTTCTGTGCATCGTTACTGTGTAACAGCAAATCCACCAGCAGCCTTTCGTCTTGCAGCGCGACGTCGGGCTCTGCCAGGGTGATGCCTTCACCAAAGTCGAACCGGGCGGGCGGCTGCGGGCAAGGCAGGCCTGGCAAGGCAAGGCGCTCCAGAGTGAATCCCTCCACGGCAAAGGCGACATCACAGAGTGTGCGCCCCAGCCCGGCCGTGGTTATACGCACGCCGTCGCGATCCTGTGTGCGATAAAGGAGCCAGACCCAGGGGTGGCGCGCGTGAAGCGGCAGGATGTCAGCCAGCGGATCTTCCTGACCGCGGTCCAGGACCCTGTAAGGCCGGGAAAGCCAGCGATCGTAGTGGCGGGCCGGGTCCGATTCTCTGGCTTCCAAGTCGATCAGGAGCAGGTCACCTGGCTGCATGTTGTTGTCCAGGACCCGGTAGACATAGTGGATCTGTGACGGGACGAGGTAGTGGTCAACCACCCGGTAGTCGCGCGATTGACTGAACTGAAAGCCCGAAAATGTCCACAGGGCCAGCAAGAGGGCCAGCAGGGGCGGCGCCAGTTGTCTGGCCGGAAGTTGAAACGTTGCGGCGAGGGACAGGGCTGTCAGGGGCCACAGGGACATCAGGTAGCGAATCCGGTTGCGCGCCACCACGCCGAACAGGGCATTGATCAGGAGCATCAACCACAGCAAGGCAAAGGCAGTGAATACCGGCAGCCAGAGGAGATTTTCCCTGCCGCTCGCGCCTCGACGGCGCAAGGCATTCAACAATATCGCCGCCGGAATGAACAGCAGCAGGGCAATGCTGACGACCGGGCCGGGCTGAACAAGACCGTTGGCCAGGTTGAACAAGGTATGGCGGAGCAGTTCAGTCGCATCAAGGGCATTGCCGCGCAGGATGTCGTCATTCAGCGTACGGTTTATGCCTGGCACGAACACGGGCAGCTGCAGGAGCGAAAGCAGCAAGGCACAGCCCAGTGCCAGGACGGTGCGCCACCAGCGCCCTGACTTGCGCACAAACAGAAGATGGTAGAGGCTCAGCGCGGGCAAGAGCAGTGCCCCGAAATAGTGACTGTAAAGCAGGCCGAGGGCACTCAGGAACAACCCCGCCCCCGAGCCGATGCCCGGCGGGCGAGAACGCAGGGCAACGCGCCAGTAAAACCAGAGCGACAGCGCGGCGAACAGCGTCACCAGGGTGAAGGCGCGCGCCACGCCTGCATAAACCAGAAAAAGTGACGAGCCGGCCAGCAGGAAGGCCGCGAGCAGACCGGCGAAGGGCGAGAACAGATCGCTGCCAACCCGATAGAGTGCGACAAGGGACAACAAGGAGGCGAGCAACGGCAGTGCCCGAATCGCCGCCTCGCTCCAGCCAACGAGCTGGCCCCAAAGCCAGACCAGCACGGGCCAGCCCAGCGCCTGGTCCCTGGAGTGTTCGGCATTCTTTTCCAAAACGCTGGAAAACGGCCATGGCTCGCTGCTCAAAGCGCCTGCATTGAAGAGCGTGGACCCTTCGTCATGGTAAAAGGCCTCATTGTCCATCCGCGGCACAGTGAGCAGGCAGACCAGCAACAAGGCCGCCAGCATCCATGGCCAGGTGTTGTTTTTGCCCGTGTCATCGTGCAGCAAGGATTGGTCCCCGGACTTCAGTTCAAGCTCGCGTCATTGTCGTCTCGAAATAAGTGGACCAGGAATTGCCGTCCGCCGAGTTCTCCGAACGCATCAGCAGGCGACCATCGCCCGGCAAGGTGTAGATCACACGCGCTCGCGGCGCAGCGATCGGGTGCACCTGGTCGAAGACCAGTCTTTGCCCTCCCTCAATGCGGCCTTCATAAACCAGCAAGTTGCCAAGGTTGTTGGCGGCCCAGGAACGGTAGCCGCCGTCGTCATCCAGAGTCACGCCGCCCTGCACCTGATACTCGCCCATGCCGGGCATTTGCAGCCGGCTTTCGAAGCAGAGCCAGCGGCCCTGCATTTGCCGGTAGAAACGGGTCTCACCACTTGTTTCGCCACCTGGTCCGAAGCGACCGGGGTGGACAATGCCGCTGTTGCGCCATTCACCGACAAAGTCGTCCAGCAGGCGCGTCTGGCGGGATTCTTCTGAGGCTGCGTTCATGGCTTGCTTTCCCTGTTGGTCGTCGGGGCCGGGCCCGCCGCGGGCAACCAGACGCTGAAGGTACTGCCGGCGCCTGGTCCGGCGCTGCTGGCGTGGATGCGGCCGCCGTGCGCCTGCACAATCTCGTGCGCGATCGCCAGGCCGAGGCCGCTGCCGCGCCGGGGACCACGCGCCTTGTCGACCTGATAGAAACGCTCGAAGATGCGCGGCAAATCCTCAGCCGGGATGCCGGCGCCGTTGTCCTGCACGCTGATCGCGACGCCGTCGCCCTCTTCCCTGGCGCTGACCCTCACCTCGCCGCCGGCGGGCGAGTAACGAATGGCGTTATCCAGCAGGTTGGTCAACACCTGGGCCAGGCGGTCGCCATCACCACGCAGGATCGGCAGGGTATCCTTGCGTTGCTCAAGGGTCACCTGCTGCGCATCCGCCACCACGGAAAGTCGCTGAACGACTCCGTCGATGATGCTGCCAATGTCCAGCGGTTCCAACCGTATCTCCAGCCGTGGGTCCTGCAGGCGGGCAAGGTGACTGATTCCAGCGACCATACGATTTAGTCGGCCGGCTTCCTCGTGAACCACCTGCGCAGCAGCCACCGGGTCCGGCGCCGCCCCGTCGATGATGGCCTGTGAATACCCTTGGATGGAGGTGAGTGGTGTACGCAGGTCGTGCGACACGTTGACCAGAAAGTCTTGCTGCGCCTGTTGCGATGCCTGCACTTCCTGGCTCATGTGGTTGAAGGCCGTGGCAAGGTCCTGAATTTCTGGCGGCCCGTGGACGGTCACGCGCCGGTCCTGTTGCCCGCCGGCGATGGCCCGCGCGGCGCCGGCGATGTGCTGCAGCGGTCCGGCGATGGTGCGACTGACGGCCAGGGAGAGGATGAGGGCCGCCAGGGCCCCCACCAGCGCCGCCTGCAGCAGGGGAGCGCCAAGCGCGGATCTAAATTCGTTGAGCGCATCACCCAGGGTCTGGCGCGGCTGCGGGCTCGCCAGCACCAGCGCCTGGTTTGCTGCGCGGGACCGTCCCGATGGCAGGCCGATGAACAACCAGTCGCTGCCGTCCGGGGCCCTGAAACTGCCGGCGATGACCTCAGGACGCCCGCGCCCCGGATTCGGCAAGAGACTGCTGACCGAGACATCGCGACGCAACTGCAGGGGTGTGGTGTTTTCAAAGACTCCCTCACTGTCAAAGCGCACTTGTAGGGGTTCGGACAGATCGATCAGCAGGACCCGGACGTCGGTCGCTTCGGCCAGTGAATGCAACAGATGGTTTGACAACTCTCCCGTTTCCGGCAAGGCGTTGCCCGCTTCCTCCAGATTCAGGCCACGCAGGCCCACCTGCAGGTTGCCGATTAGTTGGCGGTACGCGGCCAGTGGCGGCGCGGGCCGCGTTTCGAGCGCAAAGAGCAGGATGACCACGATCACGCCAAGGGTGACCCCGATCAGCAGCAGGTAGGAGAGCAGCAGCCGCGCCTGCAGTTTCACGCTTACAGGGCCTCCAGCCGGTACCCGACGCCCCAGACCGTTTCAATGCGGGCGTTCATGCCGGCCAGCTTGTGGCGCAGGTGTGCGATATGGACGTCCACCGTACGGGTCTCGCCGGGGACTTCGTATTCCCACACCAGATTGAGCAACTGGTCGCGGCTGAAGACCATGCCGGGGTGACGGGCCAGGGTATGGAGCAGATCGAATTCAAGGCGCCGCAAACGAACGTCATTGCCGTCCAGCTGGACTCGGTACTGGTTTGGCAGAATGCGCAAATTGCCGCAGAGCAACGGCCGTTCGTCCGCCCGGGCGTCACCCCTGTGTATGCTGCGGCGCAGGATGGCGCGAATGCGGGCCAACAGTTCGCGTGGGTTGAAGGGCTTGGTCAGATAATCGTCCGCGCCCAGTTCAAGGCCGACGATTTTGTCGACGTCGTCGTCGCGGGCGGTGAGCATGATGATGGGCAGTTCGCTGCGGGCGCGCACGCGACGGCAGATCTCACGTCCGTCCAGACCGGGCAACATCAGGTCCAGCACCACCAGGTCCGGCGGCTCCGCCAGAATTTTTTCCAGCGCTGCCTGGCCGTCGCTGGCGCTGATGACGTGGAAGCCTTCCTGTGTCAAATAGAGTTGCAGCAGATCAATGATGTTGCTGTCGTCCTCGACGACGAAGATCCGTTCGCTCATGGTGCGAGGTCCAGTCGCATGTGCAATACCCGGCGCAGGGGACGGAAGAAGAGATTGCGCAGTACGCCGGTAACGGCTTCCTCGTCAGTCGGATGTTCCAGCAGCAGGCTTTGGCGCCCGATGCCATGACGGCGGACCGCCGAGCCCAGCAGCAGCGCCGCGTGGGCCGCCTGGTGAGTCTCTTCGGCGAACAGGGTCAACCGGGTTGACGACGTCAGCAGGCCATGTTCGATCCACAGGCTGGCGAGCAAACGCGCGTCGTCTTCCGCGCGAATGACCAGGCGCTCCAGCCCGCGCATGTTCAGCCAGTCGTTAACGCGCTGGGACAGGGTTCGCTGAAACTGGTCGCGGCGCAGGGGGCGTTGCCAGCCCAGACCGCCGCGTTCGCGGGGCCGCAGCCGTTGTGCCAGTTCGTATTCGGCCTGCCACTCGCCACGACGAAGGTGTGAGATGCGCAAACTGTGGCTCGCCACGTCCGGTAGACTGCGAATGCTGGAGTCGCGGCGCCAGTGCGTCCAGGCGCGCTCGACGTGAAAACCGCGACGTTTGTAAAGACGGTGGGCTGCCTCGTTGTCGCAATCCACCTGCAACAGGGCGTGGCGCCCGCCACGCCGACGAATTTGCGTTATGGCGGCTGCCACCAACTGGTCGCCAATGCCGCGCCGACGATAGTCGGGATGGACGCCGACGTTGGCGATCAGCCAGGTGTCCGCCTGTGGTTTGTTGCTGGCGAAGAGCGAAATGTTGCCCACCAGACGACCCTGAGCGACCCAGACGAAACCCTGGCCCATTCCCTGTACGACCTCGCTCATGCCGGGCAGGGCGGCCAGGCCGCTGCGGCCCAGCAAACGCATGTCGCGCACGGCGTCGCGCCCGGCCCTGTCCATGCCGGGACTGAAGACCAGCTCTATAAGGTCGGCCAGTTCGCCGAGGTCGCTGCGCAGGTTTACGGGGCGCAAACCCTCGGCGCAGCGGCTGCCGGGCGCGGCAATCGTGGACACGCTTTCCTCCACCTGCCGGAATTCCGTTCAGTATAGCGGAAAGGCGCGGCGCCGCGTCTTGCGCCAGGGGGCGACCGCCGCTTGCACGGGCTGTCGCCCTGTGGATAATGGCCGTTCCGGGCCCCGTAGTTCAGTGGCAGAACAGCGGACTTTTAATCCGCGTGGCGCAGGTTCGAATCCTGCCGGGGTCACTGGACTTGCAAGGGCCGGGATTGCGGCAAAACGCCGCCGGCCAATGACACAATCGCGTTTCAGGCACTACGGTTCTGCCAGCAAGGGACCCCGCAGCGCATGTCGCGGGCCACGTCGCCCTGCGTCGCCAACCCGGGACTTTCAGGATTCAGGGGCCCAGGACCGTCTGCCGGTCAACGATCGCCTGCTGCGCGAGAATGCGCGCCTTCCGTTCCGGCGACAGGGCCAGTACGCGCTGCAACCAGGTCCCCTCATGGTAGAGGATATTGCTTTTCTGGAATTCCGGACGCCCTGCGTCGCAGAGATTGCAGTCAAAGCGAATGAGATGGCAGCCCTTGTCGCCCCCGCCGCCCTCGGGGTTGATGTGGGCCAGCCCCCAGCGGACACCCTGCCCGTCGCCCTTGTCGGCGAAGGCATCCGGGCAAAAGGGCCCCGGCGCCTGGGGTGGCATGGTCACATGCGCTTTCGGCACAAAATTGAGCCCGTCTGCCGCAAACTGCACGGTGTTTTTCTCCGGCCCGTCGAGACTCAAGAGGGCGGCAATCCCGCCGCGCCAGGGCCAGAGCATGGTCTCGTGGCCGGAATTGGTGACCGGGTTGAGCGGCGATTTGACGAAGGGGCCGGCCGGATGGTCGGCGATGGCGACGCCCTGGGCAAGCCGCAGATTTTCGGGCGGTCTGTCCACTGGCGTGCCCTTGTAGTAGAGCCAGATCTGTCCCTTGTAAACCAGGGGGAAGGGATCGTGGATGGCGCAGCCATCCCATTCGTGCCGTCCACCGCGCATCACCACCGGCCGGTCGACGCGGGTCCAGGGGCCCCAGGCTGAATCGGCCCAGGCGGCGCTGACGCTGACGCAATCGTTTTCGCGCCAGCGCGTGGTGAAACACTGATAGTAGAGCCAGAATTTACCGTCCCAGGCGAGGATGTCGGGCGTGGAAAGCGAGCGGTCGCCATAGTTGCCTTGTGGCGCGCGTGGCACGGCGACGCCCTGTTCTACCCAGTCGAAGCCGTTGGACGAGGTCGCGTGGCAGATGTCGGCCAGGTCCCAGTCCACCGCCGGAATCTGCTCGTCGGCTTCCTCAAAGCGGTCCATGCCCACAGGCGGCACGCTGGTGATGCGACGTGTGTACCAGACATGGTAAAGATCGCCGATCTTCAGCACCTTGGAGGGATCGCGACGCGAGACCGAGACTCTGTCGTCGCGACCAATGCCGGTGACCGGGGAGTAGTGAAAGGTGGTGTAAAAGGGGTTCGTTCGGTCCTGCTGTGCACCCCAGTGGTCATAGAGGCGCGCCGTGGCGGCGCTGATCGGGCGGTCGACCGGTTTGTCTTTGGCAAGCCGGGCGGGGAAGCTGCCGCTGTCCTGTGTTTCGTCCACGTATCTCTCCCTGGGCGACCCTCGCGACCGGGAAGATCGACTGTCGGGCCGCCATAAGGTGCGGTAATGTAGACAGTCTACAAAATCCGCCAGTGTGGCGCCCGGGCGAAGCCAAAGACCGTCAGCAATTGACATTTGCCAATGAGTCGACGACTGGCCAGGCTCGCTGCAACGGGGTTGCCGAGGAGCCCGCATGAGTCTTGCCGACATCACGACGCATTTGTACCGTTTGCCGCTCAGCCACCCCATGAGCGATGCAACGCACGGCATGATGACCCATTTTGAACTTGTGACGGTCACGCTGCGCGACGATGAAGGGCGTATGGGTCTTGGCTACAGTTACACGATTGGCGAGGGCGGCGCTGCCCTGCGCGCGTTGATCGACAGGGCATTGTGTCCTCTACTGAAGGGCGCGGACCCAGGGCGAATCGAGCAGATCTGGCAGCGTATGTGGTGGCATTTGCACTACATCGGCCGCGGCGGACTGGTCTCCTTCGCCATGGCGGCGGTGGACATCGCCCTGTGGGACCTGCGCGGCGTGCGCGAAGGCGAACCGCTCTGGCGCTTGCTGGGCGGCTGCCATGGTCAGGCGCGCGCCTACGCCGGTGGCATCGACCTGCAACTCTCCACCGAAGGGCTGCTGGAGCAGACCCAGGCCAACCTCGAGGCAGGTTTTCGGGCCATCAAGATCAAGGTCGGACGCGAGCGGCTGCGGGAGGACGTCGAAAGGGTGCGCGCGGTCCGTGATTTGATCGGCCCGGACATTCCCCTGATGGTCGATGCCAACATGCGCTGGAGCGTCGAGCAGGCCATTCGCGCGGCGCGGGCCTTCCGTGAATGCGATGTCTACTGGCTTGAGGAACCGACCATCCCGGATGACTATCGCGGCCACGGCCGCATCGCGCGCGAGGGTGGCCTGCCGCTGGCCGCCGGAGAGAACTTCCGCACGGTCTACGAATTCCGGCATTTGATGGCAGAAGAGGGCGTCGACTTTCCGGAGCCGGACGTTTCCAACATCGGCGGTATCACGCCCTGGATGCAGGTTGCGCGCCTGGCACAGGTCCACAATTTGCCGGTGACCTCGCACGGCGTGCATGAATTGCACCTGCATTTGCTGTCCGCCGTGCCCAACCCGTCTCTGATGGAAGTGCACAGCTTCGGCCTGGAGCGTTTCATGCACGACCCGCCTGTCCTGCGCGAGGGAATCATGCAGGCCGGCGACGCGCCCGGCCATGGTGTCCGCCTGGACATGGACGTCATCGGCGAATTTGCACAGGACTGACGATGAGAGCCAGGAACGCTTCCACGCACCGCCGCACCTGGCTGACGGGAAATCGCCTTTCTCCGCATTCGATGCCATAATCCAGCGTCTGCTTGCCCTGTCTTTTTGAACCGGAGGTCCAGGTGCGCGTTATAGATGCCATTGCACACATCATGAAACAGGAAAATGTGGCTTTCCTCGCCACCTTTCCCACGACTCCCGTCATCGAGGCGGTGGCCGGTGTCGGCATCCGGCCGATCGTATGCCGCCAGGAGCGGGTGGGCGTGGGAATCGCCGATGGCTTCGCGCGCATGACCAATGGCGATCCCGTCGGCGCCTTTGCCATGCAGTTCGGCCCTGGCGCCGAGAACGCCTTCGCCGGCGTCGCCACCGCCTACTCCGATTCCGTGCCGCTGCTGGTGTTGCCCCTTGGTCACCGGCGCGACCAGGCCCAGGTCTTCCCGCACTTCAGCTCGGCGCGCGCCTTTGAGTCGGTGCTGAAATCGGTTGAAACGATCAACGTGGCGCATGACGTCGGCCCGGTGATGCGGCGGGCCTTCAACGCGCTGAAATCCGGCCGCTTCGGCCCGGTCATGGTCGAGATCCCGGATGCCCTGGCGCTGGCGGAAGTGGACGAGGCCGCCCTCGACTACAGCCCGGTGAAGGCCGCCCGCGCGGCCGGCGACCCGCAGGACATTGTCGAGGCCGCCAGGGCATTTGTTGAGGCGGACTGTCCCGTGCTCATTGCCGGACAGGGCGTGCTTTACGCCGACGCCTGCGACGAACTGGTTGAAATGGCCGAATTGCTGCAAAGGCCGGTCATGACCACCATGGAGGGCAAGAGCGCTTTTCCGGAAGACCATCCACTTTCGCTGGGCGCGGCCGGCGGCGGCGTCATGACCGGCCCGGCCCGTCGCTTCCTCATTGACGCGGACGTCGTGCTGGCCCTTGGCTGCAGTCTCACAGCCCACTTCATGCATTTCACCATGCCGGCGGGCAAGACGATCATCCACGCAACCAACGACGCACGCGACCTGATGAAGAGTTACCGCACGGAGACCCCGATCCTGGGCGCCGCCAACCTGGTGCTGCGCCAGTTGATCGAGGCTATCCGGGACATGGGCGCGGC
>JAGWBD010000084.1 GCA_021296065.1 Anaerolineae bacterium
GACCGAGAAGTACCCGCACGTCACCTTCTTTTTCAACGGGCGCCGTGAAGAACCCTGGCCGGGTGTAAGCCGCGCCATCATCCCTTCGCCACAGGTGTCGACCTATGATCTGGCGCCCGCAATGAGTGCGCCCGCCCTGACCAGGGCCACGCTGGACCGACTCGCTTCCAGTGAAGATGATTTTTTGCTCGTCAATTTCGCCAATCCGGACATGGTGGGCCACACGGGGTCCCTGCCTGCGGCTATCGCAGCTGTCGAATGCGTCGACGAGAGCGCCGGTCAACTGGTGGATGCGGTACTGGGCAAGGGTGGTGTTGCTGTCGTCACGGCTGATCATGGCAATTGCGAGCGCATGATCGACCTGCGCAGAGGCGGCCCGCACACCTGGCATACGCGGGGGCCGGTCTCCCTGTTTGTGATCGACAATGTTTATCGGGAATTGCGGGACTGCGGCACACTGGCGGACGTTGCCGCTACCATTCTGGATCTTATGCGCAGTGAGTCGCCGCCGGAAATGAGCGGGCAAAGTCTCTTGCAGTCCTGAACAGCCGGACTGCTTCGTTGCAACAGGTTAACCTTTGCTTCACAACCATTGGGATGACGGAGGTGACCATGGTCAGGGCCCTGATCGTGCAAGGTGGCTGGCAAGGGCATGAACCGGAAGGCGTGGCCAACCTGCTGGCCGGTTCACTCGAAAGCCAGGGCGTCGACGTTTGTCTGGAAGACAATCTGGATGCCTTTGTCCAACAGGACCTGACCGGATTTGATCTGCTGGTGCCCATCTGGACCATGGGCGAAATCAGCAATGAACAGATGGTCCCGGTATTGCGGGCCGTCCATGACCATGGCGTTGGGATAGGCGGTGTGCATGGCGGCATGTGCGATGCCTTTCGTCAACAGACGGAATGGCAGTACATGTGTGGCGGACAATGGGTCGCGCACCCGGGCAACGATGGCGTTGAATACACGGTGGAAATGAACGCGGCCGAGCCGGACCCGATTACAGACAATGTGCCTACCCTGCACATTTGCTCGGAACAATATTACTTGCATGTTGATCCCTGCAATCGCGTACTGGCGACGACCACGTTCCCTGACGGGACCGTCATGCCTGTGGTATGGACCAAGCACTATGGCACGGGCCGGGTGTTCTATTGTTCACTCGGGCATCACGTTGATGTCATCGAACCGCCCGAGATCCTTGCCATGATCACCCGCGGTTTGCTCTGGGCCGCTGACGGCCACAGCTGATACAAACTCCAGGGTCACTGGTTGTGCCCCTGTTAATAATTGCCAAAACGCGCCGGGACGTTTTGCCAGCGACCATGGAAATCTTGCGATATTTTTTATATTGCGGGCAATTTCGGGCAAAATGCGTCGGGCATTGCCAAAAAAGGCAAATTGTCGGCACTTCTGTTGTGTATTTCTTACAGTGAATTTTTGCACGAACAATCTCAATATGGAGTTTGTCCACAAGTAAGAGGGGGATCGATTCATATGCGCAACAGGCGAATCGGATTCAGGCTTTTGATTCTGTTTGTCCTTGCCTGGGTCGTCGCGAGCACCCTGGTCGGTGCTGTCTTCGCCCAGGAGGACGCCGCGGCGGAAGACGCTGCCGCGGAAGAGACCATGGAAGTCGCCATGGCCACAGCGGAGGATCTGGGGGGAGTTGTCAGCAATCTGGACACAGTCTGGATGCTGCTGGCCGGTTTTCTCGTTTTCTTCATGCAAGCGGGTTTCGGCCTGCTGGAGGCGGGACTCGTGCGTGCCCGAAACGTGGTCAACATTCTGATGAAGAATGTCTTTGACCTCTCTATCGGCGCCATAGGCTACTGGGCCATCGGCTTTGGCCTGATGTTCGGCACAGGCAATGGCATCTTCGGCCAGGAATGGTTCTTCCTGAGCGACGTACCGGAGATATACCCGGGCCTGAGCGTGCCGAGCTATGCCTTCTTCTTTTTCCAGTTCGCCTTTGCGGCCACAGCAGCCACGATTGCCAGTGGCGCCATGGCCGGACGAACGGAATTCAAGGGCTATCTGCTGTACAGCCTTGTCGTCACCGTCTTCATTTACCCCATCGTCGGTCACTGGATCTGGGGCGGCGGCTGGATTGCCGAAACCGGTTTCCATGATTTCGCCGGCTCGACCGTCGTCCACTCGACCGGCGCCTGGGTAGGCCTGGTCGGCGCAATCTTTCTTGGCCCGCGCCGCTACCGCTTTGGCACAGACGGCGCGCCCATACGCGGTCACAGTATGACGCTTGCCGCCATTGGCACGCTCATTCTGTGGCTTGGCTGGTTTGGCTTCAACCCCGGCAGCCAGCTGGACTCTGACGCCGTCAGCATCGCGCGAATCACTGTCACCACAAACCTCGCGGCAGCGGCCGGCGCTCTGGTCGCCATGTTCGTGGGCTGGTACCACGGCGGCAAACCGCAACTGCTTTGGGGGCTGAATGGTGCGCTGGCGGGACTCGTCTCCATCACGGCGCCATGCGCCGTCGTCACGCCCGTCGAGGCCATCATCATCGGCGCCATCGGTGGTGTCGTCATGTATATCGGCGTGAACACGCTGGAACGCAGACAAATCGACGACGTCGTGGGTGCGGTGTCGGTGCATGGTTTCTGCGGCGTGTGGGGCACCCTGGCTGTAGGCCTGTTCATGGAAGGCGCAGGGCTGTTCCACGGCGGCGGAATTGACCAGCTGATCACCCAGTTGGTCGGTGTCGTGGCCGTCGGCATCTTTGTGATGGCCGCCTCATGGATCATGTTCAGCATAATTCGCTCGACGGTGGGCCTGCGCGCATCTGCCGAAGCCGAAGACCTGGGCCTCGACATCTTCGAACATGCCGCCGTGGCCTACCCCGAGTTCACCAACTCACCCAGTGAACCAACGCCGGCCAGCAGCTGAAAGCGAGGTGTAAGTCATGATCAAGAAGATAGAGGCCATTATCCGGTCCGAAAAGCTCAGTTCCACCATTCGGGAGCTGTCCGCCATAGGTATCGTCGGCATGACCGTGCAGCCCGTCAAGGGAAGGGGGCGGGGAGTCGGTCTGCAGCTCCGTTGGCGCGGTTCGCTTTATAACGTGGACCTGCTGCCGAGGACCATGGTCACCATGATCGTCAGCGAGAGCAATGTGGACGAGACCGTCCAGGCCATCATGCGCGGCGCCGCCACCGGCGAACACGGCGATGGCGTGATCTTTGTGTCGCCGGTGGAACTCATCATCCGAATCAGCAGCGGCGAGACGCACCGCGAAGCCATCAGCTACCAGGGCGACATCGACCAACGCCGGCAAGAGCGTGCCTGAGCGTCTGCGCGTTCGCCAGTAGTCGGAGGGGCTGGTTTTGCCAGCCCCTTTTGCTTTTCATTTCATGGAGGCTAGCCGGGGAAATACAAGTGCAATCCGGACATTTGAAAGACCGTGCGACCGGCACGCACATAGTTTTGCTGCCGGAAAGGGAAGACCTTGCGGACAGCTACCATCCTTCGCTGGCCGGGCCACTCGCCTCTCTGCTGGCCAGCGGCGATTTCACAGGGTCCGATGGTCAGGTAACAACGCTCTACCCGGCGAAGCCCGGACCCCGTTTGGTCTTGGCCGGACTGGGTTCATCGGAGACGATTTCGCCAGCCTGCTTACGTAGGGCAGCGGCGCGGGCGCTGCGGGCGGCCTGCAAGACTGGCGCGGGGGAAATCGCCCTGCTCCTGCCGGACTGTTTGCCCGCCGCTGCCTCTGCCGAAGCGGTATGCGAAGGCGCGCTGTTGGCCAGTTATCGCTTTCACCGCTTTGATGCCCCTGGCTTCAGCCCCGATTCTCCGCCCAAAATGGATGTCCTCGTTGCAAAAGAGCATGAACTGAACGCCGCCCGCGAAGGCTCCGGCATCGGGGGCGCGATCGCTGCTGGGGCGTGCCTGGCGCGGGATCTGGTCAACAAGCCGGCCAATTATTGCACGCCGACCGACCTCGCCGAGGCAGCAGCAGCCATCACCGGGCTTCGGACAACCGTCCTGGAACGAAGCGACATGGAAGCCCTGCGCATGGGCTCCCTGCTGGGAGTCGCCCAGGGCAGCGAAACGCCACCGAAATTCATCATCATGGAGCACAATGCCGACCGGGCTGACTCACTCGAAACACTGGTGCTGGCCGGCAAGGGCATCACCTTCGACACCGGCGGCTACAGCATGAAAAGCGTTACAGGCATGGTCGGCATGAAGAGCGACATGGGAGGCGGGGCGGCCGTCATTGGCGCCATGCAGTCAATCTCTGCCCTGCAACCGGACCTGCACGTGGTCGCTTTGGTGCCGGCCGTTGACAATCTCGTCGGCCCGCAGGCCATCCGCCCGCAGGACGTGCTCGTCGCCAGCAACGGCCTCAGCATAGAAATCATCAGCACAGACGCCGAGGGTCGCCTGATACTTGCCGATGCCCTGGTGTACGCCGCGCGCTTCAGGCCGGCTGCCGTCATCGACATCGCCACGCTCACCGGTTCCTGCGTCACGGCTCTCGGCAGCGCCGCCGCCGGTCTGTTCAGCAACAACGACGGCCTGCGGGATCATCTGCTTGCGGCCGCCGGCCGCAGTGAGGAAACTCTGTGGCCTCTTCCCCTGTTTCCCGAATACGACAAGGCGCTGGAATCGCAAGTGGCCGACCTCCGCAACAGCGCCGCGCCCAACACCGGGGTGGGGACCTCGGCGGCCTTCCTGCAACGCTTCACGATTTGCCCGGCCTGGGCCCATCTGGACATCGCTGGCGTGGTCGGTATCGAAGGCCTGGGAAACATCGACCGCGACAACCCTCTGCTGCCGAAACAGGGCGCGACCGGATTCGGCGCGCGTCTGTTCGTTGACCTCGTGCGTCACTGGCAGTCGCCTGGCTGATTCATCCGCCCCTGCGGCCAGTAATCGTATTCCATGTGCCGCGCCGTTTGGGCCGCATGCTCGCTGCCAAACAGACGCGCGACAACGTGCAGCGACATGTCAATGCCGGCGGCAATGCCGGCGGACGTGATGATGCGTCCGTTGTCAACATAGCGCGCGTCGTCCAGTACCCGGGTGGACGGTGCGATAGACGCCAGCAGGTCCAGCGACCCCCAATGCGTCGTCGCGCGCAAGCCATTCAGCAGGCCCGCCTGTGCCAGCAACAGGGAGCCTGTGCAAACCGAAAGCGTCAGTTCACAACACGAATCTTGTTCACGAATCCAGTCAAGCAACTCCTTGTTTTGCAGCAAGGGTCGCGTGCCTTGACCGCCGGGGACAATCAACAGGTCCGGCGCCGGACAGTTCTCCAGTGTGTAGTCAGGATTGACGCTCAGACCATTGCGGGCGGTAACCGGACCCGCCTTGTCGGCCACCGTGCAGACCTGAAACGGGGCTGGATCGCGGCGCGATGAGGCGACGGAAAACACCTCGTAGGGACCGCAGAAATCCAGGATTTCCACGTCGTCGAAAACCAGAATGACCACCTTGCGCGTGTCAGCCATGGGGCGCCTCCCCCAAAGGCGCGCCCTCGAAGCGCAACAACCAGCGTTTGCTCTCGATGCCCCTCGCACCGCTGTAACCCGTCAATTTGCCGTCGCTGCCGACCACCCGATGACACGGCACCACGATGGGCACTGGATTGCGCCCCAGCGCCTGGCCCACCGCACGGCTGGCGCGTGGCGATCCCACGTCGCGCGCGAGTTCACCATAACTGCGCAATTCACCGGCCGGGATGGCGCTTGCCCGCCGCAACACGCGTTGCTGAAAGCAGGTCATCTCGCCCAGATCGACAGGCAGGCGAAAGCGGACCTGGCTGCCCCCGAAATAGGCGTCGAGCTGCTTGCGCGCGTCGCCCAGGGCATCGGGGTTGCGCCGCGACTTTGCCCTGGACGGCAGGAGGGCGCGGAAATCGTCTTCCGTTCCACCAAATGTCAACCGACACAGACCCGCCCCGCTTTGGGCAAGATAGAGCACGCCCAGCGGCGAGTCCATTTCTGACCACTCAATCAAAGGCGCTGTGCGTGCGAACCAGTCCCGCACCCGCTCCCGCGATTGAGCCACGCCTGTTGCACCAGCATTCCCGTTCATTTTTCCTCCAGTTCCCGCCGTAGACGACGAACGCCCAGCGACACGTTGGCCCTTGCGCTCTCCTCGCTGCAGCGCAACACACTTGCCAGCTCCGGATAGCGCAATTCGTGACCGTATCGCAAGAGCACAGCCGCGCGCTGTCGCGGTGGCAACAAGCCAATCTCTTTCAGCACCATCTCAAGGTTTTCCCTGTGTTCCAGTTGTTCGTGAGGCAATCGCCCTTCATCCGGCAGCTCCCTTTCCTCCTGCCAGGGGAATTCACGCTGACCGTTGCGCAGGGCATTCAGGGCACAGTTGGTCGCGATGCGGTAGAGCCAGGCGCGCGGGTTGCTGCCCGGACGCAGCCGGTCGAAGGCCTGCCAGGCGCGCAGCCAGGTTTCCTGCATGAGGTCTGCAGCGTCCGATGTCGAGCCATGCGTCATCCGCCGCAGGTAGAAATAGAGCTCATCGTGGTGAAGTTCGATCAGGGTTTCGAAGCGGACCAAGGCAACAGTTCCCGTTGTCTGACTCTATAACCCGCTTCAAGCCAAAGTGTGAAAAGTCAGGCCGATTTCCTGCGCCAGGAGGTAGCGCCGTCGCGATTCGCTGCCCGACTTCCGGCAAGGCGATGCTGTTGCAGGTCCCGACCCTGCTTCATTCGGCGGGGGAAACGGACTCCTCAGCCACCAGGCGCACGAACTGACGTTTGCCCACCTGCAACACCACAGGCAACATGTCCGCGGTCACCAGGGCCTGCACGTCACGGACCTGAACGTCATTCAGCCGAACCCCGTTTTGCTTCATCAGGCGCCGCGCCTCACCGCCGCTGGCGACCATGTTCAGGCGGCGCAACAGGTCCAGCACGCGTTCCTCACTCTCAAGCACAATCTCATGGATTTCTTGCGGAACACCGCCGCTGCGGAAGACCTCGTCCCAGCGGGCGCGGGCGGCTTCGGCGTCAGACGGGCTGCAAAAGACGCTGACAATTTCCTGCGCCAGCCGCAGCTTGACCTCGTTGGGATGCAGGCTGCCATCTTGCAGTCCACGCGCCAGGGATTCCAGTTGCGCCGGCGACCAGCCCAAAATCAGCTTGTGGTAGGCGGGCATGGCCTTGTCCGGCACGCTCATGACCTTGCCGAACATGTCCCAGGGTTCGGCCAGCAAGGGAATGTGGTTGCCCATGCTCTTGCTCATCTTGGCATCGCCGTCCGTGCCTGGCAACAACTCGCCCATGATGAGCGCGATTTGCGGCTTCTGGCCCAGCGCCTGTTGCAACTTGCGTCCGGCGACCAGTATGTTGAAGAGTTGGTCCTGCCCGCCTACCTGTACGTCGGCCTCCTGGGCGACTGCGTCGTAACCCTGCATCAGGCCGTAAAACAGTTCATGCAGGAAGATGGGAATGCCCGCATCCAGTCGCTTGCGAAAGTTCTCGCGGACCAGAAACTGCTGCACCGTAAAGTTGCTGGCGAGACGGATAATGTCCGCGAAGTCCAGCGGCGACAGCCACTCATCGTTGTAACGAACTCGCGTCAGTTGCGGATCGAGAATTTTGAAGGCCTGTTCGGCATAGGTGCGCGCATTCTCCTGCACCTGCTCACGCGTCAACTGTTCTCGCGCCTCTTCCTTGTCGGAAGGGTCGCCGATCAAACTCGTGAAGGACCCCACCAGAAAAGTGACGTCATGCCCCAGTTCCTGGAACTGACGCAGTTTGCGCATGGTGATGGTGTGGCCCAGGTGCAGGTCCGAAGTGCGCGG
>JAGWBD010000085.1 GCA_021296065.1 Anaerolineae bacterium
AGGCAACTCGAGTTCCTGACCACTTGCTTCCAGAGCGCCCGTTTCCGCATCCACGCGAAAGCTGGTGATGTTGCCTGAATCCTGGTGGGCCGCCAACAACCAGTTCCCGTCCGGAGACAGCGTAAAGTCGCGCGGCGTACGTCCGCCGCTGCTGTGAATGGAGCGCTGGGTCAGGGTTTCACTGTCCTCACAAAATTCAAAAACGGCAATGCTGTCGTGTCCGCGGTTGGACGCATAGACAAAGCGGCCATTGGGATGCACATGGATCGCCGCGCAAGTGCTAAAGCCCATGTAATTGAGTGGCAAGGTGGAATCCGTCCCCAGGCGCGTGAGCTCACCGGATTGCGGCTCGTAACGGAAGACAGTCACGCTGCAGGAAAGTTCATTGACTACGAAGACCTGCCGTCCGCCTGGGTGAAACACCAGATGGCGCGGCCCGGCTCCCGGTAGTGACATGGCCTGCCCCTGAGGCACCAGGACTCCATCTTCAAGGCGGTAAACAAAGACCTCATCCTTGCCCAGATCGGCGACAAGGAAAAAACGCCCTGCCGGATCGGGCACGATGCAGTGGGCGTGCGGCCCGTCCTGGCGCGATGGATTGACGCGCGTCGTGCCTTCGTGCTGCACCAGGCTGCTGACGGGATCAAGGCCGCCATCGTCGCGAAGCGGCAAGGCAGCCACGCTGCCACCCGCGTAACAGGCGACCAGGGCGTGGTCGGCGGTTGTCGATACGTAACATGCGCCGACGCTTGCCACTGGTTCACAATTCAGCAGGGCCAGGGTTCCTTCAGAGGGATCAAGCGAAAAGGCGCAGACTGCCGCAGTGTGCCCGTCCTCGCTGTCGTCCCTGGAAGCGATGGCATACACCCGTCTTTGACCGGCGTCGACAGCGAGGTAAGAAGGGTCGTCAATGCCCTTTTGAAGGCTTGCGACCCGCAACGCACCGCTCTCTGAATTGAACCAGCAGGAATAGATGCCTTCCCCGCGGCCGATCGCGTCAGGCATCTGCCGGGTGTAACTGCCCGCCAGCAAAAGAAGCTCGTTCCCGTTCGCAGCGCTCATGCAACCCCGTCCTGACTTCTGAAGATAGACCGACCCCGACTTTACCCGCGTCTGTCCCCTGCCACAATGCGGCCCTGCCAAAGGCCCGCGAATCGTCTATACTGGTCAGGATTTGTGGAGGGGAATGCATTGGCAATGGACTCGATTTCCGAAGCGATGCGCCGCAGCATGCGCCTTTGGGCATGTGGCGTCACCGTGGTCACGACCAGCCATGACGGCAAGCGTGCGGGCATGACAGCCAGTTCCTTCACTTCGATCTCGCTGGAACCGCCGTTGATTCTGGTGTGCCTGCACAAGGAAGCCGGCACCAGCCTGCTGTTGCAGCAAGGTGCATGCTTTGGTGTTTCGATTCTTGGTGAGGAACAGGAAGCCAATTCTTCCTTGTTCGCGGGTTACACGGAAGTACCGCCTGGTGTCGATCGCATCGACACGGTCCCTACCTTCGTCGCGGAAACCGGATCGCCATTGCTGGTTGAAGCCATCGCCTGGATGGACTGCCGCGTTTATGGCTTGCATGATGGCGCAACCCATCATGTCATCATCGGCGAAGTCGTGGCAACCGGCCGTAAAGACGACCCGGCCTGGCCGCTCGTCTATCACAATCGCGCCTATCGTCGATTTCAGCGTGAGGCATGACCTTACTGCCCCGTTGACGCAGGCAGGTTGCGACACTAGAATGCACGCAGTTCCTGTAAACCTTTTGGAGAACGTTACGACATACCGCCATGTTTGAGAGCCTAAGCAAGCGGCTTCAGGCCACAGTGGACCGCCTTGGCAGGTCCGGACACCTGACCGAGCGCGACGTCAACGAGGTAATGCGCGAGGTTCGCATTGCCTTGCTGGAGGCCGACGTATCGCTGCCTATCGTAAAGTCTTTCGTCAGGCGGGTCCGTGAAAGGGCACAGGGCGCCGAGATTTTGCGCAGCCTGAAGCCCGGCCAGATGGTATTGAAAATCGTTCATGAGGAACTGATTGCTACTCTGGGCGAACCCGGCCGCCTTGATTTCCGTGGCAGCGTGAAGCCGCATGCCATCATGCTGGTGGGTCTGCAAGGCACGGGCAAGACCACGACGGCCACAAAGCTTGCCGTACAACTGAGGCGCGATGGCCGTTCTCCCATGCTGGTCGCCTGTGACACTGTGCGACCGGCGGCGGTTGACCAGTTGGTCACGCTCGCCAAACAGGTCGATCTGCCGTATTTCGAGGAAGGGGTGGGCGTCAAACCGGCGAACATCGCTGCCCACAGCCTTAAGGCCGCCGCTGAGCAAGGCGCTGACGTGGTAATTCTTGACACGGCGGGTCGTCTGCAAATCAACGACGATCTGATGGGTGAGTTGCAGGAGATCAAAGGGCTGACCTCACCTGCCGAGATTTTGCTGGTGGCCGATGCCATGACCGGCCAGGAAGCAGTGAATATTGCGCGGGGCTTCGACGAAAAAGTCGGCATCACCGGCTTGATCCTTACCAAGGTTGATGGCGATGCCCGCGGCGGCGCCGCGATTTCCATGCGAGCCGTCACCGGCGTACCGGTGAAGTTTTTGTCTACAGGCGAGAAAATTGACGGATTCGAGGTGTTTCACCCGGACCGTCTGGCGTCGCGCATCCTTGGCATGGGCGATATTCTCACCCTGATCGAACGGGCGCAGGAAGAGTTTGACGAAACCGAGGCGCAGGATCTCCAGGAAAAGATGCTCAGGGACGAATTTACCCTGCAGGAATTCCTGGAGAATCTGCGGCGTGTTCGCAAGATGGGCCCCCTGGGGCAATTGCTCAACATGGTGCCGGGAATGGGACGTTTGCAGGAGCAGGTCGATCAGGAAGAAATGGAGCACAGCCTGCGAAAGGTAGAGGCCATCATCCTATCGATGACGCCGGAGGAGCGGTCTCGCCCCAAACTGTTGAATGCAAGCCGTCGCAAACGCATCGCGCGAGGCAGCGGCCTGCAGGTCAGTGATGTAAATCAGGTTGTCAGGCAACACCGTGACATGCGCAAGCTGATGCGACAAATGCGACGGGGGCGACTCAAAATGCCCGGCGCCTTGCCGCAGGCGATGGGCCAGGGTTGACTCCCCTTCCCCAACTGTCAACATGTCACGTTTTTCCGTAGACAGTGGCTCCCCGCCAGAATGGCGCATGGGAGCGGCAAACACAAGGAGAAAGTTGGATGGTTCGTATTCGTTTGCGCCGTACCGGGTTACGCAAGCAACCAAGCTACCGCATCGTCGTGGCCGATCAGCGCAGTCCACGTAACGGTCGCTTCATCGAGAACATTGGCCACTACAATCCCCGTACACGGCCCAATACCAATGTGGTTGATGAGGAACGCGCCCTGTACTGGCTGGGCGTGGGTGCGCAGCCAAGTGCACGGGTGCGCAAGATCTTCACCATTACCGGCACCATGGGTCGCTTCGAACGCCTGCGCAAGGGCGCGGAACTTGAGGGATTGCTGACGGAAGCGGCAGCGGAACGCGACGCTGCCGAGCCGGTCAGCCCGAAGACCAGTTTCCCGGTCGATGAGGCCGTAAGCCAGGACGCCCCGGCATGAGTGGCGGCAGAAACTGGCGCCAGCGCCAGCAACAGACGAGGCCACCTACCAATCTTGAAGACCTCGTTGGCTACATTGCCAAGAGCCTCGTCAACGATCCGTCACAGGTAAAGGTCCGGCAACGCAATACCAATTCGGCCACCGTCATTGAATTGCGTGTAGCGCCTGAGGACATGGGCCGCGTCATTGGACGCGAGGGACGGGTCGCAAACGCCATTCGCGCCCTTTTGCGGGTCGCCGACCGTCATCAGCAAGGTGAAAGGCAACGCAAACACATCATCCTTGAGATTGCGTGATTGATGGGGCCGGCACCTGCTTCAGGCCCGGAGGAAAAGTCCGGGCCTTCCTTCCTCTTGCTTGGACTGATTCTGCGGCCTCACGGTCTGCGTGGCGAACTGCGCGTACGATTGCTGACTGACTATCCGGAACGCATCGGCAATCTGCCTCAAGTCTATCTGGCCTCAGACCTGGAGGCGCAGGACGCCCGCGCCTGGCGCGTCGAACACATGCGCATGCATCAACAATATGGCCTGCTCAAACTGCAAGGCGTCAACGACCGCAACGAAGCAGAATTGTTGCGGGAACTAAATGTGCTGGTCGCCATAGAGGATGCCGTACCCCTGGAAGAGGGAGAATTGTACCTGCATCAGTTGATAGGTTTGCGCGTGATTACGGCAGAGGGTTGCGAACTGGGAACAATCCGTGACATCATTGAGACGGGCGCCAATGACGTCTACATCGTAAACAGCCCCGAGCTTGGAGAAATCTTGTTCCCGGCGACCGCGGAAACCATTCTCGAAATCAGCATCGCTGACGGCCAGTTGCGTGTGCAAGTGCCGGACGGTTTGCTCTCCGACTGACAGGATTCAATCCTCTTGTGAATGACTCCCTGAATCCTGCCCTGCCACAACGTCCGCCGGATGCGCGCCTTGCCTGTCTCGGTCTTAGTTTGGTATCGGGGATTGGGCCCCGCCGCCTGGAACGTCTCCGGCAATATTTTGACAATATCGGTGACGCCTGGCTGGCCAGCGACTTTCAACTCGAACAGGCCGGCCTGAATCTCCGGCTGCGGCGACGGCTTGTCACATTGCGGCGAGAACTGGACCTGGAACGCGAAGTCGAGCGAATCAGTGCCAGCGGCGCAGAGTTTTTGACACTGCTGGACGACGGCTATCCCGCAGCGCTGCGAAATATCGCGGACCCGCCCCTGACACTTTACATCCGGGGGCAATTGTTACCCGAAGACCGTCATGCCCTTGGCATAGTGGGCACGCGAAAGGCCACAGACTACGGTCGCGACGTGGCGGAACGTCTTGCCCAGGACCTCGCCCGCCAGGGCATCACCGTAACCAGTGGTCTGGCTTACGGGATCGACGCGGCCGCCCATCGCGGTGCCCTCAAGGCAGGTGGCCGCACGCTGGCCGTCCTCGGCAGTGGCGTGGATGTGATTTATCCTGCGAATCACCGTCATCTTGCGCAAGAAATCAGCCAACATGGAACCCTGATCAGCGAGTATCCACCGGGTACGCTACCGGAAGGGCGCAATTTTCCACGCCGAAACCGGCTCATCAGCGGGCTTTCACTGGGCATTGTGGTGGTCCAGGCGCCCCTGTCCAGCGGAGCCATTATCACCGCAAACATCGCCGGCGAGCAAGGCAAGGACGTTTTCGCCGTGCCTGGCAACATTCTGGAACCTGCCAGCGCCGGTTGTCATCGCTTAATTCAGGACGGCGCCAAACTGGTCACGGACGTGGCTGACATTCTGGATGAACTTAATGTGACCTGGACTCGCGTAGAAACCGCCGCAGTGGCCAGTCAAGCGGTCCCTGCCAATGCAAGCGAGGCCAGCCTGCTTGGATCGCTGGGCGCCGAACCAACGCACGTGGACGACCTTGCCCGCCGTTGTCAGTTGCCTGTCGCGACGGTCAGCAGCACCTTGACGATTCTGGAGTTGAGAGGCCTTGCGCGAAAGGTAGGGCCCATGCAATATTCGCGTATCTTGCCTGTCTGAGACGGGGAGTTAAGCATGTCGGCGCATTATTATGCAATGATTCTTGCCGGTGGAGGTGGCACACGACTGTGGCCCATGAGCCGACAGGACCGGCCCAAACAATTGTTGCCACTGACGGAAGCCGACCGCTCCCTGTTTCGCGTCAGCGTCGAACGTCTAGCTCCCCTGTTTCCGCCGGACCGTATCTATGTGGTTACCAGCCGCGCCTGTTATGACGAGATGCACGCCGACGTGCCCGCGATCCCGTCTGCCAACTACATTGTTGAACCTTACGGTCGCAACACGGCGCCGGCAGCCGGTCTGGGCATGACCGTGATCCATCAACGTGACCCTCAAGCTACGGTGGCGATTTTAACGGCAGACCATCACATTGAAGATGTTGAACGTTTTCTAAAGGCGCTGCAAGCCGCGCGAAAAGTTGCGGGCCAGGGGAAAATTGTCACCCTCGGACTGACACCGTCTCATCCCTCGACGGGATTCGGTTACATTCAACAGGGGGAGCACTGCGAGCGGGTCGCTGATTTTGACGTTTTTAATTCCCATGGATTCGTGGAAAAGCCCGATGAAGCGACGGCAGCCAGATTTCTTCAATCAGGGGAGTACAGCTGGAATTCCGGCATGTTCATCTGGACAACGCAGCGTGCCATGGAGGAATACAAGCGTCAGCAGCCTGCGATGTATACGCAGCTCAGGACAATCGGTGCTGCCCTGGACAGCCCGGCCTGGGTAGATACCCTGGCAAGCAACTGGGACAACATTCGCAACATATCGATCGACTTTGCCGTCATGGAAAACGCCTGCGACATGGTCGTCATTCCTGTTGACCTTGGCTGGAACGACGTGGGTAGCTGGGGGTCGCTTTTCGACGTGCTGGCGCTTGATCGGGAAGGCAACCACTTTCGGGGACACACCGCGGCCAATGTGGTGCTGGACACGTGCAATACACTCGTCTACAGTGAAAAACTGACCGTCACAATCGGTGTGGAAGACCTCATTGTCGTCGAAACTCCGGACGCCCTGCTGCTTTGCCACAAGGACCGCAGCCAGGACGTACGGGAAGTGGTAAGCAAGTTGTTGACCACCAAGAATTACAAATACCTCTAACGATTGGAAACCGGTTCCATGACTGATGCGCTGCAGGCGTACTGCTTCGGTTGTAAGGAAAAACGCGACCTCAACAGGGCGGTAGCAGTCTATACGGCGAATGGCTCGCCCGGAACGCGTGGCAAATGTGAAGTCTGCGGTACCACCCTTTTTCGCATGGGCGACACCGACGCTCACGCCGGCGTGCCCAGACCCGAGCCGTCAACACGGGCAAAAAGAAAAAAAGCCAGCAGGAAGACAACACGTGCCAAAGCGACCAGAAAACGCAAAATTGGAAAGCTTGTCATTGTTGAGTCACCAACCAAAGCCCGCACGGTACGTAACTTCCTTGGCTCCGGTTATACGGTCGAATCCTCTGTAGGTCACATCCGCGATCTTAAACGGGGCCGCAACGCCGTTGACGTTGCCAAAGATTTCGAACCTTCCTGGAGTATTCCCAGAAAGAAACGGGATGTCGTCAAGAAACTGAGCGAATTCGCAGACAGCGCCGATGAAATCTTTCTGGCGACGGATCCGGATCGCGAGGGCGAGGCAATCG
>JAGWBD010000086.1 GCA_021296065.1 Anaerolineae bacterium
ATTCGGTAGCCAATTTTGGCCTCTTTCGCCCAGAAGGGAATCAGTCCCCAACGATGCCATGCAAGTTCATCGGACTTTTCGTTGGTAATGACTGCGATCTGTTGCGAGGGCGCCACGTTGAATCGCTGCGCCAAGGGCACCGGAACCGAGTGCAATTCGAACATATCGGCAATTTCATCCGCCAGCGCAACTAGCACAAATCGACCACACATTCGCTTCCCTCCGGCACTTCGCAGCAGGCTTGGCACAAGTATAGCCAGGTGGCCATGTAATCAGGGCGACCGGTGTGCGATACTTGGGGGCATGAGCGAGAACCCTGCCAGACAGCGCTTGCGAATTACCTTTGGCAAGTTCGCAGCCATGAAATACACCAGCAACCTGGATGTCGCAAAAATCTGGGAACGTGTATTGCGGCGCGCCGACCTGCCTCTCCTTTATTCGCAGGGTTTCAACTCTCGTCCCCGCTTGCAGCTGGCTACGGCCCTGCCCCTCGGCATCACCAGTGAATGCGAGTTGCTCGACGTCTTGCTGCGGAAGCGCATCCCTCTTGAAGACGTGGCACAGCGATTGCGCGACGTCAGTCCTGATGGCCTGGAAACCTGTGATGTGGTGGAAGTCCCTGTCTCCTCCGCCGCCCTGCAAACGCGGGTGCGCAGCGCGCACTACGTGGTGACATTCGAGGAATCGGTTCCGGATTTATCCCGGAGGGTTGCCGAGCTATTGGCGAGACCCAATATCCTGCGCACCATTCAACGCAAACGCCGCACAGTCGAAAAGGACTTGCGCCCCCTGATCAATGAAATACGGGTCGGCGATGCAGGCGAACTGCAAATGCACGTCGCCGTAGGGGACCGTGGAAACCTGCGCCCCGGGGACGTCCTGCAGGAAATGGACCTCCTTGATCATTGGCATCGAGTTCACCGTGAGCAGCTTGTGTTGGCGGAAATGGAGGAGTTGAAATGCAACTGACAATTGCAAGCCCTGTAGCAGACGCCCTGAATGCCGGTAAACCGGTCGTCGCCCTGGAATCCACTGCCATTACGCACGGCCTGCCAGTGCCTCAAAACGTCGAGACGGCCATGGAAATGGAAGCCGCAGTCTTCGAGGAGGGCGCGCATCCCGCCACAATTGCCGTGCTGCAAGGTCGTGTCGTGGTCGGGCTTGACGCGCAGGAAATCGACACCCTGGGCAAAACATCGGCGGAAAAGGTGCGCAAATGCAGCCGCCGCGACCTGCCCATAGCAGTGGGTCTGGGCGAAACAGCCTCAACGACGGTGGCAGGAACGATGATCGTTGCCCAACAGGCTGGCATCCCCGTCTTTGCGACGGGCGGCATTGGCGGAGTCCACCGTGGGCATCCCTTTGACATTTCCGCCGATTTGATCGAGTTGGGTCGCACGCCGGTCGCCGTGGTCTGTTCGGGCCCCAAGTCAATTCTGGACCTGGAGTTGACCCGCGAAGTGCTGGAGACCCAGGGCGTTCCGGTGGTCGGCTTTGGCACAGACAGATTGCCTTCCTTCATCTCTCGCACCAGCACGCTGCCCGTTGACGTCAGGGTCGATACGGAGGAGGACGCGGCCAGCATCATTCGCGCCCAAATGGACATGAACAGACCCGGCGGCATACTGATCTGTGTGCCCGTGCCCGCCGACGTTGCCCTGGCCCAGGATCAGGCAGAAGCCGCCATCGTCACGGCCAACGAGGAAGCCCGGCGCAAACGACTGCGCGGAGCTTCGCTGACACCATATCTCCTGACACGGGTCGCCGAACTGACCGGCGGAGCATCCCTGGCAGCCAACACGGTCCTGCTGGCCAACAATGCCCGCATTGCTGCCCGGATCGCTGCCGCCCTGTGACCCTGTCCCGGCCTGCAAATGACCGGGACTTGCGTTATACTGCCTGTGGCGTTCGCATCACCCACGCTTCCGGGAGTCGGGCCATGCGGCCGGAACAAATCGAAGGGACCCTGGATCGCATTCTGCTGAAAACGGAGCGGCCAGGGCGTTACGTCGGCGGCGAGTACAACAGTATCGTCAAGGACTGGGACGCGACGGACCTGCGCGTGGCGCTGGCCTTCCCGGATCTCTACGACCTGGGGATGTCGAACCTGGGCCTCATGATTCTTTACGAACAATTGAATCAGCAGACGGACATTCTTGCCGAACGCGTCTTCAGCCCCTGGGTGGACATGGAAGCGTTAATGCGCGCCGAAGGCCTGCCGCTGTATTCGCTGGAGACGAAACACCCAATCCGCGACTTTGACATGCTGGCCATCAGCTTGCCCTATGAGCAGTTGTATACCAACGCGCTAAACCTGCTTGATCTTGCAGGCATGCCGATTCGCAGCGAGGACCGCGATTCTTCCTTCCCGCTGGTGATCGCCGGCGGACACGCCTGCTTCAATCCCGAGCCCGTCGCTGACTTCATCGACGCTTTCGTCATTGGCGAGGGGGAAGAAATCATCGTCGAGCTGGCCCGCTGCGTGCAGGCGTTGCGCGGTCGATCGCGCGAGGATTTGTTGCGCGCAGTGGCAGGCATCCAGGGAATGTACGTGCCGCGCTTTTACGACGTCAACTACTTCCCGGACGGCACGGTGGCCGCCATCAAACCCAATTGTCAGGACGTGCCCGAGCGCGTCCTCAAACGAATCGTGCCGGTGCTGCCACCTCCCTTTACGCGTTTTCTTGTCCCCAACATTGACACAGTTCACAACCGCGCCCCAATCGAAATTATGCGTGGCTGCACGCGCGGTTGCCGTTTTTGCCACGCGGGCATGGTAACCCGCCCGGTGCGGGAGCGTCCCGTGCCTGAAGTGCTGGAGGCCATCGGCAAGATCACGGCCAGCACCGGTTTTGAGGAAATCAGTCTGCTCAGCCTGTCGTCTTCGGATTACGGGCAGGTGCACGATCTGGTGAGCGCCATTCATGACGAATATGGCGAAGCCGGCCTGAGCATGAGTCTGCCCAGCCTGCGAATCGAGACTGCAAGCGCAGATTTGCTTTCGAAACTGGGGGACACCCGCCGCAGTGGGTTTACTTTCGCTCCCGAAGCCGCCACCGAACGCATGCGCAATCTCATCAACAAGTACGTGCCGACGGAGCAGGTGTTGCAGACGGCGCGCGACGTCTACGGCGGCGGCTGGCGGACCATCAAGTTTTATTTCATGATCGGCCACCCCGAGGAAACCATCGAAGACGTCTGGGGCATCATCGACCTGTGCAAGGCGGTGTTGCGCGAAGGACGCAAGGAGTTGGGCAACAAGGCCAATGTCAACGTCGGTGTGAGCACCTTCATTCCCAAACCGCACACCCCCTTCCAGTGGGTTCCCCAGGACTCGAAAGAACAGGTCCTGGAAAAACAAAGGCTACTCAAACGCGAATTGCGCGGTCCCGGCCTGCATTTGCGCTGGAACGACACTGAATCCAGAGAATTCGAAGGATTCCTCAGCCGCGGTGATCGCCGTCTTGGCCAGGTGGTGCAGCGCGCCTGGGAACTGGGTTGTACCTTCGATGCCTGGCAGGACCGGCATTTCCACGATCGCTGGTTGCAGGCCTTTGCGGAGGCCGGTCTGGACCCTGACTTTTACAATCACAGGACCCGCGGGGACCATGAGATCTTCCCCTGGGAACACATCGACGTGGCCGTACACCGCAAGTTCTTGCTGCAGGACTATCAAATGAGCCTGAAGGGTGAGACACGGATCGACTGCCGTGACAAATGTTTCGCCTGCGGTATCTTGCCCAAATTCACACAGACCCGCAGCCAGACAGCGGACAGCGCCTGGGAATGCCCGCCAGTGCGTCCGATTGCCGAGCGCAAACGCACTGCCAACGTCAAACTAATGCGCTGATACGGCGAGCCGACCTGTGCGTATCCATGTCGAAGGCCGGCAAGCCCTGAATGGCAACTGGCGCCCTTCCGGAAACCCGAACGCCGGCCTTGCCTTGCTGGCCGCTTCCCTTCTCGGGGAGCAACCCGTTGTGCTGCACAATATGCCGCGCACGGCCAGCACCCTGCAACAGATTGAGCTGGCATCGTGGCTGGGCGCCGACATTCAGTTCGACCAGAGATCAACGCTCAGGGTAGAGACGCGTCAGCTTTCTCGCCGTACCCTTGGCCAGGATGTGCTTGATCACGCCGGCGCCATACTCATGATTGCGCCCCTGTTGCTCCGCTGCCGGCACATCCGACTCGAGATTGAAACACCCCGCAGCCGCCTGCTGACGCACCTGGATGCCCTGCGGGATTTGGGGCAAGACGTCTTGTTTTTGCATGGCGCCGTTGAAATTCGCGCCGTCACCTGGCGCAAGAGGGAGATTCTGCTTGGCAGCGCCAGCGTGACGGCGACTGGAATCGTTCTGATGCTTGCGGCAACGCTTGGGCAGGAAACCATCATCCACAACGCTGCCAGTGAACCCCACGTACAGGAACTTTGCAGGTTGCTGGAAGCGATGGGTGCGAGGGTGAACGGGCAAGGCTCCAATCTGCTGCAGGTAACCGGTTGCAGCAACCCCGTTGGAGCGGAGACAAACATCGGTCCCAATCACATTGAAGTGGCCAGCATTGCCGCCATTGCGGCCCTGTGTGGCGGTCGCGTCACCTTGCGGGAGAGTCGCGAGCGGGACCTGCGTATGGTGGCCCGTGTCTTTGACCAGTTCGGAATACACCTGGAGCTGGAGGCAGACACAGTATTCGTGCCACGGCATAAGCAATTGACCGTGCGAGACCGCGCAGGCGACGTCGACCTGCGCGTTGAGAGTGCCATCTGGCCCGGCTTTCCTTCGGACCTGATCGCCATCGCCACCGTGATCGCTTCCCAGGCGCGCGGGACTACGTTGATACACGAGAAGCTATTTCCAAACCGTCTGCTGTTCGTGGACCGCCTCAAGGCCATGGGCGCGCAAATTGTGCTCTGTGACCCGCACCGGGCGATCGTCGTCGGCCCTGCCCCGCTCTACGGCAGCTACATGGCGACACCGGATATCCGGGCCGGTCTTGGCATGTTGGCCGCGGCCCTTGTCGCCGACGGGCATTCCACGATAGACAATGCCCAGGCCATAGAGCATCACTTTGGCGCAGTCATTGGCAACCTGAAGGAACTGGGTGCGAAAATCATGGTGGAATGAGCCTTCCGGAACTGCAATATTCGCGAGTTGCGGATCTTGAGTGTGCCTGGGTCGCAGCGGGAGATGGACCTCCCCTTGTTCTCTTGCATGGCTGGGGCGCAAGTCTCCAGCTAATGTGGCCCCTGGCTGAACGCATGGCGACCGGTGGTTTCCGCGTATATGTGCCGGATTTCCCGGGCTTCGGTAACAGTGAACGGCCAAAACATCCCTGGTCTCTACGAGATTACAGCAACTTCGTTTTGGATTTCCTTGGGGAGCAGGAACTCGATCGTGCCGATCTGGCCGGTCACTCCTTTGGGGGGCGGGTCTGTCTAATGCTGCGCGCGGACCATCCGGATCGCACCGGCAAGATGCTGCTATTCAATGCCGCCGGTTTGCGTCCGCCGCAGCCTCTCTATGGTCGCGCGCGACTGAAAGCCTACCAGGCTTTACGATCATCAATGCGGCGTGTCGGTTTGACCCATACAGAAGTTCGCCTGGTACGATGGTACCAGCAGCGATTCGCTTCGCCCGATTACCGCGCTGCGGAAGGTGTGATGCGTCCCACGTTTCTGCGCATTGTTAACGAGGACGTGCGTCCTTTCGCCGCCCGCGTTCAGCCACCCACGCTGCTATTCTGGGGCGACCAGGACGAGGAGACCCCGCTCTGGATGGGCAGGGAGCTGGAAGACCTCATCCCGGACGCCGGTCTCGTCGTTTGGGAAGGCGCAGGTCACTACAGCTACCTGGACCGTCTCGCGGATACCACGCGTGTCGCGTTGCATTTTCTCAGGGATGAGGCGGCGCGATGATTCTGGTCGTTGTCGCACTTGTATGGCTGGCCGGCTGCTGCCATCAAATCTATCGCCAGGCACTCTTCCTCCAACTCGAGGAATACCAGGTCGGGCGCTATTTGCGCTGGCTGGCAGGTCGTCGGTCACGGTGGTTGCCACGTCGCCCCCTGCTGGCCTTGCTGGTTGGCTCGGCCATGATGCTCCTGCTCGGCGAAGCACCTGGCGCCATGTTGCCCGTTTACCTGGCCTTGCCGGTCGCATTGCTGGCCAACTGGCCGCGCACCGGCGCCGAGGTCAAGAAAGGTTTTCGCGTCACCTGGCGGGCGCGGCGACTTCTGTCTGTGGCCTGGGTATTGGCCCTGCTGATTGCGTCGCTGCCGGTCATCGCCAGTGGAGGTATTGCCGACGGCCCCTTGCAGCCGCTGCTGTGGACGGCTGCCGGCTGCCTGCTGGTCTTGCTGGCACCACTGTTGCTGGTCAGCGCCAGTTTGCTGCTCCGTCCGGCAGAAGCCCTGCTGCGTCAGCGCTTTGTCGCACGGGCCCGCACGATTTTGATCGAGGCCGGGCCGACCGTGATTGGCATCACCGGCAGCTATGGCAAAACCAGCACCAAGGTCTATTTGCAGCATATCCTGAACGGACACTTTCGTGTTGGCGCAACACCAAAGAGCTACAACACGCTGATGGGCATTTGTCTGGCACTAAACCAGGACCTCGTTGAGGACCGTAGTCTTGACTACTACATTGTCGAGATGGGCGCTTACATCCCCGGGGAAATCGCTGAAATCTGTGATCTGGCCCGCCCTGAGATCAGCATTGTTACTGCCATTGGACCCCAACATCTTGAACGATTCGGCAGCATTGAAAATATCGTCAGCGCCAAGTATGAAATCATCAGCGCCCTCCCTGCGGACGGTGTCGCTGTGCTGGACCGTGACAACCCGCATTTGCGCGAAATGGCGCGGCGCGGCCATCCGGACACCGTCCTGACGGCCAGTTGTGAGGAAATCCCCGCAGACCCCTCACCGGACGATCCGCGCCTGGTCGCTGCGGACATTCAGGAAAGTCTGGATGGCCTGCGCTTCAAGGTAGAAGATCGGCGAAGTGGGGAGTGCGTGGAATTTAGCACCAGCCTCCTCGGCAGACACAACGTCAGCAATATTTTGTTGGCCGCCGCCGTCGCCAGGAACGAGGGCATGTCCCTGCGCGACATCGCCTGGCGGGTACGTAGTCTGCAACCGGCCGAGGCGCGTCTGGCAAGGGAACGGACAGCGGCAG
>JAGWBD010000021.1 GCA_021296065.1 Anaerolineae bacterium
ACGACCAGCGCGCTCGCGCGCCTCTTCTATGGCGCGAATGTCAATGCTGAAAGATGATTCTGCCAGGTCCGCCAGCACCACGACCTTGTCCGGTCGCACGTCCACCACGCCGCCGTATATCGCAAAGCGCTCCTCGGCCGGTCCCTTGCGCACGATCAGTTCGCCGTAGCCCATCGTCGTCAGGAGAGGCGCGTGGCGCGGCAGCACACCCATTTCACCTTCGCTGCCCGGCAACACGACGATATCGGCCTCCTGTTCCTCAAAGACCTTGCGCTCCTGCGTGACGACCTCGACGTGAATGGTCATCGCTCAGTCTCCGGCTTCCTCAAGGCGCTGCAGCACGTCGTCCATGCCGCCGGCCATGTAAAACAGCTGCTCCGGAATGTGGTCCAGCTCACCGTCGAGGATCATGCGGAAGCCGCGCACCGTGTCGCGCACAGGCACGTAACGGCCCTCGCGGCCGGTGAATTGTTCCGCCACCACCATGGGCTGCGACAGGAATTGTTCGATCTTGCGCGCGCGCGCCACCAGTTGCTTGTCATCGTCGGATAGCTCGTCCACGCCCAGAATGGCGATGATGTCCTGCAAGTCCTTGTAGCGCTGCAAGACCTGCTGCACCTCGCGCGCTGTGCGGTAGTGCTCGTCGCCGACGATTTGCGGGTCCAGAATCTTGCTGGTACTGGCCAGCGGGTCCACCGCCGGGAACAGGCCGCGCGCCGCGATCGAGCGCTCCAGTGCGATGGTGCCGTCCAGGTGCGTGAACACCGCGACCGGCGCCGGATCGGAATAATCGTCCGCCGGGACGTAGACGGCCTGCATCGAGGTGATAGAGCCGCTGCGCGTCGAGGTGATGCGCTCCTGCAGCAAGCCCATTTCATCGGCCAACGTCGGCTGGTAACCAACCGCCGATGGCATGCGACCCAGCAGGGCCGAAACTTCCGCTCCGGCCAGGGAATAACGGAAAATGTTGTCGATGAAGAGCAGCACGTCACGGCCTTCGTCGCGGAACTGCTCGGCCATCGCCAGGCCGGAGAGCGCCACGCGCAAGCGAACGCCGGGCGGTTCGTTCATCTGGCCGAAGACCATCGCCAGCTTGTCCAGTACGCCGGCTTCTTCCATCTCGCCATAGAGCTGGGTGCCTTCGCGTGTGCGTTCACCCACGCCGGCGAATACCGACAGGCCGTCGTGTTGCGTCGCGATGGAGTTGATCAACTCCTGAATGGTGATGGTTTTGCCGACGCCGGCGCCGCCAAAAATGCCGGTCTTGCCGCCCCGGGTCATGGGCGCCACAAGGTCGATCACCTTCATGCCGCTCTCAAACTGTTCAATAGAGGTCGACTGGTCCTCAAAGTCGGGGGCCGACGTGTGAATGGAACGGCGCGGCGCTTCGTCCGGCACTTCCGGCTGGTTGTCGATCGCGCGACCCAAAACATTGAACACCCGCCCCAGTGAAGCCGTGCCCACCGGCACGGTGATGGGTGATCCGGTCGCGATAACCGGCAGGCCGCGCTGGAGGCCGTCGGTGCTGTCCATGGCCACCGTCTTGACGAGGTTGTCGCCCATGTGCAACTGCACTTCAAGCACGAGCTCCGACTCGCCCTCCCCGCGCGCCACCCGCAACGCCTCGTTGATGTCGGGCAACTCGCCGGCAGGGAATTTGACGTCAACCACGTTGCCCAGGATCTGGGCGATGCGGCCCTGCACGTCACTCATATCCGAACACCTTGTTCGTTCAAATCGGTCATTTCCTCAATGCGCAGCGCCATGTCGTCCATGGCGTCCTGCAGGGCTTCGGTGCCGCCCACGATGTCCAGAATTTCGGCGGTAATGGCCGTCTGACGCGCCTTGTTGTATTCCAGCGTGAGGTCGTCAACCAGCTGGGAAGCGTTGTCAGAGGCATTGCGCATGGCCACCATACGCGCCGCATGTTCGCTGGCCTGGCTCTCCAGCAGGGCCTGATAGAGCTGCAACTCGGTGAAACGCGGCACAATTTCCTGCAGGATGGCCTCGGCCCCCGGCTCGTATTCGTAGCTGGACACACCTTCGCTCAGGGATGGCACGTCCTTGACGAATTCGGCCGCCACCTGGTCTTCAATGGTGTGCGGAATCAGCGGCAGCCAACCCAGCACAGCCGGTCGTTGCGTCAACATGTTGATGAAGTCGGTGTAGGCGATGAAGATGTCGTCGACTTCCGCAGCGAGGAAAGCGTCGATGGCGAGACGCGTCGCCGGGGAGATGTCGCCGATGCCGGGCTCGGAGGGCAAGTCGCTGAATTCGGCCACCACGTTGGCGCCGGCGCGCACCATGGCGTCGCGGCCCTTGCGTCCAATGGTCACGTATTGCACGGGCTTGTCAAGTCGTTCGGCAAAGCGCTGTGCCACGCGGATAATATTGGCGTTGAAAGCGCCCGCCAGCCCACGATCGGAGGTAATCAGCACGATCATGATGCTGCGGATTTCAGGGCGTTCTTCCAGCAGGGGGTGCATCGTGGCGCCTCCCCCTGCCCCGGCCTGTACGTTGAGCAGCAATTCCCAGGCTTTTTCGGCGTAGGCCCGGCTGGCCAGCACACGCGCCTGGGCGCGCCGCACACGTGACGCCGATACCGCCTCCAGGGCGCGCGTGATTTGCGAAATGTTTCGTACGCTACGTATGCGTTTCTGAATGTCTCTGGCAGTGGCCACCGGCTATCTCCTGTGGCAGCCGCTACGACTGGGCCCAGCGGGCATTGAAGTCGTTGATGGCGCTCTCGACCTGTTGGGCCACCGAGTCATCCCAGTTTTCGGGGTCGCTCTGAATGCTGCCCGACAGCGCCGCCGAGTTCGTTTGCCAGTTACGCAGGAAGTCATCCTTCCAGGCGCTGACGCGCTCCACTGGCACGTCGTCCAGCAGGCCGTTGGTGCCGGCATAGATGATCGCCACCTGGTCGGCCACGCGCATGGGCTGGTACTGCGGCTGCTTGAGCAGCTCGGTCAGGCGCAGGCCGCGGTCCAGTTGCTGCTGCGTGGAGCGGTCCAGGCCGGAGCCGAACTGGGCGAAGGCCGCCAACGAGGCAAATTGCGCCAGGTCCAGCTTGAGTCGCCCGGCCACGCGTTTCATGGCCGTCGTCTGCGCGTCACCACCGACGCGGCTGACGCTGATGCCCACGTCCATGGCCGGCCGCTGACCCGCGTAGAAGAGGTCGCTTAGCAGGTAAATCTGGCCGTCGGTGATGGAAATGACGTTGGTGGGCACGTAGGCCGAGACGTCGCCCAGCAGGGTTTCGATGAAAGGCAGGGCCGTCAGGCTGCCGCCGCCACGCGCCTCGCTGAGCTGCGCCGCGCGCTCCAACAGGCGGCTGTGCAGGTAAAAAACGTCGCCCGGGTAGGCTTCGCGTCCGGGCGGACGCCGCATCAACAGCGACACCTGGCGGTACGCCCAGGCGTGCTTGGAAAGGTCATCATAGACCACCAGCGCGTCCTGGCCATTTTCCATGAACCATTCGCCGATGGCGCAGCCGGCGTAGGGCGAAATGTACTGCATGGCTGCCGGGTCCGAGGCCGAGGCCACGACCACCGTGGTGTAGTCCATCGCGCCGGCTTCCTCCAGCAGCGCAACCAGACGGGCGATCTCACCCTTGCGCTTGCCGATGGCGACGTAGATGCATTTCATGTCCTCTTCCTTCTGGTTGAGGATCGTATCAATGGCCAGCGCCGTCTTGCCGATTTGCCGGTCGCCAATGATCAGCTCACGCTGTCCCCGGCCGATGGGCGTCATGGAGTCGATGGCGACGATGCCGGTCTGCATCGGGCGGAAAACGTTGCGCCTTTCCATCACGCCAGGGGCGATGCGTTCCACGGCGTAATACTCGTCGGAAGCGACCGGCCCGCGTCCGTCCAGCGGGTTACCCAGCGCATCCACCACGCGCCCTACCAGTCCTTCGCCCACGGGCACCGAGGCGATGCGGTCCAGCGCGCGGACCTCGTCGCCCTCGTTGATTTCGTCGTATTCGCCCATGATGATGACGCCGACGTGCTGGTCTTCCAGGTTGAAAACGATTCCGGCGGAGCCGTTGGCGAAGGACACCAGTTCGCTGAAACGCACGTTCTCCAGACCGGAGACGCGCGCGATGCCATCGCCCACTTCTTCCACCAGGCCCACCTGCACCGCATCAAAGTGGCGATCATAGGACCGCACCTGCTCCAGCAGTGAGTCAAACATTGTGCCCGTCACATCCGCCATAAATCGCTCTCCCGGGATTCTCCGCCCCGCCGCAGGGACACATCGTCCCTTGCGAGGCTGCCTCTGCCGCGCATTTTAGCCCGACCCCTGGCGAATGTCCATAGTTTCACAATCTACCTTTCCGGGTTCTGGCTGTTGCCATTCAGGCCGCGAATCGTTGCCGCGCCCCCCAGAGAGGCCGAACGCTGCCAGGCCGCCCAGACCGCCTGGGCGACAACCGTTCGCAGGCCGCCGCGCTCCAGCTGGTAGAGAGCCTCCGCAGTTGTGCCGCCCGGACTGGTCACCTGGTTGCGCAATTCGGCCGGATGCAGACCCGATCGTTCGGCGTAGGAGACCGAGCCCGACATCGACTTGAGTACCAGGCGCTCCGCTTCGCGCCGCGCGAAACCCATATGCACGCCGACGTCAATCAGCGCTTCCATGAACAGGAAAATATAGGCTGGCGCGCTGCCGCTCAGGGCCGTGGCCATGTCCAGCGCGCCCTCGTCCTGCTTGTAGAGCTCCTCACCAAATGCGCCCAGCAGTTCCTGCGCCAGCGCCAGACCAGCCTCGTCGGTGGCCTCGTTGGCCGTCCACACGGTGATGCCCTGCCCTATCTGGGCCGGCGTGTTGGGCATCGCCCGCACCACGGCCTTGCCGCCGAGGCCGGCATCGATGGTCTCAATACGCACGCCGGCCATAATGCTGAGCACGAGGCGGGCGTTGCGGGCGTTGCCAAGTTGCGGCAGGACCTCGGGCAGGGCCTGGGGCTTGATGGCCAGCACGACCACGGAAGCCTCCCGGATGGCATTGACGTTGTCCGCCGTGGCGCGCACACCGTAGAGCTCGCGCAGTTCCTTGATGCGTTCTGTGCGTGGGTCCGCCGCAATCAATTGCTGCGCCGCCAGCGTGCCCTTTTCCAGCAGGCCGCGAATCATGGCCTCGCCCATCACGCCACAGCCTATGAAGCCCAGCGTCTCGTCAGCGAAATTCATCCTGGCTTCTCCATCAGTTTTTCAACCCGGTTTCCTGCGCAAGTTCCCGCATCCATTCGATTTCCCGCCGCAAGCCTTCCACCGGGCTGGTGCGCGGCGCGAAATCCAGCAAGCGCCTCGCCTTGCTGATGTCCGCGCAGGTGCGCAACTGGTCCCCGTGACGCCGCGGTTGCAGGGAGAAGCGCGGGGCAGCGCCCATCAGTGACTGCACCAGGTCAATGAGTTCGCCGCTGCGGTAATCGCGATCATTACCGATATTGATTACTTCGCCGTTGCAGTCGGCATGGCGCTCAAGGACCCGTTCCATGGCATCCATCACGTCATCCACGTAGGTGAAGGAACGGGAGTGCTCGCGGCTGCCTTCGTAAAGCGGACAGGCCGGCCCACCCAAAGCGCTGCCAATCAGGCGCGGAAAGAGTTTGTCGGGCCGCTCCCGTTCGCCATAGACGGAGAACAGGCGCAGCGAGCAGGCGGGGATTCCATCTTCCCGCTGCCGCGCCAGCACCAGTTGCTCGGCCGCCAGTTTCGTCACACCGTAATGCGACACCGGTTGCGGGGCGGCGCTTTCCGGCGCGGTGGCCTCATGCCCGTAAATGGACGACGTGGAGATGTTGACGAAAAACTGCAGGCTGGATGACCTGCGCAGCGCCTCCAGCAGGCACCAGGTCGCCTGCAGATTGTTGCGCACATAGCTGGCAAAGGGCGTGACTGCCGAATTGCCTGGCTGGGCCGCTGCATGAAAGACGATTTCGCTGCCAGCCACCAGGTCTGCGAGATCTGCGGCGGTCAGGTCCGCTTCCAGCAATTCACAACCTGCCGCGCGCACCGACCGGGCATTGCGCACTTTCAGGGGGCGCGCGTAGTAGCTGTCAAAGTTGTCGAGGCCGCGCACCTGATGACCGGCCGCGGCCATCCGTTCGGCCAGGTGCGAGCCAATAAAACCGGCAGCGCCGGTCACGAGCACCTTCATGACAACGGCGTTCCCTGCAGGGCCGGCACACGGTAGGGATAGCGCTCACGCCAACGCTGCATCGCTTCCTGCAGTCGATCGGGCTGCACCTCCACGCCGATGCCGGGCCCACGCGGCACCCGAATCCGGCTGCCGCTTTCCAGCTCGAAAGCCGGCTCGCTGATGTCGGGATCGTAGTATCGTGAGGTCGCCGAGATGTCGCTGGGCAGGGTCACACCCGGCAGTGAGGCGAAGGCCAGGTTGGCGGCGCGACCGACGCCGGTCTCCAGCAAACCGCCGATCCACAGCGGGACCTGGTTTTCCATACAAAACCGGTAAATCGCCAGACTCTCCGTGTAGCCGCTTACCCGTGCGGGCTTGAGGTTGATGATACGACAGGCGCCAAGTTCGAGCGCCAGGCGGGCGTCGTTGGCGCTGTGGATGCTCTCATCCAGACAGATGTCGCTGCGCATTTGTGGCTGCAGTTTGCTGTGCTCGTAAATGTCGTCCCAGGCCAGCGGTTGCTCAACCATCAACAGGTTGAAGTCATCCAGCTGGCGCAGATGCTCCGCATCCCTGAGCGTGTAGGCGCTGTTGGCGTCCAGCATCAGCGTGATGTCCGGCAGCGTCGCACGCACGCCACGCGCCAGTTCCAGGTCCCAGCCAGGTTTGATTTTTAGCTTGATGCGTCCATAGCCTTCGGCGAGCCGTTTTTCGATGATGCCCAGCGTCTCCGCCACCGTTGGCTGAATGCCGATACTGACTCCCACCAGCGCCCGGTCGCGTGGCTCGTGGCCCGCCGGCAGGTATCGCGCGAACAGTTGCGCCAGGGGCAGGCCGTTTTGTCGTGCAAGGGCATCCCAGACGGCGGCCTCCAGCCCGTGTTTGGCCAAAGGGTGGCCACGCACCTGCGCCAGCAGAGGTGGTATTTCCGTGGCGCTGCGCACACACTTGCCGAGGACCCGCGGGACGAGGAATTCCTGCAAGACGTGCAGCGACGTGCCCATCGTTTCTGCGCTGTAGCCCGGGTTGATCTCGGCCGAGGTCTCACCCCAACCGGTGACGCCCTCCACCGTTTCCAGGCGCAGCAAAATGGCCGCCTTGAAGGGTTCGTTGCCGAAGCTCGTGCCCAGGCGTTCCACCAGCGGCAAGGCCACCGGATACAACTGGACCGATCGAATGGTGACGGGCTTCAGCTCAGCTACCGTCAACGGGCACCTCCCGGCTCGCCGGCGCGCTAACGTAAAACAGTCGCTCCCGTTCGTCCAGCGTCAGGCGAACACAGTCCTGCAGCACGTGGCCGGCAGCCAACAGGCTCTTGATGGCCGCGCGCAAATGCAGAATCCATCCCTGCGCGAGGTGCGCGTCCTGACGCAGCAACGCCGGAAAATCGACCGGCAACTCCAACAGCGCCGGGCCGCAGGCCGGCAGCGCGCCAGGCCTGCCCGGATGCGGCAGACCGTCTTCGTCATACTGGACCCGGTTTAGCAGCGGCGCGCCGGATGTCAGCAGAGAACCGTAATCCTCGGCGGGCTCCTCGCCGGCGGCCAACGCGCATACGCGATCGCCGTCCAGTTGCCAGTCGACCTGCAGGCGGTCCGGGCTGCCCTTGTCGGCGAGTCCGCCCGGCCCTGCCGGTCCAAAATAGTCTTCGCTGTAACGCGTGGCCCGCGCGCCAAGACGATGCAGGTTCAACCAGGCGTTGGGCGCCTGAAGCGGGTCAAAAGTCCAGCGCACCAGACGAATGCCCTGGGACAGCGCCCGCTCGCGTTGCGCAAGTTTCAGGCGCCGCGCCAGCCCGCGGTTACGCCAACTGCCATGCACAACCATGCGCTTGGACACCAGATAGGGGCTGACCGCCCCTGTTGCGCTGCACGAGAGGCCGGGCAGCCCCACCAAAATCGCGACCAGTTGGCCCTCGCCGGGCTCAAACGCCCCCAACACGTGCCCGCCGTGTTGCGCAAGGGTGAAAAGCATGTGGCCCGGCACGATGGCCTCCGGGCGGGACCCCCAGTAGCTGCGTTGCAGTTCGACGGCCGCTTCCATTTCATCAAGCGAGGTCAACAAACGGATGTCGGCTTTTCTCACCCCGGGATCCCTCGCGGATGGGGACGCAGTGAAGTCTCGGCGAGTTGGCGCCAGCCGTGTTTCCGCGGCCATTGCACCAGGCTGTCTTCAAGACGCCGTGGCCGTACGCCAAAATTCGTCCAGGCGTTTCCCAGACCGGTCACCCGGCTTATGGCCAGCAGGTCCAGCATCTGGGGAGTCATCATGACGCGTGGAAACACACGGCTGTAAAGCACAGCCATGCGTCGCAACAGCCAGGGAGGCACGGACACAAGCAGACGCGGCATGTGCCACAGGCGCATCAGTGTGCGCAACAGGTCACGCAGGGAGATGTATTCGGGGCCGCCAATCTCCAGCAGATGGTCCACCAGAGCGATCCGTTCCAGACAGGCCGTCAGGGCCTGCACCAGATCATCCACGTGGATGGGCTGCAGCACCACCTCACCCTGACCGGGCATCGCAAAGAAAAGTGGATTGGCGCGCAGCGAAAGCAACATAGCGTTGATGAAGGAATCGTCCTCTCCAAAAGCCATGGCGCTGCGTACAATGGTCCACGCCAGTCCGCTCTGACGCAAGGTGCTCTCTACCACGCCCTTTACCTGCAGCAGGGGCCAGGCGGCCTCGCGTGCGGCGCCGAGATGACTGAGCGTAATGATGCGCCCGACCCGCGCGGCGCGCGCGGCGCGCACCAGGTTTCGTACGCCGGCCACTTCATAGCGCTGCAGGTCTCGCGTCCGGCCCCACCATTGCGCGCTGGCCAAATGAAAGATCACGTGAACGCCCGTGACTGCGCGATAAAGAGACTCTTCGTCCAGCAAATGGCCGCCCGCCAGTTCCGGCAGCGGCAACCCTGCATGGGTCAGGCGGGCCACGTCCCTGCCAGGGGGCACCAGACAACGCACTGTCAGACCCTGTCCGAGCAAATGCGCCACCAGATGACGGCCCACAAAACCTGACGCACCGGTTACCAGAATCATTGGCCTCTCCGCGCCTGGTCGGCAGTATAGCACAGGGCCTTGCTTGCAGTCAGCCAAGCTTGCCTGTGTTATAATTGTGCATTGGCCTGGCAGTTTCGCCAGCGAATTCCGGGTCGGGCTGGAGGGAAGCGATGGGAAATCGCCGTCGGGTCGTTGTGACCGGGATGGGAATCATTTGTCCGACCGGCAACGACGTCGAGGAAGCCTGGGTCAATGCCCGCAACGGGGTGACGGGCATCGACACCATCACCAGCTTTGATACCAGCGGGCTGGAAAACCATTTCGCCGGTGAAGTGCGTAACTTTGACGCCAGGGCCTTTCTGGGCCGTCGCGAAGTGCGTCGCACGGATCGGGTGACCCACCTGGGTCTGTATGCCGCGCAACAGGCCATCGATGACTCCGGCCTGGAAGTGACGGAGAAGAACCGTTACGACGTCGGCTGCGTAATGGGTTCCGGGATAGGCGGAATCGGCTCGCTCTTTGAGAGCATTCGCCAGTTTCTCGAGAAAGGTGCAAGCAGCGTCAGTCCCCTGATGGTCCCCATGATGTTGCCGGACAGCCCCTCCGGCAAGGTTTCGATGAAGTGGGGCTTGCGCGGCCCCAATTTCGCCATTTCAACCGCCTGCGCCACCGGCAACAACAGTATCGGCGAGGCGACCGAAATCATCAGGCGCGGGGCCGCGACCGCCATTCTCGCCGGCAGCAGCGAGGCCGCCCTCAGTGCGATAACCATCGCCAGTTTCAACAACATGCGCGCCATCTCGCGCCGCAATGACGAGCCGAAACGGGCCTCAAGACCATTTGACGTCGATCGCGACGGTTTCGTCGTGGCCGAAGGCGCCGCCATGCTCATGCTGGAAGACCTTGAGCATGCGCTGGCCCGCGGCGCCCGCATTCATGCCGAGATTCTGGGCTATGGCCATACCTCCGATGCCTTTCACATCACCGCGCCCCTGGAGACCGGCGAGGGCGCAGCCACGGCCATCACGCAGGCGTTGGACAATGCCGGTCTGGAAGCAACGCAGATCGACTACATCAATGCGCACGGCACCAGCACGCCGCTCAACGACGTGAGCGAGACCAGCGCCATCAAGCACGCCTTCGGCGACGATGCCGGCGACATCCCGATCAGTTCGACGAAATCGGTAACCGGTCATCTGATGGGCGCCGCCGGTTCGGTGGAAGCCGTCTTCGCCATAAAGGCCATGCAGGACAACTTCATCCCGCCAACCATCAATCTGGACAATCAGGACCCGAATTGTGACCTGGACTATACGCCCAACCAGGGCCGTAGCAGCACTCTGGAGCGCGTGATGAGCAATTCCTTCGGCTTCGGCGGTCATAACGCCGTGCTGATATTCGGCGACTACAACCCCAATGGCGACGCACGGTAACGGGCGCGATCCACGTCTGCTGCCCGAACCCCAGGGGGCATTTGCCCACATCGTTGGCTGGGGCATGGCCGTGCCTTCCCAGGTTCTCACCAATCAGGACCTGGCCGCAATCGTCGAAACCAGCGATGAATGGATACGCACGCGCACGGGTGTAAGCGAAAGACGGATCGCCGCCAGTCATGAATCCACCGCTACCCTTGGTTTGCGCGCGGCGCGCAATGCCCTTGAGGTCGCCAACATCCTGCCTCTGGAAATTGACCTGATCGTCGTCGCGACCTCCACGCCTGACAACGTATTTCCCAGTACGGCCAGCCTGATCCAGGACCAACTCGGCGCAACCCGCGCGGGCGCCTTTGACCTGAGCGCCGCCTGCGCCGGCTTCGTCTATGCCCTCAACATGGCCGCGCAGTCGATACGCAGCGGCAGCATCGAAAGCGCCATCGTCATCGGCGCCGAAACGATGAGCCGCATCATCGACTGGCGCGACCGCGGTACCTGCGTTCTTTTCGGCGATGGCGCCGGCGCTGTCGTGCTCAAGGCCAGCGAAACAGACGGCGGCATTCGTTCCGCGGTGCTGCGTTCCGACGGATCCGGCCGTGATCTGTTGACCCTGCCGGCCATGGCCAGCCCTGAAAGCCAGCGCGCCGGCGCGGCGCCGGTCGGCGCCCGTCTGGACAAGCTGCAGATGAACGGGCGCGAAGTCTACCGCTTTGCCACGCGCATCGTGGGCGAAAGCATCAGCCAGGCGCTGGAAAAGGCGCAACTGGACATCAGTGATTTGGCCCTCGTCGTGCCTCATCAGGCGAATTTCCGCATCATTGAGGCCGCGGCGCGCAACCTTGGCGTCTCGCCGGATATCTTCGTCAGCAACCTGGAACGCTACGGCAACACATCCGCCGCTTCCATCCCCATTGCCCTGTGCGAGGCCATCGATGCGGGCCGCATTGAGGAGGGCGACCACATCGCCTTTTGTGGCTTTGGCGGTGGCCTTGCCTGGGCTTCCATGGTGCTCACCTGGACGGGACGCGAGACCGGCGAACCACGCACGCTCGGTCGCCAACGACGCCAGTTGAGCTACGCCAGGGCCGGCTGGCGCCGTCGCGTACGCGATTTGGAACGTCAAATGGATGACCTTGTCAGCAGCCTTCACCCGCGGCGCGGCCGGCTGCGGCGCCTGCGACGCCGCTTTGAAAGCCAAAAGCTGGAATAGGCCTTCAGCGACGCCGCTGCGCCATACTGATGTAATACAGCAATTGCAGCACGGCCGTCAGCGCTGCAGCCACGTAGGTCAGCGCGGCGGCCCGCAAGACCGCGCGCGTGCCCGCTTCATCGCTGCCGGCCTGCATCAGCCCGGCCTCACGCAGCAGGATCATGCCCCGCCGACTGGCATCGAATTCAACCGGCAGGGTTAACAGGCTGAACAGCACCACCAGACCGAAGAAGGCGATTCCCAGCCAGATCAGACCCACCAGGTTAATCAACATGCCTGCCAGAATGAGACCGAAGGCCAGTTGCGGCCCCAGGCTCACTGCCGGCAGCAGGGCCGAGCGCATCTGAATCAGTGGCGACCTGACTTCATGCTGCCAGGCATGACCAAGTTCATGGGCGACCACGGCCATTGCCGCCACGGACGGACGGTCCGCGGTTTCGGCGGACAGACGCACGGTGTGGCTGCGGGGATCGTAGTGGTCGCCAAAGGCGCCGGCGCCCCGCTCCACACGCACGCCGGCCGCGGCGGCGCTGCGCTGTGTCGCTCGTTCAAAGCGCACGTTACCGACTTCGGTACGGCGAATGATTTGTTGTGCGATGGCGCTGCCGGTCAAACCGGCACCGTTGCGCTGCCGCTGCCATTTGCCAAAGGTGAAGCGCACATAGCCCTGGGCCAGCAGGGATATGAGCATCGTGGGCAACAGGACAAACAGCAGGTAATTGGAATCGAAAAACATGAATCGTCGCTTTCACCCCTGCGGGGAACGGTCTCCAGTCACATGCTAACCGAAGAATAGCCTGGCGAACGTAAAATCCGCGTAAACATGGCGCATCAGGTGCCGCGCGGGGTTGCCGTAGGCAAGGGCTCGCTGAGATAAATGTTGACTGTGCAGGAAGGCCCGGGCGCGTTGAAGATGTCGAAGACCGACAATCGAAATTCGTATACGCCTGGAAGGTAAAAGGCTGGAACAAATTGCCCCAACGCGGAGCGCTGGCGCACTGGCTGCGTGTGGTCCAGCAGCGGCGCAAAACTGCCGCCGGTGGAAGGACCGCGAATCTCAAACCGGTAAAAGGCAAAGTCGTCCATAAAGGCCGTGCCGACGACGGAGACGGGCTCAAACACGCGCATGCCGTTGGCGGGAACCTGCAGCATGGCGCCTTCCTCGTTGCAACCGACGGAGGTCGGCGCATTGGGCACTATCGTGCCCACCGGCGTGGGAGTCAGCGTGGGCGTCGCCAAAACGCGCAGCGCCGGGTCGTCGGGCGTCAGGTTGACGCCACTGGCATTGATTTGAGCCCCCCTGCTGAAAGCAGGAACCTGGGTGTTAAACTGGCCGTCGCTTTCCGAACGGACCGGGGCGAAGTCGCCCGCATCGCGAATGGTCGGGGCCACAACGACCAGCACGCCCAAAATGATCAAAGAGAATTCCAGCAGCAACAGCAAAATGGCCCAGGCATCGCCACGGGCCCGTCGCGCCATTTCCTGTTCCAGCTCAAAGTCCGTCGCGCGCAGGCTGCGACGCGCCCGCAGCAGACGTCGCAGGGTCAGCAACAGCCCCAGCGCGAGCAGAATGAACAGGCCAGGCGCCAACTGCTCGACGAGAAAGACGACGCGGCTCATGCCAGTTCGCGCAGGACTCCACGCAGAACGGTCGTCAGACGGGGCACCAGCTGCGTCCCGGCCTCAAGCACTTCCTCGTGACTGGCCTCCAGGTCGCTGTTGACTTCATCGATGGCGACGTTGGTGATGCCGGAACAGGCCAGCACGCGAATGCCGGCATGGCGGGCGACCACGACTTCATGGGCCGTGGACATGCCCACAGCGTCGGCGCCCATGCGGCGCAGCATGCGAATCTCGGCCGGCGTCTCGAAATTGGGGCCGGACACGCAGACGTAAACGCCTTCATGCAAGGTAATGCCCGCACCTTGCGCCACACGCAGGGCCTGCGTCCGCAAGTCGCGGTCATAGGCCTGCGACATGCCGGGGAAGCGCGGGCCGAAGCTCTCGTCGTTGGGGCCCATCAGCGGGTTGGCGCCAGACATGCCCGGCAGATTAATGTGATCATTGAGCAGCATCAGGTCGCCGGTCCGCCAGTCCGGTCGCAGGCCGCCGGCGGCGTTGGTCAGAATCAAAATTTCGACACCCAGGTGAATCATCACCCGTACCGGAAAGACGATCTGCTGCGTCGTATAGCCTTCGTAAAAATGCACCCGCCCCTGCTGCGCCACCACGGTCTGACCTTCCAGCAGGCCCAGCACGAGATTGCCGCTGTGGCCTTCCACCGTGGAGTGCGGCCAGCCCGGCAGGTCATGGCTGCTGATGACGTCGCGACGCTCCAGCGCGTCGGCCAGGCCGCCCAGGCCAGAGCCCAGCACGAGTCCGACGCGTGGCTGATGCCCGCTACGCGCCCGTATGACATCGGCAGCCACATCATAGGTGGATCTGTGCTCGTCCATGCTTCCGCTTCTCCCCTGTCTCGCGATCGGCTCAGGGCAGGCCGGCCAGCCTGCGTTCGCGCCGGTAGTCGGCCGGGGTATCCACGTCGCTCAGCACGCAGTCATTGGCTACCTCAACCAGGGCCAGGTCCGGGCGATGAAGACGCAAAACGTCTCTCGGCGCCGCCCCGTCCGGCAGCTCCAGAATGTCTTGCCAGTAGCGTCGCTCAAACAGGATCGGGTGACCCCGACGGCCCGCATGCACTGGCGCCACAATCCCGCCGCGCCCTTCCGCCCAGGCCATCAGTACCTGATTGATCACGCGCGGTGTGATGCGTGGCTGATCGCCCAGCAGGACCAGCGCTCCGCCGATATGCGCCGGTAATGAAGCCAGGCCTGCCTTGAGCGAGGAAAGCAATTCTCCCGTGGCATGCATGGGATTGTGGACCACGTTGACCGCGAATTTCCGCGCCAGCCTTCCGGTTTCTGTCGCACAGTGGCCGGTCACCACGTTGATATGGCTGACACGGGCCAACAGCAACTGCATGATGACGTGCTCGAGAATAGTGCTGTTCTCGGCCCAGGGCAGCAGCATTTTTGGCTGTCCCATGCGACTGGACAGCCCCGCTGCCAAAATGATGGCGGCTACCGGTTGCTGCACCTCATGCACCGGGTCACTGCCGCGCACGGAACCGATCGCCACGCGTTCCACCCGCGGCGAGCGCAACACCAGACGGGCGATCAGGCGCGCCCGCGCCCGCGCCATGCCCTGCGCGCGCACCTGGTTGAGCAGGACGGCCACCCGCGCGCCATCGGGAACGCGGGCCAGACCCAGGCGCGAATCCCGCATCACCTGTGCCACCCAGGGCGACTTCACCCGCTGTCCCTCATTGAAACCGTAGCGCGCCATCATGGCCTGCGGGTTGTACACATGCGCCGGGTCAAGCGGCTGCCCCAGCACACTGATGGAGGCCATCGGCACCACCAGCGAGGTCTCGGGCGGAATGCGGGGTTGATCGACGCAGGGCGCCTTGAATGGCAGACCTTCTGCATCGTCGGCCTCGACCAGCAAGACGTCCGAATCCACGCTGTCCAGCAAACGTGAGACGAATTCCGGCGCCGGACCGCTGACCCGCCCGCCACGGATGCGATCGTAGATGAATACCATACCGGCCTCGTCCAGCGCGAGGGAGAGCATGCCGCTGCCCTCGCCGGGAGTCAGCGCCCAGGGCATCAGTTCCAGTTCTTCTGCCGCGATGCCGGTGGTCGTGGTCGCGGCGACGCGCCAGCCCTGCGCGGCCAGTTCATGCCCCAGATTGATGAGGGCGCTGGTCTTGCCACCCGCGCCAATGAAGCTGACCACGTCGCCGCGGACGATGCCCAGCGCCTGCTGCAGATTCATCGCCGGGTGGTCCGCTGCCGCTTCAAGAGTTCCGCTCTCCCCCGTCCTGCAGCGCCTGTAGCACGCGCTCCGGGGTCATCGGCAAATGATCGACCCAAACACCGGTCGCGTCCTGGATGGCGGCCGCAATCGCCGGCGCCAGCGGCAGAAAGGGCATTTCGGCCATTCCCCGCGCACCCCAGGGCCCCTGCGGGTCCGGTGTCTCCAGCAAGACGGTCCTGACCTGCTGCGGCACGTCCAGCACTGTGGGAATCAGGTAGGTGGACAGAAAGGGGTTGAGGATACGTCCATCCTGCACCTGCAGGTTCTCCATCAGGGCATAACCCTGCGCCTGAACGATGGCCCCCTCGGTCTGACCGACAATCTGGTCCGGATTGATGGCGCGCCCCACGTCGTTGGCGGAGACAACCTGCAGCAGCTGCACCAGGCCGGTCTCCAGGTCGACCTCGACTTCCACCGCCTGGGCCACGTAGCCGTAGGCGAAATTGGGCCGGCCACGGCCGGTCTGCGGGTCCAGCGCCGTCGTCTTCGGCGGACGATAGGTGTATTCGGCCAGGGCCGGGCGTTCTTCATCCTCCCACTTGCGCAGCGCCAGTTCCGCCGCACCGCGAATGGCGTTGCCGGCCATAAAAGTCAGACGCGAGGCCGAGGCGCTGCCCGACGAGCCGGTTGTCGCCGTGTCCGCCAGCACCATACGCACGCGTTCCGCCGGCACACCGACCGCGTCGGCGACCATCTGGCGAAATGCCGTGTGGGCGCCCTGGCCGACCTCGGAGCCGGCATGATAAAGAACCACCTGCTCAATCTCCGGGCCGCCACGAAGTTCGACCCTCGCGTGACAGCTTTCCGGGAAGCCAAAGCTGAACCCGATGTTCTTGAAGCCGCCGGCAATGCCCCTGCCCCGACGCAGCCAGGGGCGATCGGGGTCCTGTGTCGATGGCTGCAGGCTCCGGTTGCCGTTGGCGCTGTCCTGCCAGAAACTTTCACGGCCGCAGGCGCGCCAGACCTCGGGCATGGATACGCCGGGCGGGAAGGGCTCGCCGGTCACAAAGGGCTCGCCTTCGCGAATGCTGTTCAACAGTCGCAATTCCAGCGGGTCCATGTCAAGCGCCGCCGCCAGCCGGTTCATCTGGCCCTCTGCAGCGAAGAGACCCTGGGGCGCCCCGAAGCCACGAAAGGCGCCGCTGGGAACGTTGTTGGTGTAGACCCCCCAGGTGTCGATATGGCAATTGGGGATGACGTAGGGACCGCTGACCGTCAGATTGGCGTTGGCCATCACCTTGTTGCTGGTGTAATTATAGGCGCCGGCGTCGCCAATAACGCTCGTCTCGGCGAAGACCAGCTTCCCCAGGCGGGTGGCGCCCCAGCGGGCGCGTACCGTGATCGGGTGCCGCTTGTGGTGGTTCAGGATCGATTCCTCGCGGCTCCAGATGACTTTCACCGGACGTCCGGTCCGTTGGGCGGCCAGGGCCAGCACAATCTGCACCGACATGTCCTCGCGTCCGCCAAACGCGCCGCCGATCGCCGGATGAATGACTCGCACGCGCTCCGGCGGCAACGCCATGGCATGGCTGATCGCTTCCTGTTCCACGTGTGCCCATTGCCCCGCCACCGCAATGGTGATTCGTCCTCCACCGTCGATGTAGCCGAGACCGGCCTCGGGTTGCAAATAGGCGTGCTCCTGCCAACCCGTAAGGTACTCGCCCTCGACCACGACCTCGGCAGCGGCCCGCCCGGCGTCCAGATCGCCATGACGTATGCGGTAATGGCAGCGGATGTTGTTCGGGCAGTCCGCGTGCAATTGCGGTTGGCCGTCCTGCATGGCCAGCTCGGGATCGGTGACCGCGGGCAGGTCCTCGTATTCGACGTCCAGCAAGGCGACCGCCCTCGCCGTCAGGGCCTCCGTGTCGGCCACGACGGCGGCGACCATGTCCGCGTAACAACGCACCACGTCGCTGCCTGGGATGTCGCTGCCCGGCCCGCAGAGCACCGGCTGGTCCTTCAGGACCAGACCGTATTCGTTGACAGGCACGTCGGCGGCGGTAAGCACGGCATGCACACCCGGCAACGCCAGCGCTGCCTCGCAGTTGATGCGGCGCACGCGGGCATGCAACCTGTCGCTGAAACGAATCTTCAGCCACAGTTGGCCGTCCATGTCGATGTCTCCGGGGTAAAGCGCGGCGCCGGTGACCTTGTCGCGCGCGTCGACCCGTTTGTGGGACTGGCCTGTGGCCCGCAGCTCTTCATCTGCCTTCATCGGTCGCCCGTACTCTCCTGCTCATCCATTGCCAACACCCTGGCTGCCGTCAGCAAGCGTCCCTGACGAAGCCAGGGCAGCGGCGGCCTTCATGGCCTCGATGATCTTGTAATAGCCGGTGCAGCGACAGAGATTTCCGGTGAAACCCTGTCGTATGTGGTCTTCACCGGGATTCCCGCGCTCGGCCAGCAGGCTGGCGCCAGCCATCAGAAAGCCAGGCGTGCAGAAGCCGCACTGGACGGCGTTGTGTTCAATGAATGCCCGTTGCACCGGGTGCAGTTCATCATCGCGCGCCAGCCCCTCGACCGTCTCAATCACAGCGCCGTGGGCGCGCGGCGCCGGCACCAGACAGGCCATGACGGCCACGTCATCCAGCAAGACCGTACAGGCCCCGCACTCACCTTCGGCGCAGCCTTCCTTGGTGCCGGTCAACCTCGCATCCTCGCGCAGCCATCCCAGCAGGGTCTTGTGCTGACCGCCGCGCGTGCGAATCTGCGACCCGTTTACCTTGGCAACGATTTCCTCTTCGGCGCCATGCTGCCTGGCGGCCGCCAGACCCGCCCTCACCAGAGCCTGCTGCGGGCCCCATAGCATGGCAGGGTCCTGCGGCAGTCCATTCGCCTGTTCGTCAGCCGCCAGCAGACGCAGGGCCCGGCGCGTCAGGGAATGCAGCATGCGCCGGCGATAGTCGGCGCTGCCGCGCACGTCGTCGATCGGACTGGGCGCTGCGGCCGTCAGGGCCGCTGTCTCTTCAATCGTCGCGGCATCCAGTGACTGACCCACCAGGGCCTGCTCCGCCTCACGGGCCGGCAGGATCGTGGGCGCCACGCTGCCCAGCATGATGGAAGCGCGTCTCACCAGCGCGCCGTCCATGACCAGCACGACGGCCACGTTGATGACGGCGATCGCCTGGGCCCGGCGCAGGCCCAGTTTCAGAAAGATGCCGCGTTGCTGAATTCCCATGGGCGGGAAATCGATTTGGGTCATTAATTCGTCCGGCCGCATCACCGTGCGTCGCAGTCCGGTGTAGAAGTCCGCCAGGGCGATCCGGCGTTCAGCGCCACTGGAGCGCAACGTGACGCTGGCGCCCAGCGCCATCAGGGGTGTGATGGTGTCGTTGGCCGGTGATGCCGTGATCAGGTTGCCGGCGATGGTCGCGCGATTGCGAATCTGCGGCGCGCCCACTTCCCAGCTGGCCTGCACCAGGGGCAGGGCCTTTTCGCGCAGCAGGTCGCTGCCGACGACGTGATTGTGCGTGACCAGCGGGCCCAGTTGCATGTGACCGTTTTGCTGCCGGATGGTATCCAGCCCGGGCACGCGGCTGATGTCCACCAGCACCTCGACGTCCGGTCGCTGGCCGCGCTCGAGCTCGATGAGCATGTCGGTGCCGCCCGCGATGATGCGCGCGCGCTGGCCATGTTGCGCCAGCAGGGCCAGCGCCTCATCAAGGCTGCTGACGCTGTGATAGGCCTGCCACATGGTCGTCTTTCGCTCCCCCGTCACGGTCGCTATTGAGAACGAAGTATAGCGAAGAGCGCAGGGCCTGTCGCGCGTTCGCAAAGGCCTCGCGATTCAGGGCAGGAATTCACCGACGGGTAACGGGAACCGATTTGGCGCCCGCCTGGTGCCAACCCGCTGACTGCTGCCGGCGCGTCCTGCAACGGGGCTGTCAGACGAGCGGGATCAGGGCTCGGTGCTCAGCGCGAATAGCCGTCGGCGAAAGTGTCGATCATCAACTGGACGTCCGGCCCCAGGGGATAAAGAATGGGACAGGTGGCGCCGGCAGAGACGTATTCACGCACCCTCGCGCGAACTTCCTGCGGCGTGCCGGAGGCCGTCACCATCTGCACCACGTCGTCTGGCACGAGGCGCATGGCATTCTCAATTTGTTCTTCCGTGGCCGGCCAGGTCAGCACCTGGTTAATGTCGTCCAGCAACTCCTGGCGGACGCCGCTGGCCTTCATAATGTGCGGTTGTTGCCCCAGATACTGCGTCACCAGCTTGCGCGAGCCGTCCAGGGCCCGTTGCCGGTCATGGTCCACCGAACACACCACCAGTTGCGGCCGGTCAATGTCGTCAAGACGCCGGCCCGCGACCTGGGCGCCGCGCTCCAGTTGCCCCATGGCCGATTCGTTGTAGGCCGGCGAGACCAGATAATTCAAAACGACGCCGTCGGCAATCTCGCCGGTCAGGGTCATCATCTGCGGCCCGGTGGCGCCGATGTATATCGGCACCTTGCGCGGAGTCTTGCGACCATGCACGACGTCCAGTTCGACGTCGTCCAGTTGCACAAATTCACCGTTGTAGCTGACGCGTTCGCGCGCCAGCAGCCGGCGCACAGTCTCCACCACCTCGCGCATGGCCTTGAGGTTTTTCCTGCGTCGGATACCGACCTTGCGCGCCAGCGGGTCCCACCAGGCGCCGATGCCGCAAATGATGCGGCCAGGGGCAAGGTCGTCCAGCGTAAGAAAAGTGGCGGCGATGACCGCCGCATTGCGGGTCCAGTTGTTGATGACGCCGGAACCGATCCGGATACGGTCGGTGGTGGCTGCAAAGGCCGCCATGGGCACGATCGCGTCGCGCACCAGGCGGCTTTCGGCCTGCCAGACTGCTTCGAAACCGGCAGCTTCCGCATAGCGCACGTAGCGGATCGCTTCCTGCAGGTCATGGGCGTCCTGCAAGTACAGGGCCACGCGGTCACTCATGCATGTCTCCTTCCCGGGCCAGCGAAGGCATTTCCTCAATGTAACGAAAGTACTGCTGCAGGTCGGCCGCGACGTCGATGTCCAGCGCCAGGGTGCTGGAATGGAATTCCCGCAGCCGGATGCCGGCGGCATGCGCCAGCTGACGGTGCCGCGAAAAACTGCCTTCACCGTAAGCGAAGCCGATGGCGCCCGGCGGGCGCATGAACAGGGCGTTGGTGCCGTCGCGCTGCGCGTCGGTGGCAATGACCACGCAGGGGCCCTCACTGCCGCGGTCGATAAGCGCGCCGAGGTCCTTCGCTTCCAGCAGCGGCAGGTCAGCGGGCAGCACCAGTACGGAATCGCCGCCCCAGCCGGCAACGACCTGCGTGGCCCGCCCCAGCGCGGCGTTCAACTCCGGCGAACCTGCTTCCTGCACGGTGCGCAGATCGTATTCCCTGGCAATCGCCAGCGCTTCACTGTCGCGACTGATCACCAGGGTGCCGAGGATTTGCGGCGCGGTCTGCACCACTTGCAGCACGTGCCGCAACATGCGTTCGGCCAGAAGCCGCCGCTGCTCCGGTGACAACACGTCCGCCAGGCGGCTCTTGGCGCGCCGCAGCGGCTTGACGGGCACAATCGCCCAGGTACTCATGGTTTTTCCCTTTCAGGGACGTGCGGCGTGCGCCAGGTGGCGATCCAGTCGAGAATGTCCCGTGCCAGGCGCGCGCGCGCGTCTTCATTGACCATAACGGTGTCCACGCCCAGCAGGCGCAGGCCCGTGAGTGGCGGCACCGCGTCACGCTCATCATACACGAAAGCATCGAGAATATCGCCATACAGCCGGGCCACCGTCCCGGCGCCTGGCGCCAGCCCGAAGTCGGCCATCAGTCGGGCCGCCGGGCCCTTGAGGGCCGCGCCGCGAATCACGGGCGTGACGGCTGCCACCGGGGCAGAGGCCTGGCGCAGGGCCTCTCGCAGCCCCGGCACCGCCAAAATCGGCAGGATGGAAAGCCAGGGGTTGGAAGGCGCCAGCAAGACCAGGGCCGCCCCGGCCAGCGCGTCGCTGACTTCGGCCGTCATCCGCGCCCGGCCAAGGCCGGCCAGACACAGGGAGCGGACCGCGGGGCGCCAGCGCCGGCGCACAAACCAGGTCTGAAAGTCAAGTTCGCCTTCCTCGCGGGTCTGCACCATGGTGGCGACCGGCTCGTCGCACATCGGCAGCAGGGCCTGTTTCACGCCCAGCGCGGCCGCCAGGCGCGCCGTGACTTCCGTCAGGCGCATGCCCCGGGCCAGCCAGTGCGTGCGCAAGACCTGCGTCGCCAGGTCCTTGTCCCCCAGTTGAAACCAGCCATCCCCACCAAGGCGCTGCAGGGCTTCCAGCATGTTCCCGCTGTCATCCCGCAGGCCCCAGCCTCGCTGCGGGTCCGCCAGGCCCGCCAGGTTGTACATGACCGTATCCAGGTCCGGGCAGACCTGCAGGCCATAGTGGCGAAAATCGTCAGCGGTGTTGACCACCACCGTCAACTGCCCGGGGGGCAACACCTGTGCCAGTCCATGCGCCAGACGCGAGCCGCCGACGCCGCCGGCCAGACAGACGACCGGCCCGACTAACGCCACAGCAGCACCTCATCAAGGGGGCGGCGCCCCCTGCTGCGCATCTGCGCCGGCCAACCCAGGGTGATCAGCCCCTGCGGCTGCCAGTCCCTTGGCAAATTCAGGGCATCGACGACAAGGTCCGGGCAAAAAAGCGGCGCGCACATCCAGCAGGCGGCCAGCCCAAGGGCATGCGCCGCCAGCAAGAGATTCTGCCCGGCCATGGCCGTGCCCTGCACTGCCATCGTGTGTTCGGCCGCGCGGCGTTGCGCATCCGGATACGCATCCATGTCGCGCATACTGAGACTAAGCAGAATGAGCACGGGCGCAGCGGTCATGCGTTCGTACGAGCGGCTCACGTCCGCTTCAATCAGCGACTGCGCCACGCCATCCGCCTGCAGGTCCCGGCGCAGACGCTCTCCCATCGACCGCGCCAGACCGGCCTTGTCTTCGTACTCTTGCAGCACCACAAAGCGCCATGGCTGCCGGTTGTGGGCCGATGGCGCCTGGATGGCTGCCTGCAGCACCTGCTGCAGCAACGCGCGCGGCGGTCTTTCGGGCCGATAGCGGCGCAGGGAGCGGCGCGACTCGAACAGTTGCAGAAGCTCGTGCCCTGTCCCATGCGGAGTGGCATTCATCTGTCGCAGCTCAGCGGTACAGGTCCTGCACGGCCGGGCGCAGCAGATCGCTGGCGCGGCCGTCCTGCCATGGATGCTGCAGTCCCCGCAGCAGCACCACCGGCCGCCCCTCGTCGCCCTCGCCGCCCGCCAGTTGCGCCGCCGAGGCGACCATGTCCGCGTAGCCCTGCATGCTGACGCGCAACTCGCGACCATGCAGGTCGCGCTGGCCGCGCAGGTCCAGCAGGGCCGGCAGTCCCGCCACGCCGATGGCCACACCCACCGTACCCAGGCGAAAGGGACGGCCATGCGAGTCCATAATCAACACGGCTGGCGCACAGCCGGCGCTGGCCGCCATGGCGTCGCGCAGTCGGACGGCGCTGGCGTCCGGATCGCAGGGCAGCAGCAGGACCAGGTCGTCGCCGCCGGCGTTGGAATGGTCGATGCCGGCATTGGCCGAAATGAAGCCAAGTCGGTGCACAGTGACCAGCACGTCCGGCGCCTGACGTGAAATGGACTGACTTTCGCGCAGCACCAGTTCCACCAGGCGGGCGTCCTTGCCGGTCCGGGCGGCCCGCTGCAGCGCTTCGGCGCCCGGCGTGACGGTCGACAGCTGCACAAAACGACCCTCGGCCCTCGAAACGATCTTGGAACTGACGGCCAGCACGTCACCCTCAACGAATGATAGCCCGGCGCGTTCCAGCGCGGCCAGGATCAGGGCCGCCAGGTCGTCGCCGGGCCGGACGACGGGCATGCCCGGCAGGGCCAGCAGTTGCAGGGCAGCGGCTCTCATACGCTTTCCAGCCCCATGATGCGAATGCCGCTGTGCACGCCGCCATAACGGCGGTTAATGAAGAGCAATACCGGCGTCAGCGATTCCACGGCCACGGCGTTGGCCAGCTGGCCGGCGTGCAGGCCCCGCATGCCGGCCGCCGCGGCCAGCTCAACCACGGTATCGCGCGCGCCAGGGTCGTTACCGCAGATCAGCACGTCGCAGTCGACCGTCGCCGCATCGTCGTCCAGCACTTCCGCGCTGACGTTCTGGAAGGCGGCCACCACGCGCACATTCTCGCCCAGCAATTCCTGGGCCTCCAGCGCGGCGGCCTGACCCGGCGGCAGTTGGACGCGCCGCACGGCCGGCGGCCGCAGGGGCACGGTCAGATCCACCAGGATCTTGCCCTGCAGCGCCGGTTCCACCTGCTCCAGCGTGGGCCGGTGCGCGCTGTAGGGCACACTGAGCACCACCAGGTCGGCGGACGCGGCCGCCGCCAGGTTGTCGGTGCCGCGAATATCAACCTGGGCTGCACGGGCCTGCAACGCCGCCGCGTGCGTCCGGGCGCGTTCCTCCACGCGCGAGCCAATGATGACCGGATAGCCGGCGCGCGCCCAGCGCAACGCCAGGCCGGAGCCCTCCGCGCCGGTGCCACCCAAAACCGCGATGCTGAATTTTCCCCCGTTGGCACCCATAGCCTTCGCTATCCCTGTTTTGAAGTTTGTTGTCAATGCGCCGCGCGCGCGAACGCCGCCTGGCGTTGCCACAGGGCCGGCACCAGTTCGCAGGCCGCCGCTGCGATGGCGCGCTCGTCCAGCGTCAGGAGTTGCCGCTCCTTCATCAGGATTTGACCCTGCACGATCGTGGTCGTCACCATCGAGGCTTCAAAGCCGAAGAGGATGTGCCAGGGCAGGTTGCCGGCATGCAGCGGCGTGAATGGCCTGTAGTCCACGAAGATCAGGTCGGCCACCGCGCCGGGCGTCAGCTCGCCAACTTGCGAACCCGGGAAAAAGTGGCGGGCCAGAGCCGCATTGTTCAGCGCAGCCATGCGCGCAATGGCGTCGCCCGGCGCCCGACGCGGGTCGCGCCCCGTCACCTTGTGCAGCAGGTACGCCGCTTTCCACTCCGCCCACATGTTGTTGCCCATGCCGTCATTGCCGAGACAGACGGGCATGCCCGCTGCCAGCATGGCATCCAGCGCGGCCGCCCCCACGCCGTTGTTCATGTTGGAACGCGGCTGGTGACTGATCCAGACGCCGCGTTCCTGCAACATTTCGCGTTCGGCAGCGTCCGTGTGCACACAATGCGCGGCGATGGATCCCGGCCGCCACAGGCCAAACCGGTCCAGTCTCGGCACGACGCGCAGCCCACTGCGCTGCAGGCTGTCCAGCTGGTCGGCCTCGTGCTCGGCGACGTGCACGTGCACGCCAACGCCTTGCGGCAGTTGATCGGCGCAACGCCGCAAGGTCTCGTCGCCGAGGGTCAGGCCGGCGTGCAAACCGAAGGTCGCCGCCACCCGCTCGCGGCCGCCCGCCGCCTGCAGCAAGCGCAGGTTCTCGGCGATGCCGGCCGCCGCCCGTTCCGGCCCGTCGCGGTCGGTGACCTCGTAACAGAGCACGGCGCGCAAGCCGGCCTGCTCCACGGCATCGGCGATGATGTCCAGACTGCCCTCAATGCAGTTGGCGCTGGCGTGGTGGTCGATGAGCGTTGTGGTGCCGTGTTTAATGGCGTCCACCAGGCTAACCAGGGCGCTCAGGCGAATGCTGTCGGCATCGAGCGCGCGGTCCAGCGGCCACCACAGGCGCTGCAGGATCTGCGGGAAATCGGCCGGCGGCGGACCAGGGATGGCCATGCCGCGCGCCAGGGCGCCATAGAAGTGGGTATGCGCGCAAATGTTGCCGGGCAAGACCAGCTGGCCGTCGGCGTCCAGGACCGGCGCTTCCGGGTAGCGCCGACGCAGCGCCATGGACGGCCCCATGGCCGCGATCCGTCCGTCTTGCAGCAGGAGTGCGTGGTCGTGGAGCAGGCGCAGGTCGCTGCCCCAGGTCACCAGCGTTGCGTTGTCTATCAGCATGCAGGCCTCCGGCCCGCAGGCAGGGCAAACGCAGCGTCAAGGTGGTACATGTCTTTCAACGCGCCGGCGCCGGCAACGCCACGCTGTCGTCATCCATCAGGAACTGTCTGACAGCGGGCCGGCGTCGCAACCGGCTTTCGCTCTCCGCCCTCCCGCTGGAGTGAGCGGCAGCCGACATCAGGGGCCGCTCGCGCGGCACAAAGCCCGGCGCCCGGCGGGTCAGGTCGCTGATACGACGCGCCTGGCAATAGCGGTCCCAGGTGCTGTGAATGAAGGCAAAGGCTCTTCGTTCCGGGTTCAACAGCGGGGGCTCGCGCCAGCGCCAATCCTCCAGCTGGACCCGGTAGTAAAGGTCGTTGGCCCGCTGCCATTCAAGCGGCAGCAGGTCCCGCCGACGCAGCAGTTCCACGCCGGTCACGCGGGCGCTGGCGTAGATGCCGCCCTTTTCGCGGCCAATGACACGCGCGCCGGTGAAAAAGGCGAGGTGCTCGGCTGCGACGCCCCGCGGCATGCGCGCCACGGGGATGCGGTACCATCCCTCCTCGCGGGCCCGCCGCAGGTCACTGCGCCGGGTGATGGCCACCACCAGCACGCGGTCTTCAGGCCAGCTCATCCAGTCGGCTTTCCGGGCAACGGCATTCAGGAAGCAGCAGTGGCTTCTGACGCCCGCAGACGCAGCAGGCGCCCGTCGATTTCAGCCACGCGCCGCTGCCCGGCCTCCCACCAGGCGGGATCACGTTGCGCATCCAGTTCCTCGACCGTCTTGCCCTGCTGTTCCACCCAGGTGTAGTACTTCAGATTGTGCCAGCGCTGCCGCACGTCGGGGGTACCGGGCAAGATCCAGTCCTGGCCGGCGCCCCGGAAAATGCGCTCAATGCGCCCGGTGGCCGCCGCCTCATCCAGTTCTCCGTATTGGCGGGCCATGTCAACCATCACCGAATGGTAGCGATCGAGCGCGTCGGTCGCCACCGTCACCACCAGGTCGTCGGCGCCGAAACCATAGTGCCGCACCGTCTTGATGGCCCCCAGGATGTTGCACACGCCGCTTATGCCCAAATGCGTGCCGAGCAATGCCACCAACGCGGGGTCCGCGCCGTAGCGCTCCACCAGCACCTGGCGCGCGCGGCTTTCGCTCAGCAACTGCAGTCCCTGCTTGCAGGCCCGGTCATCAATGCACATCAGCGCGTCCATGTTCAACACGTTGTGAATCCAGGTCACGTGCTTGTCGCCGATGCCTTCAATGTCATGCGCGCCGTAACCGTTGTTGTAGAGCGTCGGGCATTGCTGCGGTTCCAGCCCCACAATTTTATGCTGCGGCCAGATCTGCTTGAGACGGTCGCCGGCGGCAATGGTGCCGGCGCTGCCCATGGCCGAAACGAAGGCCGACGCTACTCCGCTGCCAATGCCGCTCCGTGCCAGTTCGTCGGCGAGTTCCGCGATCGTGTTGCCGGTGACGTAATAGTGGAAACGGTAGTTGCCCATCAGGTCAAACTGGTTAAGGATGCGGATGTGATCGCCGCTCTCCCGCAAACGCCTGGTCTCGTCGTAGATCTCCTTGACGTTGCTCTCCGAACCCACCGTGCGACGGATGCGGGCGCCATACTGTTCGATGCGCTCGAATCGTTCGCGGCTCATGCCCTCCGGTAGCACCACGACGCTGTCGCAGCCCATGCGACCGCCCACCCAGGCGCCGCCAATCCCGTAGTTGCCGGTCGAGGGCCACACCAGCGTGTGCTGCGCCGGATCAACTTCTCCGAAAAGTTCAAGTTCCAGCAGAACCGAGTAGGCCGCGCCAACCTTGTGACTGCCCGAGGGAAAGTCGCGGCCATACAGTACGGCGATCGGCGTCTCGACGCCTGTCAGTTGCGGCGGCAGCAAAAAGTACATGATGCGATCGTCACTGTCGCGCCAGCTGATGTTAAAGAGGTTGTGCACGTCCTGCGGCTCGCTGTCCCGCACCTGCCGGGCACGGCGGCGCGTACCCGCCTCGATGCGGGCGGGTCGCAACATCTCTTCGAAAGTCGGTCCGGTAATCACCCGTCCTCCTCACTTTCCTGCGTGTCTTCAACCGGCGACTGCGCCGCACCCGTGGCGCCCGCAGCAACGCGCGTCGTCCCTTTCCCGGCATCCTTTGAATCAAAGCCGGTTTTTTGGGCAACCAGATAAAGTGGTCGCTGACGCACCTCGTCGAATATCCGCGCCACGTACTGCCCCATCACAAAGAGAAAGAAGAGCTGGAAGGCGCTTAGCAACAAGAGCATGACGATGGTGGTCACCTGGCCTCCCAGAAAGCCCGGGCCCAGCGCCACACGCAACAGTGAAATGACCGGCACGGCCAGCACCGAAAGGATTCCCAGGAACAGGCTGAAGTAAATCATGATCTGCAGCGGAAACCAGGAAAAGCCGGTGATGGCGTCCATGGCGAAGCGCAGCATTTTGCGCAAGGGGTATTTCGTCTCGCCGGCGTGGCGCGCCTGACGTTCAAAGCGTACGCCGCTCTGGCGAAAACCCACCCAGCTGGTCATGCCGCGGATGAAACGATTGTGTTCGCGCATCGCGTTGAGCGCGTCCACCACCTTGCGGTCCAGCAAACGAAAATCGCCGGTATCGAGCGGAATGTCCACGTCAGTGATGTGGTAAATCAGGCGATAAAACACCAGCGCCGTCAGTTTCTTGAAGCGGCTTTCGCCCTCCCTTTCACTGCGAATGGCGTAGACCACTTCATTGCCCGCGCGCCAGCGCTCGATCATTTCCAGAATGAGTTCCGGCGGGTCCTGCAGGTCGCCGTCCATCAGAATGACGGCCTCGCCCGCAGCGTGGTCGAGCCCGGCCGTCACCGCGATCTGGTGGCCGAAGTATCGCGCCAGAGCCAGAATCCGCAAACGCCAGTCCGTCGCCGCCTCCGCCTCCAGCAGTTCCCGCGTGCGGTCGTTACTGCCGTCGTCGACCGCCACCAGTTCCCAGGTCGCGCCGGTCTGGTCCATCGCAGGACCGGAATGTTTTCCTCCTCGTTGAAGAGCGGCACAACCACCGAAAAGACCGGTCTTGCGCTCATGCCACACGCTCCCGCAACGCCATGCGGATGACAGCGGGGTCGGGAGCCACCGGCAAGACAGCGCCGACGCTGCGGCGCGCAGCCGCAACATCCTTCAGCCCGTTGCCGGTCACCAGCAGCACGACCGAACCGTCGCGCGACAAATGCCCCCTGGCAATCGCTTCTTCGAGGCCGGCCAGGGCCGCGGCCGCCGCCGGTTCGGCGAAGACGCCGCTGGCCTGCGCCAGGCGCGGAATCGCGGCCAGAATGGCCTCGTCCGGCACGCTGACCCAGGCGCCATACGTCCGCTCCACGGCGCGCAGGGCCCTGGCCCGGTCCCGCGGCAGCCCGGCCGAAATGCTGTCGGCAATGGTGGATGCCGGCTGCGCCCGCATCGCCGCGGCGCCGATGCCCTGGCGGGCCGCCTGCACCAGGGCGGAACTGCCTTCTGCCTGAACGCCGATCAAACGCGGTTCGCGTTCAATCCAGCCCAGGGTACGCAACTCGCGGAAGCCCTTGTGCAGCCCGCCGATGATGCTGCCGTCACCGACACTGACCACCGCGGCATCCGGCATTTCCCAGCCCAGTTGCGCCGCGATCTCAAAGGCCGCCGTTTTCTTGCCTTCGGTCGTGTAGGGATTGATCCCCGTGTTGCGACAGTACCAGTCCTCTTCCAGAGAAATGCGAAAGCACAGGTCAAAGGCCTCGTCATAACTGGCGTCCAGCAGCAGCACGCGCGCGCCGTACACCAGCAACTGGGCGATTTTGGCCACCGGCGCACTGGCCGGCACAAAGATGATTGCGTCGAGTTCGGGCGTGGCGGCGCAGACACCGGCGAGAGCCGCCGCCGCGTTGCCGGTGCTGGCTGTGGCCAAAACCTTGCGGCCGCATTGCAGCGCGCGCGCCGCCACCATGGCGCTGGCACGGTCCTTCAACGAAGCGGTCGGGTTGCGTCCCTCGTCCTTGAGCCACAGTGCCCGCAGGCCCAGCTCCCGCGCCAGACGGGGCGCCGCCAACAGCGGCGTGTCGCCCACCTGCAGGGGCGGCACCCGGGCTTCCGCTTCCAGCGGCAGCAAGTCGCGCCAGCGCCACATGCCTTCCGCAGTGCAAGCGACCAGCCCGTCGCGGTCCAGCTGCGCCCGCAACCGACCGTAATCGTAAAGTACGTCGAGGGTGCCCACCTCGCCGCAGTCGGGGCAGACGTACTCCAAGGCTTCAGGCAGATAGCTGCCGCCACAGAGTACGCAGCGTAACTCCCGTATGTTGCTCATGCGGGAAGCGGCGCCGGCAGTATGCGCGTGCCGGTCTCCCCGCGCAGGGCCCTTGTCAGGTTGGGCGGGTTGGTGACGATGGCTTCCGGACCGCCGTTACGGACAAAATCAAGACAGGCGTCGATCTTGGGCAACATGCTGCCTGGGGCGAAGTGCCCTTCCTCGCGATAACGTTCGGCTTCGGCGACGCTGAGCACGTCCAGGTCCCGCTGGTCGGGACGATTGAAATTGAGCGCCACCTTTTCCACGCCGGTCGAGATAATTAACAGATCGGCCCGCAGTTCGCGCGCCAGCAGGCTGCCGCCGCGGTCCTTGTCAATCACCGCGCGCACGCCGCGCAAATCGCCCTGGGCGTCGCGCATGACCGGCACGCCGCCGCCACCGGCGGCGATGACGATGTAATCATTGATCACCAGCATGCGAATGGCATTGGTCTCCTGCAGCGCCATGGGTTGCGGCGAGGGCACGACCCGGCGCCAGCCCCGGCCGGCATCCTCGCGCACGGTCCAGCCCTCGGCTTCGCGCTGACGGGCTTCCTCCTCGTCCATGAAAGCGCCTACCGGCTTGTCCGGATTAGTGAAGGCCCTGTCGGACGCATCAACCGTCGTCTGGGTTACCACGGTGACGATCGTGCGGTTGATTCCATGACGCCGCAAGGCGCTGTCGAGGGCCTGCTGCAACATGTAGCCAATGCTGGCCTGGGTATGCGCCACCAGCAGGTCCAGCGGGACTTCATACAGGCCGTGTTGCTGCGCGATTTCAAAGCGCCGCATGTTGGTGCCGACCTGCGGGCCATTGCCGTGGGTGATGGTGACGCTCCAGCCGGCGGCGATCATGGCGGCGATGTTGCGGCAGGTCTCATGAACAGCGCCCCACTGACTGTCAATGTCGGGCTTGCGCGGGTCGCGAATGAGCGAATTGCCGCCGACGGCGACCACGGCCAGCTTGCCTACCATGAGACCCCTCCTCTCGCCAGGGCTATCTCCCGCCTGACGCTAACTCATGGTCAACGCCATGGCCGCCTTCTGCACGTGCAAACGATTTTCAGCCTCGTCGTAGACGATGCTCTGCGGTCCGTCGATCACGCCATCGGTGACCTCGACGTTGCGGTCCGCCGGCAAACAGTGCATGTAGACGGCGTGCTGCTGCGCCAGCGCCATGCGCCCTTCGTCGCTGATCCAGTCCGTATACTGCTGGCCGATGCGCGCCGATTCCTCGTCGTCATCCGTCGTCAGCAAGGCGCCCCAGCTTTTCGGATACAGGATGTCGGCGCCACGGAAACCGGCATCGAAGTCGTCGATCATTTCCAGCGATCCGCCATGCTGCCGCACGTTGTCCTGCGCCTGCTGCAAGATATCCGGCATCAGTTTGTATTCCGGCGGATGCGTCAGGCGCAGGTTCATACCGAAGCGCGACATCAGCAGGATCAGGCTCTGGGGCACGGAAATCGGCTTTTGGTAACTGGCAGCATAGGCCCAGCTGACATTCATCGTGCGGCCGCGCAGGTCGCGACCAAAACGTTCCATGATGGTCATCAGGTCGGCCAGAATCTGAAAGGGATGGTAGACGTCACATTGCATGTTCAACACCGGCACGCGACTTGCTTCGGCCACGTCACGTATATAGCGATTGCCAATGGCCCAGTCGCACTGGCGAATCGCGATGCCATCGGCGTAACGCCCCACGATTTCGCCAATTTCCTTCGCTGTGTCGCCATGACTGATCTGCGTGGTCTGACTCTCGATGAATTGCGCATGACCGCCCAGCTGGGCCATGCCGGCTTCAAAGCTGATGCGCGTGCGTGTGCTGGAAAAGAAGAACAACATGGCCAGCACCCTGTCACGCAACAGGGCGTGCGGCTCACCGGTCGCGCGTCGTCGTTTCAGGTCCCAGGCGACTTCCAGCAGGGTGTCGATTTCGTCCCGCGTCCACTCCTGGGTTGTGATCAGGTCGCGACCGCGCAAATCCGTCTGCATTACTGCCTCCCCCAACCCCGCTCAATCACTGTGAAATTTTACCCGCTTCCTGCGTGTCAGTCATGTTCCTGCCCGACCCAGCAGCGCGGGCAACAGGGCGTACCACTCGGTGGAGCGCACCACGTCCTCCAGCGACACTTGGTCCAGCACCGTGTGAGCATGTTCTTCTTCGCCCGGACCGAAACCGATTGAGGGAATGCCGGCCTTGCCCGCCCAGATCACGCCGTTGGTCGAGAAATTCCACTTTCCGCGCCTTTCCCTCGGGCCCCATAGCATTTCACCCGCGCGCAGGCCAGCCTGCACCAGTGGGTGTTCTTCATCCAGCGCCCAGGCCGGATAAATCTTGTCCAG
>JAGWBD010000087.1 GCA_021296065.1 Anaerolineae bacterium
AGCCATGAGCATCAGACCCACCAGCGCAAACCGAATCTGGTCCGGCACGCGGGCAATCAGGGTCGGGTCGATCGCGTCCTGGGTCGCGCTGCCGATCATGAGAATCCCAAAGAGAATCAGCAACAACGTGACGCTGAACAGCAGGTAATCGAAACGTTGCCAGATACTGCCGGTGGCGATCATTTGTCATTCAACTGCGCTGAAAGGCAAAGCCAAGGCAAACGTGGAATCAGGGTATCACAAAAGCGGCGCCAGGCTTCAGCCGGTTTCTCGACCCACCTGCTGTGTGCCGGTCTTGGGTTTCGAAAAGGGCACTTCGGCGACGATTAAATTGTCTCGCCGGCGGTGTTCCAGTGCGAAGTCCACGCGGTCGCTCTCAACGGCAACATAACGGGATATGACCTCAAGGATCTCTTTTTTCATGCGGTCCAGTTCTTCTGGTGAGAGATCGATGCGGTCATGCAACAGGACGAAATGCAGGCGTTCCTTCGCGCTTGCCGCGCTGCCCCCTCGCCCTGCCCGCTTCAGGAGCCCAAAACGTTCCAGTAATCCTGCCATAGTCAACCCTGCTTCAGAAGCTGGTTTCCTCCGGAAAACAAACGGGTCAGCCTTCTGAGAAACCCGTCTTCTTCTTCGAGCGGGAGGAAGGGGACGTTTTCGCCATTCAGACGACGTGCGATGTTGTGATAGGCCAGTCCTGCCCGGGATTCTTCGTTCAAAACAACCGGCACGCCCTTGTTTGAGGCGGGAACGACAAACTGGTCTTCCGGAACGATGCCAATCATTTTGATGGCGAGTATGTCGGTGACGTCGTCCGCCGACAACATCTCGCCCTTGCTTACCATATCCTGTCGAATGCGATTCAGCACCAGCTTGCCGGGCCCCTTGCCGGCCGCTTCCAGCAAGCCGATGATTCGGTCCGCATCGCGTACGGCGGAGACTTCCGGATTGGTCACGATCAACACTTCATCGGCTGGCGCGATCGCATTGCGGAAGCCACGTTCGATGCCCGCCGGCGAATCGATCAGCACATAGTCAACTTCCGGCCGCAGCCAGTCCGAGACCTGAATCATGTCCGACTGGCTGACGGCAGACTTGTCACGGGTCTGTGAGGCCGGAATAAGGTGCAGGTCCGGCAGAAGTTTGTGCTTGATCATCGCCTGCCGCAATTTGCAGCGACCCTCGGCCACGTCCACCAGATTGTAGACGATGCGGTTCTCCAACCCCATCACGACGTCCAGGTTTCGCAATCCGATGTCTGCATCGATCAGCACCACGCGTTTGCCCAGTTGAGCCAACGCGACCCCTATGTTGGCAGTGGCCGTGGTCTTGCCAACACCGCCCTTGCCTGAGGTGATGGTGACAATCTTGCCCCCCATGCCGTTTTCCCCCGCCATTACCAACTCTCGACCTGAATCCTGCCTTCACGAACAAGAGCGACTTCGGGCCTTGGCGCATCTCCGTTGTCGGCCGGTGACGTGGCCACCAGACCCGCAATGCGCAGTTGCATCGGCGCCATGTCCAGCGCGCAGACTACAGAGCCCTCGTCTCCATTGGCGCCTGCATGCACGATCCCGCGCAAATGGCCCCACACCATCACGTCACCGGTCGCAATCACTTCAGCTCCCGGGTTGATGTCCCCGTATACCACCACATGTCCTTCCCCACGCACGACGCGGCCGGAGCGAATCGTGTGCCGGACAAGAATGCCTCCCGACCCCGATTTGTCCTCGGCGCTGGCCTCAGGCTCGTCATCCTGTTCTTCAACTATACCGGCCAGCGCGGAACCGGCGCTGGTGCGGATATCAAGCGCCTGTGTTGAATTGCGTGTCGTCTCACTTTTGCTCAATACGGCCCACAGGGAAAGCCCGCGACGTTCCAGCAGGGCCTTCAGTGATGTGAGTTCGTACTTTGGAACGGGCCGCTCGCCGACTTCCAAAATGATGCGGCCGCCCTCGTAAAACCTGCCCTGTTCGTCAAGGTGCGCCGCAAGGTCACCCGTCGTCGCCGTCCACTCGACAGCCGGGTCGATCTGTATCAGCAGACTTTCCCCCACTCCCTTGATGGCGAACGATTGCCCTTCCATTGCACCTCCGTCAGGCACAGTGTCCGGCCAGGTCACCACGCACCCTTCAGGACTCATGCAGTATACACCCGACAATTGACGAATGCTATTGGATTGACAGGTGTTGTAGCAGGAGCCAGAGGGGCAACAATGCGTAAATTCCGGTGACGGCCCGGTCTGGCCTGAAACCGGAGCCACCCGCAATGCGCACAGACCAGGCGCGAATCGCGTGGACGGCGACGGTCATCCAGAAAATACCAATCATGTGCAGCGGCAGCAGGAGTACTGCAATGTCGCGTCCGAAGTAGGTCAGACCAAAAAATGCCCAGCAGCCCCAGGCCAGCAGCATGACGATACCGGTCGCCGGATACCAGCGTGACAGGCGCGAAAGGCCGAAGAGCGCCAGCAAACTGCCGGGGATGCTTAACTGGTCGCGCACAATCTCCAGCAGGGTCAGCCAGCGCGCCGCCTCGCGCCAGCCATCGGCCAGCAGCCAGGGCAACACGAGCCCTTCCTCTGCCGCCTGTGCCGCCGGGTAGAGCCACCACTCCGAACTGAGATAACGTGAAACCATGCCGTACAACCCAAAAAGGCAGACAAACAGGAGCAAGAGCCAGAAGCCGCGGGCAAGACGCACTCTTGACAGCAAGAGCGCGCTGAACACTGCCGGTACGAAGAGGACAAACAATGGCGTGTTGGCAACGCCGATGAAAAGCAAAATCAGGATGGCCCAGGCGTGGCTTGCTTCGGCCGCCTTGACCTCACCATCATCCGGATGCGGCAAGCTGCGTTGTAACAAATCGACCAGCAACACCAGCAGCCATGCGCTGGCAAGAGCCGTCAGCCTCAGGCTGTCTGCCTGTCCCTGCTGCCACCAAAAGACCAGCGAGAAGAGCGCGAGGGCGACCACCGCCGCAAGCAGCAGGCTCCCTCGCTGGCGCAGAAGCACCAGGACCACCAGCGCTGCAAGCAGTGCAAGCGCCAGCAGCGGCAACAGGTCCTGCCGCGAAGTGCCACCCGTCTGCGTCCAGAATGCCGGGCTGAATGCCAGTACCAGACAGCCGCAAAGCGCCAGCGCCGAGCCAAAGCGGCGGAGCAGCATCGCCGTGGCCACTATGACCAGGGCCATGCCAGAGGCGCGCAACTCCGGCGTTTCTCCCGGAAAGAGAAAAACAACGAGAGCAAGCGCTCCACCCAACAGTGCAGGCGACCAGTGGCGCAGTCGCTGAAACGGGTCTCCCTCCGCGCTCAAAAGCCGCTGCTTCATGCGCCGGCGGGAGGAAATGCCAATACCCCGCCCCGCTGGTTTTGCAGGCGCAACCAGGCTTCCAGCGTCTCAACGACAATGGGCAGGGCCACCAGTGAACCTTCCCCGCCGTTGTACACAAAGGAAAGGATCAGGATTTTCGGGTCTTCCGCCGGCGCATAGGCGGTAAACCAGGCATGTGCCGGCCAACTGCCCTGAATGCAAAGCCCCAGGGGCCGGGCGATGTCATCGCAATACTCGGCCGTACCGGTCTTGCCTGCAACGTTAATGATCGGCAGGTCCGCCCCCGTGGCTGTGCCGTAGGTCACCGCGCCGCGCAGTCCTTCATGGACGATGTCCAGCACGTCGGCATCGACAAAGGGAGGCTGATAGCGATCGTCAAAACGCAGGGCAGTGCAAACCCGACCGTTGAAAGGGTAGTTGAGCGGAATATGCACGCGATATTCCCGCAACTCTTCGAGGAAGGGGTCCGGGTTGATATCGACGGTGTTTACATAGGTATCCGGGTCGCAACGGGCCGCGTTGTAAAATTCACTGGTATCCTCGCAGGTGCAGGCCAGACTCGCCGGCCCCTTCATGATCATGTCCTCAATCTGGGTCAGCGCCAGTCGCTCACCTTCCGGGACCTCGTCCAACACAAGATGCCGCAATGCCTGGGGCTGAAAGGAGCGCAGGACTGCGCCTTCCGCGTCCAGAAAACTGCTTACAATCGTCGGTTGCCACAGTGTGCCCCCATTCACCACAGCTGCCACCGTGGAAATCAGTTGCAGGGGGGTGACATTTACGAAACCCTGGCCGAAGGCAGCGTTGTAGGTGTCGCCCGTCGACCAGTTCTCGCCATGCGTACGGCGTTTCCAGTCCGGGTCGGGCATGATACCGGCCAGCTCGCCAGGCAACTCGACACCCAGTTCACTGCCGATGCCCATTGCCGTTGCATAACGAAACAGGTCCTTGATTCCCAGACCGCCCTCTCTCAGCGTCAGCGGGCTAAGGTCAGGGTTGCCTCCGCCTACCTGATAGAAGAAAACGTCGGAGCTGTTGGCCAGCGCACCGACGATGTTCAACAGGCCAAAGCCATCCCGCTTCCAGTCGAAAAAGGTCTGGGCCTGTGCCTCGTCGTTGGGCGCGTAACGATTTGGCAAGGTCAGGGAACCCGGGTTGAAAATCGATGTCTGTGGCGTAATGATGTCTTCTTCAAGCACCCCCACCGCGGTCACGATTTTCCAGACCGAGCCGGGCGGGTACAGCGAGCCAATGACGTGGTTGTTGAGAGGATTCTGCTCCGCGTTGAGCACCTCCAGATAATAGTCCGCGTCAATGGCGCGCGCGAAACGGGAGTTGTCATAGGTTGGCCAGCTGACCATGGCCAGGATTTCACCTGTAGCGGGATGCATGGCGATCACCACGCCGGACTGCGTCTGGACGCGGCCGGCCTGGGCATTGACCAGGTTGATGCGTCGGGTCAGCGCCTCTTCGGCCGCCGCCTGCAGTTCCGTGTCCAGCGTCAGTCGTATATTCAGTCCGGGCAGCGGTTCGCGCCGACTGATATCCCGCAGCACTTCGCCAGCCACGTCAACTTCGCGCAATACGGAACCGCGCACACCGCCCAGCTGGTTTTCCATGAAGAATTCCACGCCGGAATAGCCAATGCGATCAAAGAAGGGATTGTAGCCCTGCTCCTGCAATCGAACGGCTTCTTCGGCAGGGATAGGGCCCATGTAACCAATCACCTGGGACGTCAGGGCGCCGGTCGGGTAGCCACGCACACCGCGTATCTCTATGTCAACCCCCGGCATCGCGATGCGCTCTTCGAGGATTTGCATCGCGGCCGAAGCCGGGATGTCCTGCGCCACCACAACCGGGCGAAAGGGCGCCAGACCCTCCCCTTCCTGCACCAGTTCCTCAATGCTGCGCAGGTTGCGGCCTGCCGCCAGTTCTGCCGTGGGCGGCACATCCACGAGCGCAGAAATGCGCGTGAAGATTTCCAGGGCCGCCGCCTCACCGGGCAGTCGGGCTGGCACGATGGTCACGTTAAAGGCGGGAACATTGAGCGCCAGCGGAGACCCGAAGCGGTCCAGAATGACGCCGCGGGGCGCGCCAACCGGCAACTCGCTCAGCCGGTTTTCGTCCGCCCGGAGCAAGGCGTCTGTCTGGTTGACAAGCTGCAATTCGTAAAGGCGCAGTCCAAAAAGCAGAAATACAGCGAAAATAACGCCCTGGAAAAAGGTAAGGCGCCAGCCCTGAAAGGGTTGCAGAATTTGCATTAGAAACGACCCCTTGCCAGCATCAGCGGGCAACCAGCTGGCGCGCTTCAACCCGGCGTTGCACGAAACGCAGCACAGCGAAGACCGGCAGGATCAACGAGAAATTGTAAATCACAGTCGGGACAATGACATAGCCAAGGTCGTCCAGAAAGTCCACCGTAAAGCCCTGAAATGCGAAAAGCAGCCACATGAGCAACTGTTGTGCCAGGGTGCCGACACCGGCGAGCAACAAGAGGGTCAACAGCCCTGTGCGACTGAATTGCTCGGTGACGGCATTGACCACAAAAACCAGCAAAACCAGGCCAATCACTGACTGACCTGTGGGTGCCAGCGAGAGCAAATCCTGCATGATGCCACCGGTGAAGGCCCAGGCCAGGCTCTCCCCCAGAGGCGCCCGCAAGGCCCAGGCCAACACACAAAGGAATACGAGGTCCGGGCCTCCATCCCAAAGGCGAATCTGTGGCACGAGTGTTGTCTGCAAGGCCACGGCCAGCAGAAGTACAGGAAGTCCAACCCAGGGACCCATCTCCGCCTCAGTTCTCCATCTCGTCAAAAATCCCTGGGTCTATGGGTTCGAAACTGGTCATGCCCAGCACGACTTCCAGTTCATCAAAATTGTTAAAACTGATGATTTCTGCTTCCTGAAACAACTCGAACTGAAACTGGCGGGAACTGGCGACCTGGCCAATGATGATGTCCGGCGGGAAATTGCCGCCGAGGCCAGACGTGAGCACCAGATCGCCAACGACAATGGATTCGCCGGGTGGCACCAGCGTCAGACGCAGGCTGCCCGACAGCTGACCGCGCAAACTGCCCTGTACCCGTGTGCCTTGCAAGCGGGCGCTGACCGCGCTGTCACGGTCTGTGACCAACAGTATGCGCGAGGCGTTGGCGCTGATTTCCAGCACTCGCCCTACCAGACCCTGGGCCGTAACAACCGGCATCCCGACAGCGATGCCATCGCGCGTGCCCCGGCTGATTGTGATGCTGCGGCGCAAACCGGACTGGTGGTTACTTATAACGTCGGCAGTCACAAATTCCTGATTGGCGGCCGTCCCGGCATAGTCCAGCATCTCCGCCAGTCGTTCGTAGTCTCTGGCAATTTCCCGCAGTTCGACAAGTTCCGACGTCAAGTCCGCCAGAGCATCTTCAAGCGCTGCGTTTCTTTGCTGCAGGGATTGCAGTTGCGCCAGGTCGCTGACACCGCCCGTTAGCGTCAGCGTGGCCTGGTTAAGCGCGCCGGTCAGCAAATTCAGCGGGATGGAAGCCACTTCTTCCAGCGGACCCAGCAAACCGGCATTGCTGAGCCCGATGAGCAGCAGACTCAGCAGAAGACAGAAAACCAGCAACAGGATGCGGTTGGCGCGCCAGGCGCGAACCATCGGCCCCTCCCGCGGGACTGCCTGCGTTCAGTATAGCAAAGCGGCACGCAGGGCCACGCTGTGCCAGGCGAATCTGCAAAATTCAGTGGCGCGTGCTGCCGCGTTCCAGACCGGCCAGCAGACGCCGCAGGTTGTTGTAGTCCTCGCAGGTGGCGGCATCCTCGGCCAGCCACACGCGGATGTTCACTTCTTCCGCCATCCGCTGCGGCAGCCCCATCAACTGACTGGCCCCGCCCGCCATGCAAATCCCGCTTTCCATCAGGTCCGCGACAAGCTCCGGAGGCGTGTCGTCCAGGGCATCCTTGACTGTGTCTACCAGGATTTCTACCGAGCCGGCGATCGCCTCCCGGATTTCGATTGAACTGACTTCCACGGCAGTCGGCAGCCCGGTCACCAGGTGGCGCCCCTTCACATTCATGACGCGTTCATTGGGCAGGGGAGAGGCCGAGCCGATCTCCAGCTTCACTTTCTCCGCGGTCGGCTCGCCGATCAGCAGATTGTGGCGCGCCCGCATGTGCTCCACGATGTCTTCGTCCATTTCGTCACCGGCTACGCGGATGGAGCGACTGATGACAATGCCGCCCAGCGAGAAGAGCGCGATTTCAGTCGTGCCGCCGCCGATATCGATCATCATGCTGCCGCGGGTCTCCTGCACAGGCAGACCCGCGCCAATGGCCGCC
>JAGWBD010000088.1 GCA_021296065.1 Anaerolineae bacterium
TAATGATGCTCTTGACGCCACCAGAAACATCGACAAACCACAGGTTGATGTAGCGCAGTTTATCCTGTTTGAAGGCGTCAAGGATGGCGCTGGTGTCCGGCATGGTTCCTCGGCAAAACGTCAATGACGGGAGACCAGTCTAGTCAAGCCTGCCGCTTGCTTCCTGTGTGCATTATTACAGATATGTCTGTGTATCCCTGGTCAAGAGATACAAGTTTACTGGTCCAGCTGGCCCAGGTGACCCAACAGGGCATCCATCGCCAGTAGATAACTGCGCCAACCGAAGCCGGCAATGACTCCAACACAGGCGGGCGCCAGCATGGAATGGTGGCGGAAAGCTTCCCGCGCATACACGTTGGACAGGTGGACCTCAACCACGGGCAGACCGACCGCCACGATGGCATCCCGCAGCGCAAGGGAGGTGTGGGCAAAAGCGCCGGCATTAATGATCGCCCCGTCCACTTCATCGCGGGCCGCATGCAGCCGGTCGATCAGGGCGCCTTCATGATTGGACTGATGTGTCTGCATAACTGTCCGGCGGCGGCCAGCATGTGCATGGACGAACTCGTTGATGCGGTCAAGCGTGACGTCACCGTAGACCTCCGGCTCGCGCGTGCCAAGCAAATTGAGGTTCGGTCCATGCAGCAACAGGATGCGGCCTTTCAGCATGAGTTTTTCTCCCGGACCGGGACGCCCTGCATCCCGTTTAGTACCTCCACCACGGTTTCCATGGGCACGTCATCGACCAGAGTGATGTCGTTCAGTGCGCGCAACAACACGAAACGGACGCGACCGGCCCGACGCTTTTTGTCCGTGGCCATGGCCGCACAGATTTCTTCGGCATCCAGGCCGCCGAGACGTATCGGCAGTCCTGCACCGGCGACACAGTCCTCGATTCTGTCAGTCAGTGCGGCGGAACACAGACCTGCCGCATGGGAAAGCCGCCCCGCTGCAACCAGTCCAGCGCCCACCGCCTCTCCATGGGACCAGCGAAAGTCGCTGACCAGTTCGATCGCATGAGCGAAGGTGTGGCCTAGGTTGAGCCAGGCGCGTACGTTCTTTTCAAAGGGATCGCGCTGCACCAGGTCCACCTTAACCTGCACGGCGCGAGTGACCAGTGACGGGGCATTTTCTCGCAAGTGTAGCGCCGGATCCAGCAATTGTTCGTCGGCGAGAAACCCATGCTTGAGGACTTCAGCAATGCCATTGCGCCATTCACGGTCGGGCAGAGTCTCAAGCACGTCGCTGTCCATGAGGACTGCTGCCGGTCGGGCAAAAGTGCCCACAAGATTTTTGCCCTCGGCAATGTCGACGCCTGTCTTGCCCCCCACACTGGCGTCGACCATGGCCAACAAGGTGGTAGGTGCCATCACCAGACGGATGCCGCGCAGGTATGTTGTGGCGGCGAAACCAAAGGTGTCGCAGGCGACACCACCACCTAGCGCCAACAGCGTTGCCTGACGGTCCAGGCCGGCAGCGACCAGGTCGCTGTATAGCTGCGCCACCGTCGTCAGCGACTTGCCCGCCTCACCATCCGGCATGGTCACCAGCGTGGCATCTGGTAACCGCTGCGCCAGGGTACGGCCATGCAACCTGGCGATGACTTCCGTGGTGCCTACGGCCACCCTGCCGCCAAGACCGAATTCCGTCTCCAACCGCTCACCTTGCTGAAGCAGACCAGGCTCGACGAGGATGTCGTAGCAGCCGCCGGGACCCTTTAGCGGGATGCGCGCCACAGTTCCACTACTTTCTGCGCCACTTCCGGCGGCGTAAGTGCATCCGTTGCAATGCTGTGCGGCATGCTGATGTAAGCGGGCAGGCGGTCTTCGTACAGCGCCTGCCAGTTGCCGTTGAAAAGAGGGCGCCCACTTTCTGTTGCCAGACGCTCACGGATACTTGCCGGTGAAGCCAGCAGACAAATCAGGATCCCGCTCGCTTCCAGAACGGAACGATTGCCTTCATCCAGCAGCGCACCGCCACCGGAGGCAATGACAAGGTCTTCCTGCCTGGCAAGGTGCCGGCATACGCAGCTTTCCAGCCTGCGGAAGCCCTCTTCTCCCTCGTCCGCAAACATCTGCGCTATTGACTTGCCGGCGCGCTCGACAATTACATCGTCGCTATCGACAAATTGTCGTTTCAAGGTAGAGGCAACCAGCCGTCCTACGGTCGACTTGCCACTGCCCATGAAACCGGTAAGAACGATGTTAGTCTTCATAGCCAAAACGCCAGGGCACGTCATCCATCGGCAAATCGCTCAGTCGCGCCCGCCGCAAGTCCTTGAGACGTGGCCGCATTTCCCCAACACTGTCTCCACCCAGCTTCTCCAGCAAGGCGTCCGCCAGAACGATGGACAGCACCGCTTCACCCACCGGCACGGCACGCGGCAAGGCGCAGAAGTCGCTGCGTTCGTAAGTCGTGGCTTCCGCCTCTCCACTGGCAAGGTTGACCGAATCGAGGGCGCCCAGGACGGTGGAGATGGGTTTCATGGCTACCCGCGCAACGATGGGCTCACCGGTTGAAATGCCTCCCTCGATTCCGCCGGCGCGGTTGCTGCGACGTGTCAGTGAATCCCCGTCATCCGCCAGCACGATTTCATCGTGCACCTGCGTCCCCCGCCTCGACGAATTGTCGAAGGCCGTACCTATTTCGGCACCCTTCATCGCATGGATGCCGACCATGGCGCCCACGATCCGCGCATCCAGACGGAGGTCATGCTGCACGTAACTGCCCAGCCCGGGCGGCACGTTCAACGCCACCAGTTCCATGATGCCGCCCAGCGTGTCCTTGTCGATGATTGCCTGACGGATTTCCTGGTGCATGCGAGCCGCGACGCCCTCATCGGGGCAACGGACGTCGGTGGCCTCGGCAGCGCGGAAGCGCGCTTCATAGTCGACTGGCCATTCATGCGCCAGGTCCAGGTTAACCGCGCCTATCCTTGTGATGTAACCGCCGATGAAAATGTCGAACTCTTCCAGCAAACGGCGGCAAATGGCGCCCACCGCCACGCGCATCGTCGTTTCGCGCGCGCTGGCGCGCTCCAGTGAAAGCCGCAACTCCCGATAGCCGTATTTGATGGCGCCAGTCAGGTCCGCGTGACCCGGACGTGGCGTGGTCAAGGGCTTGACATCCCGTTCCCGCCAGTTGCGCCAGTCGCGATTGGTGACAGTGAGGGCAATCGGTGCGCCGGTCGTCAACCCGTTCATGCGGCCCGCGCTGATCTGCACACGGTCTTTTTCGATACTCATGCGTCCGCCGGCCCCGTATCCCTGCTGACGCCTGAACAGTTCTCGATTGACGTCTTCCGCCGAAAGTGCAAGCCCGGCTGGTACGCCATCCACAATGGCGTTAATTTGCGGACCGTGGCTTTCGCCCGCTGTCAGGTATCGGATCATGGCTTCACTCCCCCAGGTCAGGACTCATTGTCCGCAGGTAGCGCTGCCTCGGCTGCCCTGATCATGACATCAACGTCAGCCTGAAGACCGGTCCAGATCGCAAAGGACGCCGCCCCCTGCCGCGCCAGCATGCCCAGCCCACCGATGGCGCGACCGCCACTGGCCTCTACCAGCTCCATGAAGCGGGTGCGACGCGGTCGGTAAACCAGATCATATCCTGTGGCGCCGGTGGGAAACGGGATGGATTCTGGCCATGGACTGCTGTCTTCATTTGGCCACATGCCCAGAGAGGTGCAGTTCACCACCAGCGACGGTTCCTTGCTTGCGGCCTGCTCCAGCGGAAGCAGCGGGACGTCCGTGATGTCTGCGGTCCTTCTGAGATGCGCCAGCATGGCGCTGGCCCGGGATTTGGTGCGGTTCACGACTGTCACATGCGCGCCGGCCTGCTTCAGTCCATAGACAGCCGCACGCGCCGAACCACCTGCGCCCAGCACCAGGGTTCGGGCGCCCGCCAGGTTCACACCGCAGGCATGCAGGTCGTCAATCAGGCCAATGTGATCGGTGTTGGTCGCGCTGTTGTCGCGGAAATCGATGGTATTGACCGCCCCCAGCGCCAAAGCGACTTCATCCGGTCGCACGTGCGGCAAAACGGCCTGTTTATGCGGCACCGTCACATTTAATCCAATGAAGCCGCCTTCGTCCCGCAAGGTACGCAGGCTGTGGCCTACGATGTCCGGGGGTATGGCAATGCGCTCGTAACTCCAGTCCGCCAAACGCGCCGCACGCAGGGCGGCGTTATGCATTTGCGGGCTAACGCTATGCTCTACCGGCCACCCGATGACGCCAACCTTGTGCTGCAAGCGTGTGCCTCCCTGTCAGGGCAGTATAGCAGGTTGGCGTCCTGCGACTTCACTCGCACCGCCCACTGACCACACGGGCGCCAAGCGAACGCATGGTCTCCGCGAATCCGGGAAAGGAATCTGCGATGCACGCCGCATCATGCACCCTGGTCTGTCCTTGTGCCAGCATGCCCGCCAGAGTCAGGCTCATGGCAATGCGATGGTCGTCATGCCCGTCCACGTCCGCGCCCTGCAGCTTCTGCGGGCCTTCAATGACAAACCCGTCCTCCCGCTCGTCAATGCGTGCGCCCAGTCGTCGCAGCTCCTGTGTCATCACCGACAGGCGGTCGGTCTCCTTCAGCCGCAACTCTCCTGCGTCGCGCACGGTCGTGCGGCCTTCAGCACAGAGGGCGGCCACCATCAGGGCAGGGAATTCGTCAATCATGCGCACGACCAGGTCCCCACCGATTTCGATACCGGACAAAGGCCGGTATTTCACCGTTAGCGTACCGGCCGGTTCGCCGGCTTCCATGCTGGCCTCACTGACCTGGATTTCTGCACCCATCCCGCGCAGGGCATCCAGCAGACCGGTGCGCGTGGGATTGAGATTGATTCCTGTCAATCGGATCTCGCTAACCGGCGTGGTCGCCGCCGCCACCAGGAGAAAGGCCGCGGACGAAAAGTCTCCAGGCACGTGGAAATCCAGCGCTTGCAGCCTTTGGGGCGGGTACAAGGTGACTACTGCCCCTTCACTTTGCACGTCAACACCGGCAGCGCGCAACATGCACTCACTGTGGTCGCGGGTTGGCCCCGGTTCGACCACAGTCGTCTCACCCCGTGCAAACAACCCCGCCAGCAAGACAGCGCTCTTTACCTGGGCGCTGGCGACAGGCATCTCGTAGCGGATGCCCCGCAGCCCCGCGGGTTGGATACGCAAGGGCGCCCTGCCCTCTTCCCCGTGGATGTCGGCTCCCATCTGAGCCAGAGGCGTGATGATTCGATTCATCGGCCGTCGACGCAGCTGGTGGCTGCCGTCCAGGACCGAAGCGAAGGGTTGACCCACCATGATGCCTGTCATCAGGCGAATGCCGGTGCCGGCATTGGCAAAATCCAGAGGCATTTCCGCTGCTTGCAAACCGCCGCTACCGTGGACGCGAAGGACATCGTGCGCCGGTTGTTCAACATGCACACCCAACGCCTTTACACTGTGCAAGGTCGCTTCAGTGTCACCTGCCGCAAGCCAGCCACGCACTTCGGAAGTCCCGTCGGCGAGCGCCGCCAGCATGACCGCGCGGTGGGAAATGGACTTGTCGCCCGGGACAGCGGTCGTTCCCCGCAGGTCCTGAGAGGCCTGAACCAGCAGGCTGGTCGAATCAGGGTTGTGCATGACGCGCTCCGTTACCCGCCGTCCATTCCCGCCGCGATTCGCTGATGGGCCGCAACGTGTCGGTCAGTCGCTGGTCGTCGCGGGAAATCAGCATGGCTTCCAGTTGCGCCAGTTGCATACGAAACATGGCCAGCAGCGTGGCAACCGCCTGGGTATTGGTGCTAAGAATGTCGCCCATCATGCGTACATCACTGCCGGCCAGGCGGGACATATCACGAAAACCGCCGGCAGCCAGGTCCCATACGGCCTCGTCGTTTTCTCCCTCATTGGCCACCGTCGCCACCAAAGCCGTGCTCAACAGATACGGTAGATGACTGATTGCCGCGACGACCCGGTCGTGTCGCTCCGCATCCATTTCGATGGGGATCGCGCCAAGCGCCTCAACCAGCGCACGAGCGCGCAGCAGTGCCGAGGGCGTGGTGCGCCGGTTGGGACACAGGACAAAGGGCCGACTTCGATACATGTCGGCATCGCTGTCGCCGGCGCCGCTCGATTCGCGCCCCGTCATCGGATGGCCGCCTATGGCGAGGATACCAATGGGCAGGTGACGCATCGCCCGATTGATGCTCTGTTTGGTGCTGCCCAGGTCCAGTAACAGCGTATTGGAACGCATATAGGTTCCAAGCCGATGTTCGAGCATGTCAATAATGCTGCGGACCGGCACCGCCAACACGACCACGTCAGCGTCGGCCACCCCTTCGCGCAGGTCACCGGTTGCCTCATTGACCAGTCCGCGTTCCAGCGCCAGCTGACGGGCGGCGGGATCAATCTCTACGCCAACGACCTTGCCGGCGTGGCGCCGCAGCGCCAGCGCCAGTGATCCGCCCATCAGTCCTAGTCCAACAACTGTCAACTGACGACAGTGAAAGCCGGTGACAACTCCGCTTTCACCGTCCGGCAACCGTGATTCCATGCCCTCGCTCACTTCCCGTCAGCCCAATCCGGCCGCAACACTTTGGCGCCATGCAGAAAACAATGTCGAAGACTGGTAATGCCCTTGACCGTGTTCCAGTGCATCAACACCCGTATGCATCGATCCGGTCCATGGGGCACATCCAGTTCCTGAGTGCCCATTAGCGCCACAGTCTGCCAGCCAATGTCACGCGCGGCACCGGCAGGAAAAGCCGCCGTTAGGTCCGAAGTGCTGGAGAAAAAGATACTGGCGACCTCATTTTCCCTGACTCCGTTGGCCTCAATCATGGCAACAAGCAACTCGCGCGTGGCGTCCAGAATGGCTTCTGCGCTGTTTTCGTCCACGGTGGTCGCGCCACGCAGGCCCCGAAGCATCATCGCAACTCTCCTGCCGAGCAAACGAAATGGAAGTCCTGCACGATAACAACAAAAAG
>JAGWBD010000089.1 GCA_021296065.1 Anaerolineae bacterium
GCAGCAAATGAAACGCTATGGCACACGAGTCAAGGTGCTTGTCAACCAGGTTGACCTGCTCAATGAGGAGGAATTGCGCACCGTATTGAATTTCGTGCGCGAGGAATGCCGGGCCGCAATGGAAAGCGAACCTGAAATCTGGCCGCTGTCCGCCAGGATGGGGCTGGAAGCCTGGCGCGCCGGTGCGCTGGACGAACAGGCCTGGCGCGTCACTGGCATGCAACGCATCGTCAGTTACGTGGATGGTCAACTCGGGGACGAAGACCGGCTGCGGCAAAAGTTGCGCACCTCACTGCAAATCACAGGCAACGTCCTGCGCCAGGCCGAAGACGTCCTGCGTAGCAACCAGGCAGCAACCATGAATTGCGAGAACATTGCGGCCAACATTGAGGAACAATTGCTGGCGCAGCGCCGCGACCAGGAGGCGGCCATTGAGAGAATTGTCGTCGACGTCGACGATTACATGGGGGATGCCGGCGCAAGGGTCCATGAGGCGCTGCGATACCTGTATGCGGCAGGGCGCGAGCCGGATCTCCTGCGTGGCGGTTTCCTGGTATTGATCGGCCTGGGCGGACTGACGCGGCGAAGCGGTCGAAGTTATGTGGAGCGGCAATTTGCCGAGGCCCATTTGCTGTCGCCATTGAGTGAACTGCAAGCCATCAGCGACCGTGTCGGGCCACATCTGGAGGGCCAGGACATCCAGGACCTGGACGATCTGTTGACCTACGCCCGCCGCGAAATGGAATCATTGGCGCCAGGCATTCAACAAAAGATGATCGGCAATCTGGCCCTGCCACAAGAGTACGATCGTCGGACGCTGGATGTCCTGCCTGCCAGGCTTGACAGTCTGCTGCAGGAGGCAAACTGGCCGGATGTTGAGGCGCTGGACCGCCATTTGCGCAACACCGGGCTCTACCTGGTGGTCTTTGAAATCCTGCTGCTGGTGATGGTCTTTTTCCTCAGTCAAGTGTTTAAGGCGGAGACAGAATTTCTGGTCCTGTTGCTGCTTGCACCGGTCATCGCGCTCGGTGGCCTGCTTTTCCTGCCACTTCGTGGCCAGGCCATCGCGGCGGCGCAGGAAGCGCGCCTGCTGCTCCTGCGTGAGCAATACACGAACCTGCTGCGAGAGGTGACACGTCAGCAGCTGGAGCGGACTATGCAATTTCGCCGGGACGCCGTGGCGCCTCTGTTGCGCCTGGTCAGCGCCCAGACTCAATTGCACAAGTCGCAGCGCACCCGGCTACAGGAAGCCAGACGTGAACTGGACGCGATCGAGGCGGACCTGCCCTCGCTGGGTTCGGAAGGTTTGCTGAACAAGGCGCGCCAAATCGTCGGGAGGGAAGATGGCGGTCCCTGAAGCAAGGATGACCGGCGCGCTGGACGTCCTGCGTCTGGAAGGTATTGCGCTGCTGCAGGGAATCGCCGACAGCCTGGTCGATTTTGGCGCTGAAGCGCAGGAGGACCGCCAGCGGCTGCAGGATGTGGCGCGCGACCTGCGCGACTCCTTCTTTCTCGTGACGGTGGTTGGCGAATTTAACGCAGGCAAGTCGACATTCGTCAATGCCTTGCTGGGAGAAGCGTTGCTGCCCGTTGGCATTACACCTACGACGGCTGCGATCGAAATTGTGTTGTACGGGGATCAGCCCCGTCGCTCACCCATTGTTCGTGACGATGGACTGCGTGAATGGGTACATCCCGGTTCGGGCGCGCCGGGCGTGGCTCTGGTGGACACGCCGGGCACCGGCTCTGTGTTTCGTGCCCACGAGCGCCTGGCCCTGGAGTTCCTGCACCGCAGCGATCTGGTGCTCTTTGTGATCTCGGCACGACGGGCGCTGGCGCAAGCCGGCCGGGACTATCTTGAACTGGCGCAGAAATATGGCAAGAAGATCGTCATTGTCATCAATCAGATTGACCAGCTGGAGCCGGCGGAACAGGCTGAAGTTCGCCATTTTGTCGAACGCCAGGCGCGGGAATTGCTCAACCTGGAACCCCTGATCTTTATGGTATCGGCACGCCACAGCCTGGCAAATGCGGGCGGCGAACGAAGTCGGGAGGACGGGATGGCGGCGCTGCGCGCGCATCTCATGAGTCTGATCCGCCGGGCGCCGCCAGCCCAGCAAAAACTGCTGGCGCAACGAACGGATTACGCAGGTCTGGCTGGACCGGACTCGGCGTCAGATGACGGAGATGCAGTCGGACCGTTCGCGGATAAATGATGTGCAAGCTGAACTGGAACAGCAATCCAGGGGACTGGAAGCACACTTGCAGGAAACGCTGGGGAAGAGTGACCAGGTATTTGCTGACCTGCGCTTGCGCGGCCATCGATTTCTTGGTCGAAATCTCTCTCTTCGCCAGTTGGGACGGGCCAGGCGTCAGACAACCCTGCAGACTGCCTTTCAGGAAGATGTCGTGGGGCGGACTCTGCAGGACCTGGACCAGCTCGGTTCCGCCTATGTCAGCGTCTTGCTGGACCAGAGTCGGGTGTACTGGCGCGGCGTCATCGAACGCCTGCAGCAACTGGCAGACCTGTTGGAACAGGATCCTGCCGGGCTGGATGCCAGCGTCTACGCCAGTCAGCGTGAAAGCCTGCAGGAGGCCCTGCGGCTCGCCCGATCCGAACTGGAAGCAGGCGTCAGCGAGACGGCACTGGATGAATTGCGAAGTTCAAGTCTGACAAGGATCAACAATCTGGCGACAGCATCTTTTGCCGCACTGGGCGGGGCTCTGGTTACCCTGCTGGGCGTTGGCGCACCTGGCCCGGACCTGGGTGCAGGTGCTGCAGCTTTGGCGTTGCCGGCGGTAATTGTCGGCGCGCCACTGGCGCTGATCGCCTCTGCCCTGGCCCTTCGGCGTTACCGTCGATTAAGCCGGCAGACGCTTGAGGAATTCGACGCCCGAATCCGCCAGATGCAGGATGGTCTGCGAGATGCCTTGCATGAGGTCACCAATCAGGAAAGCATTCGGCTTACTCAATACGGGCAGCAGGTTCTCGTTCCGGTTTACAGCCGACTGGACACCTTGACCATACGGGACCAGGATCGGCTTGACGTGTTGCAGGGGCATCTGGAGGCCATTGCCCGGCTGCGTGAAACTTTGAAATAGGGCCAGTTTTTTTAGACCCCGTGGATTTGGCAAATGCGATCAATCACAAGCTGCGAATCGCATCGTGTGCGCAAGTCGCTGTTGTAAAAGGGATCGCTGAAAGCGCTTTCGCCCAGGAATCGATGCGCCAGATTCCCCATTCCATGGGCCAACACCTCAAGCTGGTAGCCGCCTTCCAGCGCGAAGATGATTCTGCCGTCGCACAATTCCTGAGCGAGGTCCAGCAGTTGTTTGACCATCCAGTCATAGCCGGCCAGTGTCAATCGCATGTTGGCCAGGGGGTCAGCATGATGCGCATCGAAACCAAGCGATACCAGAATCAGTTGCGGTTGCCAGCGCCGCGCCAGAGGTGTGAGCAGCGACGCAAACAGTGCCCGATAGGTGGCGTCGCCATGGCCGGCGCGCAGCGGGATGTTGGCTGTGTAACCCTTGCCCGGTCCTGCGCCGGTTTCCTCTGCGGCGCCGGTGCCCGGATACAGGGGCGACTGGTGAATGGAGAGAAAGCGAACGCGTTCATCACGATACAGAATGTCCTGACTGCCGTTCCCGTGATGCACATCCAGGTCCGCCACCAGGACACGTTCGAGCCCGTACGCGGCGCAGGCATGCAGGGCCGCCATGGCGACGTTGCCCAACAGACAGAAACCCATCGCGGCTGTCGGGCAGGCATGGTGGCCCGGCGGCCGGGCGACGACCAACGCATTGTCCGCGTCGCCGGCCAGTACAACGTCCACGGCCTGCAGGCAGGCGCCGGCGGCCAGACGGGCGACTTCCAGCGACCCTGGCGCCAGCCAGGTGTCCTGGTCCAGCATCACGATTTGCTGCGCATGGTCGCGCGAGGCACGTTGCAGAAACTCCAGATAGCCTGGGCTGTGGGCACGCAGAATAGCCTCGTCATCGGCGGGTAAAGCCGTCATTCGCTTCATGCGGTCCTTGACGCCAGCCTGTTCCAGGCTGCGCCAGACAGCGCGCATGCGTTCCGGCGATTCCGGATGCCCCGGCAACTCGTGTTGCACAAAGCGGGGATGGGTAATGAGCGCAGTGGTCATTTGGCTTGCGCCGGCCTGGGTCGATAGAGGCGATAGTCAAAGCCGTTCATGGAAATGACCTGATCGGGTCCATAATTCTCGTCAATGGCTTGCAACACCGTGCCAGGAAAGAAACCTGCGCGCAGAATGATCAGCCCGAAGGCCTGCTCCCGCAGCATTTGCAAAAGGGCATCGCCCCTGTACAGGCCGTTGTTCGCCAGGTTGAGCAACTGCGTGGGGTTCGTGTCCTCGTCCTTGCCCGCCAGAAGTGCGAATGAGCCGTCTTCGCTCAACACGGGCCCGTCCACAGCGCGCACGATCGCCACCAGCTCCTCTCCGGCGCGGAGGTCTTCGCTGCTGGTAAGGTGGCCGATGTCGGCATAACCCGGTGGAAAGTCCCCTGCCCGGCTGCGCGCTGAATCGTAAAAGCCATTGGGCGCATTGGGCCTGATTTCCAAAAGGGCGGCAATGGAATCAAAGGGTGGCGAATGTGTTGGCAAGTGGAGTACAGACTTGCTGTATCCCAGGTAGAGCAGGGGGATGAGTAGCAAACCCGGGGCCGCTCGAAGATTACGTCTTTCGGACAGCCAGGCCAGAAGACGACTGCTGCCGACACCTGCGAGAATGCAGGTGGCCGCAATCGCCGTGCTGAAATAGCTGTCACCGGCGCCCCACTTGCCAGAGAGCAGGCCGATGACCAATGCGGAGACCAGCCAAACGCTGTAGATCGATAGCCGGTCCACGTACAGTTCGTACAGGAGGTACAGCAACGCCGGCACGACCAGGAAACCGTGCAATTCGAACCATTGTTGCAACAACCCCAGGGCCTGTTGCGGATCGTAGCGGTTGACGTTGGCGCTGATGGTCTGCAGCCACCACTGGCCCTCTGTCGCGAAGGTCAACATGAGAAAGATGCCGCCGCCAATCAGCGCAATGGCCGCAGCAAATTGCAGGCCGCGCAACGGGCGTTGGATGAACAGGAATACCATGGCGGCCAGGGCAGTGGCCAGGGCCAGTTGTTTGGTATAACCGGCCGCCAGAATCAGTACGAGTCCTGTCCAAAACACCTTGCGACGCTGACGAGAGTCGCGGATGCTGCCCAGGTTGGCCAACACGACAAGCGCCAAAGTTTCAAACATGACCATACTCATGTGCTGGCGGTTTAAGGGGCCGATGTGATAGATGGTGTTCGAGGCAATGAACGCCAGCCCTGAAACGGGCGCCAGCAGTCCAGGGCCGCCATCCCTGCGAACAGCAATAGCGATGGCGCCCGCAGCAATCAGGGTCGCCAGCGTCCCGAGCAAGCGTCCATAAGCGTAGGAAGGTCCGAAGAGCCAGGCGAAGGGCACAGCCAGCAAGTGAAACAGTGGCGGATAATTGCTGGAGTAAAAGGGGTAGGCCTCGACGTTCTGCCATGGCCAGCGCCCCTGACTGAAAAGCAATGTGTCGACGAGTTCGAAGCCCTCTCCCTGGTCATAGTCAAAGGGGAACTGAATCAGGTTGGCGGCATAGAACAGGAAGACCAGCAAGTAGCCAGCAAGCAAGAGCAGTGCGGCCCACATGAGGGCCTTGTGCATTCGAAACAGGAACGGGAAGAAAATCTGGCGTTCCGCAGGCATGTCAGGCCGGACGGTCCCCAAGTGGCAGGAGAGACAGGCCAACCAGCAGAATCAGCAGCGTGCCGCCCAACGCCAGTGACTGCGCCGGACCCAGGCCGCCTTCTCTGCCGGCATCCAGAATGTCGATGGCAAGCACAGCAATGAACCCTGCGCTGCCAGCCAGCACAAGCAGCAGTCCCAGTTGACGTTTGCTCAGGGGTCGCTCCCACATGGGTCGCAGTATAGCACGCAGGAGTCCCTGGCCCTGGAGCAGGATGCGCCGTGTATTTTCCCCAACGGCCATGCTATCCTGCCCCTTGCGAATCCAACGCCGGGAGAGGCAGAGATCCATGCTCAAGACGATCAACTGCGGCGAGCTGCGGCCGGAGCATGACGGGCAGAAGGTTAGCCTTGCGGGCTGGGTGAATCGTTGGCGCGACCAGGGGGGCGTGATTTTCATCGACCTGCGTGATCGCACCGGCATTTGTCAGGTCGTGGCGGAGATGGAAAACGCGCCGGAAGCGCATGCACTGGCCAGCCAGGCGCGCAGCGAATACGTGTTGCAGGCCTGTGGTCGTGTCCGAATTCGCCCGGAAGGCACCGCCAATGCCGAACTGGTCACCGGCGATGTGGAAGTACTGGCCAGTAGCATCAAATTGCTCAACCCCTCGAAAACACCGCCCTTTTACATCAATCGCGAGGACAGCATTGACGAAAACGTTCGCATGAAGCATCGCTATCTTGATTTGCGTCGGCCCGCCATGCAGGCCAACCTGATGCTGCGGCATCGCGCGGTGAAATTCATTCGGGACTGGCTGGATGAGCGTGGCTTCGTTGAGATCGAAACTCCCATTCTGTTCAAAACGACGCCCGAAGGCGCGCGCGATTTTCTGGTTCCCAGCAGGATGCAGCCAGGACGATTCTACGCCCTGCCGCAAAGTCCGCAGCAACTGAAACAGATGCTAATGGTGGCTGGTTACGAACGTTACTTCCAGATTGCCCGCTGCTTTCGCGATGAAGATTTGCGCGGTCAACGCCAGCCGGAGTTCACCCAGCTGGACCTGGAAATGAGTTTCGTGGAGCGGGAAGACGTCATGGCGCTTAACGAAAAGCTCATGACGGAACTGGCGCAAGCGGTTGCGCCGCAGCGCCGGTTGTTGCAAACGCCTTTTCCGCGAATCAATTACCAGGTCGCCATGGAGCGCTACGGCAGTGACAAGCCCGACCTTCGCTATGACCTGTGTGCCGTGGACGTCAGCGACATTGCGGGTGGCTGCGCCTTCCAGGTGTTCGTTGACAATGTCGCCGCCGGCAAACCGGTCAAGGTCATGCGAGTGCCGGGCATGGCGGCTGGCATGAGCGGAACACGGTTGCGGGCCGTCGCCCGCGGCCTGGAAGACCTTGCGCGGACCGTTGGCGGCAAGGGCCTGGCCTACATGGCGTTGGACAGCGATCCGCAGGGCGAAGTAAAGGGGCCCATCGGCAAGTTTTTCACAATTGAACAGCGGGTCGCGCTATTCGATTGCGTTGGCGCGCAGCCGGGTGACCTCTTGCTCTTCATGTCGGACCGGCGAGAGATCGTCCGGTACATCACGGACGTCTTGCGTCGACATCTTGCGGCCGAACTCAATCTGGCAGATCCTGACGTTCTGGCCTTCTGCTGGGTGGTCGACTTTCCGCAATTTCTGTGGGATGAAGAAGGGCAGCGCTGGGACCCGTCCCAGCATCTCTTCACAATGCCCATGCCCGAGGATGTCCATTTGCTGGACAGCGATCCTGGCTCCGCGCGCGGGTCGCAATACGACATGATTTGCAATGGCTATGAGGTGGCTGGCGGCAGCATCCGCATTCACGACCGTGGCCTGCAGGAGAAGATCTTTCCGCTGATCGGCCAGGACATGGAAGAGGCGCGCGAGCAATTCGGCCATGTCCTGGAAGCCTTCGAATACGGCGTCCCTCCCCACGGCGGCATCGCCTGGGGCATCGACCGGGTTATGGCCCTGCTGGCCGGCGAGCCAAACATTCGCGAGGTCATTGCCTTTCCCAAGTCGCAGACCGGGATGGACGTCATGTCGCAAACGCCTTCAGCGGTGGCCGGGGACCAACTGGCAGAGTTGCATATTCGTCTTGATTTGCCGGAGGACGACGGGGCGGACTAGTCCTCCTGGCTGCCCAGCACACGGGAGTGGAACAGGCCGCCCACGATGCCGCCGGCAAAGATGCCCACCAGATAGGCCGGCACATAGCTCAGATCACCGGCGACGAGGGCCGGGCCCAGCGTGCGCGCCGGATTTAATGACGCGCCTGTCAGTGCGCCTCCCGCGAGGATGCACGCACACAAGGTCAGGCCGATGGCAAGCCCGGCCATGTTGCCGGCCTTGCCGTATACTGCCGCCTGGTAGACGGCGCTGACCAGCAGGAAAGTCAGGATACCTTCAAGCAGCAGGGCCTGGCCGATATGATTCGTCGTGAGGACGCCCGTAGTCTGGCCGAAATTGAATGCGTTATCCCCCAGAAAGCCGGCCATGAATTCCACGTCGTTGTAAGGAATGACAATTGAGAGCACCCAAGCAGCCAGAATGGCGCCGATAAATTGCATGATGATGAAACGCAGCGTCTGACCACCATCCTGTTTGCCACCCACGAACAGACTCAGGGTGACCGCGGAGTTGAATTGTCCGCCCGAAATGTGACCGTAGGTATAGATCAGGGCCGCCAGAACCAGACCATGGGCGAGCGCTGGAACCACCACGCCATTGAGGCGCGCAACCACAACTGCCCCGGATCCGATGAAAACAAGAACAAAAGTACCAACCAGTTCGGCAAGGCTGGCGCGCATCGGATTGTCAGACATCGTCCCTCCCCGGACTTACGTTCCCCGCCGAATTATGGCAGGCGCGATTGGCGTGTCAAGCAATCGCTTGATTGCGACGAGTGGGTAGGCATGGTATACAGAAACCGGGCCTGCCCTGTGAGTGCTGGCGCCATGACGTTTTGGGCCAACACCAAATCGAACGGGCGCAGGATGGAAACGGAGAATTCCTGACCTGGTTGGGAGTGAACCGTGGCCAAAGGCGCCCGCCCTGCGAATGCAGGTTCAACACAGTGCGCACACACGGCCGGGTGGGCCCGTTCTGCATTAACACAGGGAAAGTTTCTGGCTATACGCCGTAACCGTTGCCAAAAACGCTGGTCAGCAATTCGCC
>JAGWBD010000022.1 GCA_021296065.1 Anaerolineae bacterium
ACTTGATTTTGCGCCCTTTCCTTCGCTTGTCGTTCACGTTCCACATCAGTACGAACACTACTTAACAGATCATCCTTGGAAACCTTCTCGGCCTCTAGGCGAGTAACTTTCTCCTTTGCTTGAGCAAGTTCATCTTCTATGCTGCTGACTTTCTGTTGACCTCTTTCAATCGTTTCCTGTGCTTCATTCAGGCTGTCATCTTGTAAGGCTCGCTTTTCCCTTAAATTGATGATGCGATTGCGCTGGTGAACAAACAGGGCAATTGCCGCAACGATGGCAACGGCCACAACAGCAACTGGTATTTCCATTACTTGCTCCAGCCCGTCCATCAGGCCTCCGTCCAGTCAAAGTCATGCGGCAACTGCTGCCCCGTGCCGATCTCGTTCAGCTCCAGCAGGTTGCCGTCCGGGTCGTAGAAAAAGAGCACGTGCCACTCGCCCTCGCCCTCAAAGCGCACCGGCGGCGAGACGATCTCGACGCCCGCCGCGCGCAGCTTCTCGTAGGTCGCCGGCACGTCCTCCACGCCAAAGCAGATGTGCGCCGAGGGGACGTGATGAATGGGGCTGCGGCCAACCGGGCTCTCGGGGGAGATCCACTGGATCAGGTCGAAGGTGAAGCCCTGCTCCGCGCTGCGCCGGTGGCCGTTGACGCCGCCCGGCGCGCGCAGCCGGTATTCGCGCATGTGGACGCGCTCCATGGCCACCATCGCGGAGATGGGACCGTCGTTGTGTTCCTCCGGCGAGACGAGCTCCAGGCCCAGCAGATCGCAATAGAATTCGCGCGCGCGCTCAAGGTCGCTGACCATCAGCGCCACGTGGTCGATGGTAATGCCCATGGTTCCCCCGTCCTTTCCCGCCCCTGCTCAGCCACCCATGTGCAACGAGTCGCCGATGCTCAGGATCTTCACGTCAAAATCCGGCTTCTGACTGAAGTACAGCTCGAAGAATTTGACGATGTCGCCGGTGTGGTTGCGCCAGAATTCCCAGTGGAAGGGCAGCAGCGTGCCGGGCCGCAGAATCGAGGCCACGCGCAGCATCTCCGCCTCATCCATGTACCAGGTGCGGCCGAAGGCCAGCAGCGCATAGTCGGGCGCCTCGCGCTCGCCGACTTCCGCAAGCGCCGGCCCGTCGGAGGTATCGCCCGAGACGAAGAAGCTGGTCCCGCCGGAATCCAGGATATAGGAGACGGCCAGCGGCTCGTTGGGGTCGTAGGAAGGGTAAACGCGAATCGTCAGGTCGAGATGGCTGATGCTGTCGCCCGGCTTCACCTCGCGGATGCGTTCGTCAGGGATGCCGAAGCCGCGCATCAGGCGGGCCGAGGAGGCCGGCGCGATGCAGAAGGCGTCCGTATTGGTCAGCATCGGCAGCAGCGAGCCCTCGTGGCAATGGTCGACGTGGTCGTGCGTCGAGAAGATGATGTCGCCGGCGCCGACCTCGTCGGGTTTGATGGAGATGGGCACGGCGCGGTAGGCGTCGGGCACGGAGTCGTCAGGCGTACCGTAGAAATAGGGGTCGATCCAGGCCAGCACCTGCGGCGTGCGGTAGGCGAAACTGGGCCCGCCAACAGCGTGCAACAACGCGCCCTGCGACACGCGCGCGCCCTCCACCTCGTCCAGAAATTTTTTGGGCCAGAACGCCACGTCGCGCATCGTTAATCCTTTTCAATAACAGTCTTGTGCAGCGTCGCGGCACAGGCAGTTCGCCGGACGCCTGGAGTCGCTTTCAGCGCGCGGTCTCCCCGCCATCCGCCAGCATGGCGGTACCGGTCACGTAGGAAGCCTCATCACTGGCGAGGAAAAGCGCCAGCTGCGCGATCTCGGCGGGGTCGCCGCCGCGGTTTAACATGTTTTTGGCCGCAGCATCCACCAGGTCCGCTTCCGAGAAATGCGCCAGCATGGGCGTGAGCATCAGGCCCGGGCAGACCGCGTTGACGCGGATGCCCTGCGGCGCGTGGTCCATCGCCATGCAGCGCACGAGGCCGATCACGCCGTGCTTGCTGGCGTTGTAGATCGGCTGGAGTTCCTGCCCGATCACGCCGGAAATGGAGGAGACGCACACGATGCTGCCACCGCCACCCTGCGCCATGATCGGGATCGCGGCACGCGAACAGGCGAAGACGCCGTAGAGATTGACGCCAATGATGAAGTCCCAGTCCGCGTCCGTGGCCTCCGCCACCGTGCCCTGACGGAAGACGCCGGCGTTGTTGACCAGTATGTCCAGCCCGCCGAAGTGCCCCACGGCGCTCACCACCATGCGCTCCGCGTCGGCCGCCTGGCTGACGTCCGCCTGCAGCGCATGCGCCTCGCCGCCCGCCGTCGCAATTTCGGCCGCCACCGCCGCGGCTGTGTCGGCGTTGACGTCACTGACCAGCACCCGCGCGCCCTGTTCCGCGAAGAGCAGGGCGGTCGCCCGGCCCAGCCCGGAGCCGGCGCCGGTGACAATCGCGCGCTTGCCCGCCAGTCGTCCCACGATAACCCTCTCCGGAAGCGTTAATCAGACCGCAGATGGTAGCCAGTGAGGCACTGCCTGTCAAAGACGCATCACCCATTCGGTGGGTGATGTGCGGGTTGCCGCGGGCGACATAATATGTCGCCCCTACAGTGGGGGGTGTGCGGGTCGCTGCGGGCGAATTGACCATTCGCCCCTGCAGTGGGTGATGTGCGGGTTGCCGCGGGTGAATTGATCATTCGCCCCTGCGGCAGGTGTTGTAGGGGCGACATATTATGTCGCCCGCCATGTCACCAGTGGATGATGCGCGGGTCGGGCAAGGGCGGCGGCGTCCGGCTATTTTGCGGATTCGCCGCCGTCGGCCGGGATCACCGCGCCGGTCATGTAGGACGCCTCGTCGCTGGCGAGGAAGAGCACCAGCTGCGCGACCTCGGCGGGGTCGCCGCCGCGTTTGAGCATGTTGGCCTGGGCATATCCCGCCAGTTGCTCCTGCGGCAGATGCGTCAGCATCGGCGTGAGCATCATGCCCGGGCAGACCGCGTTGACGCGGATGCCCTGCTGCGCATGGTCCATCGCCATGCAGCGCACCAGGCCGATGACGCCGTGCTTGCTGGCGTTGTAAATCGCCTGATCCGGTTGCGCCAGCAGCCCTGATATGGAAGAAATGCAAACGATGCTGCCGCCACCGCCCTGCGCCATGACCGGGATCGCCGCCCGTGAACAAAGAAAGACGCCACGCAGGTTGATGCCGATGATGCGTTCCCAGTCCGCGTCCGTCGCCGTCGCCACCGTCCCGTAGCCCATGACGCCGGCGTTGTTCACCAGCACGTCCAGCCCGCCGAAATGCTCGACAGCCGCCGCCACCGTGCGTGCCGCGTCGGCCGCCAGACTGACATCCGCCTGCAAGGCATGCGCTGTGCCGCCCGCCGCCGTGATTTCGTCAGCCACCGCCTTGACCGCATCGGCCTTCACGTCGGTGACAAGCAACTGCGCGCCCTCTTCGGCAAGGCGCAGGGCCGTGGCCCGTCCCAGCCCCTGCGCGCCTCCCGTAACAATCGCCCGCCTGCCCGCCATACGACCCATCGTTTATTCCCTGTTGAACCGGAACTGTCGTGTGATGGTAGTGAGTGACGCCCTGGCTGTCAAAGCCTTTCGCGTCGCCCCGGCCATTGTTGTTTGCGGGGGGCGGCCTTCGTCTCCAGCGACCCGAGTAGTCGCTCCGTCGCTGCGGCCACCTCGTCGACCGCGCGCTCAAAGGCCGCCTCGTTCACGCGCGAGGGTACCCGATAGCCGCTGACCTTGCGCACGTACTGCAGCGCCGAGGCGCGCACTTCTTCCGCATCCACCGGCGGATCGCAGTTGTACAGCCTGCGAATGTTGCGACACATCGACAACCTCCCTGCCACAGTTCCGGAACCATGGAGAGTATACTCGCGCCATGATCTCGCTCATCCTCACCGTGCGCAACGAGGGCGCCAGCCTGCCCGCCCTGCTGGACTCGTTGCTGCGGCAAACGCGCGCGCCGGACGAGATCGTCATCGTCGATGGCGGCAGCCGGGACGATACGCTGGCCGTCATCGACCGCTACCAGGAGCGCCTGCCGCTGCGCCTGCTGGGCGAGCCGGGCTGCAATATCAGCCGCGGCCGCAACCTCGCCATCGACAATGCCCGCGGCGAACTCATTGCCGTCACCGATGCCGGCGTGCGTCTTGCGCCGGACTGGCTGCAACAGCTGGGCGATCCCCTGCTGGCGGACCCGGAGGTCGCCGCCGTGGCCGGTTTCTTCCGCGCCGACCCGCAGACCACTTTCGAACTGGCCCTCGGCGCGACGACCCTGCCGCTGGCCGGCGAAATCGACGGGCGCCGCTTTCTGCCCAGCAGCCGCAGCGTGGCCTTCCGCAAGGAAGCCTGGCGGGCCGTCGGCGGCTACCCCGAATGGCTCGATCACTGTGAGGACCTGGTCTTCGACTTACGGCTGCTTCAGCATGGCGGCCCCTTCGTCTTCGCGCCGCAGGCCATCGCGCACTTCCGGCCGCGTCCCTCGCTGCCGGCCTTCTTCCGCCAGTATTATCTCTACGCCCGCGGCGACGGCCTCGCCGGGCTGTGGACGAAGCGTCACCTCATCCGCTACGCGGCCTACCTGCTGGCCCTGCCCCTGCTGCTGCTCGCCGGCGCGCTGCTGCATCCCTTCTGGTGGCTGCTCTTGCTGCTGGCGGGCCTGGCCTACCTGGCGCGCCCGCTGCAGCGACTCCGGCAACTGCGTTCCGGCAAGCGATGGTTGTTGGCCCTGCCGCTGCTGCCGCTGATTCGCGCCACGGGCGATGTCGCCAAGATGCTGGGCTGGCCCGCCGGTCTATGGCAGCGGCGTCGAAATCCACCGCCGCGCTGGCGGTGAATCAGGATATTTCGGGAGTCGGGACGAAGAAAACGCTCAGGTCGCGGGCTGCACGGCCCGCGTGGCCGGATGCATGACCAGCACGACGATGCCAGCCAGCACCACCAGCGCGGTAATGACGAAGGGCAGGAAGGGGTTCACGCTGTAGAGGCCGGTGCCCATGGCGGGGCCGACGAGGAAACCATAACCGGGCATGGCGCTCGCCAGACCGGCCGCCGCGCCCTGCTCACGCGGCTCGACGACCAGGGTGATGGCGCTGCGGAATCCCGGTTGCACCATCCCGATGCCCAGGCCCATCAGCACCAACGCCAGAAACAGTTGCGCCAGGCTGGCGGCAATGGCCATCAGCAGCAGCGATCCCACCACCAGCGGCATCCCCAGCCAGAGGAGTTTCATCGGCGTCGGCCGAAACATCGGGATCAGGACCATGCGGGTGAACAACAGGGCGGCGCCGCTGCCCATCACCACCAGCCCCGTCTGGCGCGTGGTCTCGATGGCATCCAGCCCAAAGCGGTCCTGCACCAGAAAGCCGATGGTGAATTGCACCATCGAGATCACCAGCAGGGCGCAGAAGCCGACGAAGAGAAAAGGCAGCAAACGCCCGTCGAACATTCTCAGCTTCGGCGCGCGTTCGCCCTGCACCAGGACGGGTCGCACCGCCGGCAGCAGGCGCCACACCAGCAGCGCGCCAATCAGCGGGCTCAGCGCCGCCAGAAAGAGGGGCGCCACCAGGCCCATGCCCAGACTCACCACCAGCGCCCCCAGCGCCGGGCCCAGGATGTTGCCGAGGCCGACCGACGAGGTCAGGATGCCCATCGCGCTCGTGCGTTGCCGGCCCGTGCTGACGTCTGCAATATAGGCCTGCGCGGCCGGGATGGCCGCCGAGAACAACGCGCCCACAATCAGGCGAGACCCCACCAGCATCAGCCAGATCAGCATCACGCTGGCGAAGACGCCGTCCAGGGAAGCCTGCATCACCAGGGCAAAGACAGCCGACCCCAGAGCGTAGCCCGTCAACCCGATGATGACGACCGGTTTGCGCCCGCGACTGTCGCTGTAGCGGCCCCACCAGGTGCTGAAAAAGATCCACGCGAGGGAGGATATGGACAGCATCAGGCCGCCCTGCAGTTCGCTGAGACCCAGCTGGCGCATCAGCGAGGGCAGCACAGGGGCCAGCACGGAGTAGCCGATGTTGGCGCTAAACAGGGCGCCAAACAGGATCCAGGCGTGTCTCACGGATTTTGGCGCAGCGCTGACATACTGCCAATGATAGCGTCTCTACCTGGAAGGGCCTGGGTCCAATCCCCGCAATTGGACTGCGGGACGCAGAATCAGACGGCGGGTTGCAGCGCCCGCGTGCGCGGGTGCAGGAAAAGCACGCCAATGCCGGCCACGATCACCACAGAAGTCAACAGGAAGGGCAGGAAGGAGGCCAGGCCATAGAGGGCGGTGCCCAGCGCCGGCCCGACGATGTAACTGTAACCGGGGATCGCGCTTGCCAGACCGGCCGCCGCGCCCTGCTCATGCGGCTCCACGGCGAAGGTCACCGCGCTGCGGTAGGCCGGAAAGGCCATCCCGACGCCCAGCCCCAGCAGCACCATCGACAGCAGCACCTGCGTAAAACTGACAACGTCAACCAGCAGCAGCAGCGAGCCCAGCACAAGTGGCATGCCCAGGCGCAGCAGCTTCAGCGGCGGCAGGTGCAGGTACTGCACCAGCACCATCTGGGCGAAGAACAGGGCCACCCCGCTGACCGTCACCGCCAGCCCGGTCCGGGTTGCGGTCTCGATCGCATCCAGCCCGAAGCGATCCTGCACCAGAAAGCCAAGGGTGAACTGCACCACCGCCGGCACCAGCATCGCGCAGAAGCCAATGATCATCAGGGGCAGCAGACGCGCGTCCAGTACGCTCAGGACCGGCGCGCGTTCGCCCCGCTTCAGCGGCGAGCGAATCGACGGCAACAGCCGCCAGACCAGCAGCATGCCCACCAGCGGCATCAGCGACGACATCAAGATCGGCGCCACCATGCTCATCCCCAAACCCACGACCAGCGCCCCCAGCGCCGGCCCCAGCATGCCGCCCAGACCGTTGGACGCTGACACAATGCCCATCGCGGCCGTGCGCTGCTGCCCTGTGCTGACGTCGGCGACGTAGGCCTGGGAGGCCGGGGCGGCCGCAGCATACATCCCGCCCACGAGCATGCGCGACCCCACCAGCAACAACCATACCAGCGTCGCGTTGGCGATGACTCCGTCCAGACCAGCCTGCACGAAGATGGCGAAGAGCACCGCGCCCATCCCGTAACCTGCCAGCCCGATGATGATGACCCGCTTGCGGCCCAGATCGTCGCTGCGCCGGCCCCACCAGGGGCAGAAGATGACCCATACGATGGACGAGCCGGTCAGAATCAGCCCGCCCTGCAGCGCGCTCAGACCCAGTTCGCGCATCAGCGGCGGCAACACCGGCGCCAGTACGGAATGACCCATGTTGGCGCAAAACATGCCGGCGAAGAGTATCCAGGCGACTTTCACAGGGGACTGTTGCCTTGTGTTGGCAGAGAGGCCATGGCGCGGATCATAGTTTCTTCAGCAGTGCGTTATTAGGACCATTCAACTCAATTGGACTGCAGCGAGACGGCTCAGATCGCTGGCTGGAAGGCCCGGGTTCGCGGATGCAGGACCAGCACCCCGATACCGGTCAGCAGCACCAGCGACTCCAGCAGGAAGGGCGAGACCGGGTTGATGCCGTACAGGGCCGTACCCAACGCCGGGCCGATGATGTAACTGTAGGCGGGAATCGAGCTCGCCAGGCCGGCCGCCGCGCCCTGCTCGTGCGGCTCCACGGCGAAGGTGACCGCGCTGCGGAAGCCCGGCTGCACCATCCCGATGCCCAGGCCCAGCAGCGCCATCGCCAGAATCACTTGCAGGGAACCGGCAGCGACAGTCAACAGCATGAGCGAGAGCAGCGCCAGCGGCATGCCCAGGCGCAGCAGCTTCAGCGGCGACAGACGAAAGACCTGTATCAACACGATCTGCGTGAAGAACAGCGCGGCGCCACTGGCCATCACCGCCAGTCCTGTCAGGCGCGTGGTCTCGACGGCATCCAGCGCGAAGCGGTCCTGCACCATATAGCCGAGGGTGAAATTCACCACCGCGGGCACCATCATCGCGCAGAAGCTGATAATCAGCAGGGGCAGCAGGCGTGGGTCGAAGGCGGTCAGCGTCGGCGCGCGTTCGCCCCGCTTCAGGGTTGACTCTGTCTGCGGCAGCAGGCGCCAAACCAGCAGCATGCCGACCAGCGGCGTGATCGCCGACACGATGATCGGCGCGACCAGGCTCAGGCCGAAACTCACGACAATGGCGCCCAGCGCCGGGCCCAGGATGGTCCCCAGCCCCTTCGCAGACGACATGATGCCTATGGCGCGGGTGCGTCGCTGGCCGCTGCTGACGTCGGCGATGTAGGCCTGCGTGGCCGGGGCAGAGGCCGAATGCAGGGCGGCCACGATCACACGCGCGCCCACCAGCAACAGCCAGACCAGCGTCGAACTGACGATGACTCCGGCCAGGCCCGCATGCATGACAAGGGCGAACAGGCCGACGCCCAGCCCCAGGCCCGTCAGCCCCAGCATGATGAATGGCTTGCGCCCGCGCACGTCGCTGCGCCGGCCCCACCAGGGGCAACAGATGACCCAGGCGGTGGACGAAACGGTCAGAATCAACCCGCCCTGCAGCGCGCTCAGGCCCAGTTCGCGCATCAGCGAGGGCAGCACCGGCGCCAGCACGGAATGGCCCAGACTGGCGCAGAACATGGCGCCAAACAAAATCCAGGCAGGTCTCATCGATTGTTGGTTGTCAAGGCGGGAAGGGGTCGATGGCATGGTCGCTATCATAATCCTGTCAGCAGGGCGGCATTAGGACCATTTGGCCCATTGGACTGTAAAAATGGCATCAGGTCGCCGGCTGTGGCGCGCGCTCGCGCGTGTGCAGGGTCAGCATGGCGAAGGCGGCCACCACGAACAGCGACGCCAGCAGGTAGGGCGACCAGGCGTTCACGCCATAGAGCGCGGTGCCCAGCGGCGGCCCAAAGATGAAACTGTAGCCGGGCACCGAATTCGCCAGGCCGGCCGCCGCGCCCTGCTCATGGGGTTCGACCACGAAGGTGATGGCCGTACGAAAGCCTGGCATGACCATGCCCACCGCAAGGCCCATCAGCACCAGCGCCAGCGTCATGGCGGCGAAGTCGGCCGCCAGCGTCAGGACCATCAGCATCAGCGGGATGCCCAGACGCAACAGCGTCACGGGCGTCAGACGGAAGACCTGGATCAACACCATCTGCGCGAAAAGCAGGGCCACGCCGCTGGCCATCACCGCCAGGCCCACCAGGCGCGCCGTTTCCACGCCGTTCAGACCCAGACGGTCCTGGAAGAGAAAGCCGATGGTGAACTGCGTCACCGCCAGCCCGCTCATCACGCAAAAGCCAATCAGCAGCAGCGGCAGCAGCCGCGGGTCCGTGATGCGCAGCGTCGGCGCGCGTTCGCCCCGCTTCAGTTTCGCCGGCACGGGTGGCAGCAGGCGCCACACCAGCAGCATGCCCAGCAGCGGCGTGATCGCCGACAGGAAGATCGGCGCCGCCAGACCAAAGCCCACCACCAGGGCGGCCAGCGCCGGGCCCAGAATGGTGGCCAGGCCGTTGGAAGCCGCCAGAATACCCATCGCGCTCACGCGCCGCTGGCCAGTGCTGACGTCGGCGATGTAGGCCTGGGCCGCCGGCCCCGCCGCCGAGAAAAGCAGTCCCACGATCAGGCGCGCGCCCACCAGCAGCAACCAGATCACGGTCGCGCTGACGATGACGCCGTCCAGACCCGCCTGCGTCACCAGGGCGAAGCTCAGCACGCCCAGCGCGTAGCCGCCCAGCCCCAGCAAAATGACTGGCTTGCGCCCGCTAAGGTCGCTGCGCCGGCCCCACCAGGGGCTGAAGATGACCCACATGATGGAGGAGCCGGTCAGGATCAGGCCGCCCTGCAACTCGCTGAGGCCCAGTTCTCTCATGAGGGGAGGCAACACCGGCGCCAGAATGGAAATGCCCAGATAGGAACTGAACATGGCGCCTGACAACACCCAGGCAGATTTCACAGGCGCCGCTCCTGACGCAAATGCTGTGATGAGACGCGTATCATAATGCCGCCGGGCGGGCGGTATTAGGACCATTCAACGCGATTGGACTGCACGCCCTGCGGTCAGCCCCGCCAGCTTCAGCGCTGTCATCAGGTCCCGCGCCTGCAGCAGTTCCAGTTCCGGCAGGGCATCCGGCAGCGGCCGTCGCAGACGCGGCAACAGGGCGCGTTTGAAGCCCAGCCGCGCCGCCTCGCGCAGCCGCGGCCCCGACTGACTGACGGCGCGCAACTCGCCACCGAGTCCCAGTTCGCCAATTAACACCAGGTCGGCCGGCAGCGGCAGCTCATGGAAGCTGGAGGCCAGCGCCGCCGCCAGCGCGAGGTCCGCCGCCGGTTCGCTCACCTTCAGCCCGCCGATCACGTTGACGAAGAGGTCCTGCTCCTGCAGGCGCAGCCCTGCGCGTTTGGCCAGCACCGCGCTGATCAGCAGCAGGCGGTTGGCGTCGACGCCGTTGGGAGTGCGCCGCGGGTTGCTGAAGACGCTGGGGCTGGCCAGGGCCTGCAGCTCCACCAGCAGGGGACGCGTGCCTTCCAGCGTGATCGTGATGGCCGAGCCCGGCGCGCGAAAACTGCGTTCCGCCAGAAAGACCTCGCTGGGGTTGGGCACCTCGATCAGGCCGCGACCCTGCATCTCGAAGACGCCCACCTCACTGGCAGCGCCGAAGCGGTTCTTGACGCAGCGCAACAGGCGGTAGGCCTGGAAGGGGTCGCCTTCCATATAAAGCACCGTGTCCACCAGGTGCTCCAGCACGCGCGGCCCGGCAATGCTACCCTCGCGCGTGACGTGGCCGATCAGGACGACGCAGATGCCGCTGGCCTTGGCGAGGACCTGCAGGCGGCCGGCGCAATCGCGCACCTGGCTGACGCTGCCCGGCGCGGAGCCGCTGGCCTCGCCCTGCATCGTCTGGATTGAATCGATCACAAGCAGGCGCGGCCCGATGCGCCCGACCTGCGCCAGCACCGTCTCGAGTTGCGTTTCCGTCAGCAGGTAAAGCTCGTCGGCCTGCAGGGCGAGGCGGTCGGCACGCATGCGGATCTGGCGCGCGCTCTCCTCGCCGCTGACGTAAAGCACAGGGCCCAGGGCATCCGCCAGCAGCGCGCCCAGTTGCAGAATCAGGGTGCTCTTGCCGATGCCCGGTTCGCCACCGATGAGCGTGATGCTGCCGGGGACGAAGCCGCCGCCCAGCACCCGGCTGAATTCCGCCAGCGGCACCGGGATGCGCTCGCCGTCCCCGCCCTCCACCTCGCCCAGACGCTGTGGCGCGCTGCCGGTCGTGAGCCCGGCACTGCCCGCGGCAGCCCGGCCCTCCGGCTCGTCCTGCGTCTCCATGGTGTTGAACTCGCCGCAGCCCGGGCAGCGCCCGAACCACGACGGGCTCTGTCGGCCACACTCTGAACAGACGTAGCGCACGCGGGTTTTGGCCATGACATTCCTGCCGGGTTGCAGCGGCGGCCCAGTATACCCCGGCAGCCAGTGAGCCCGGTCGGCGCGCGGCGGGCGACTTGATAAATCGCCCCAACAGGCAGGGGCGCCATACCGTGGCGCCCTCTTCCTTTCCTGGTAGGAAAAGGGTTGGGGGAGGGCTCCCGTCCCCCGGGGCGGGAAAGGGCAGTTCGCGCCACGGACGGAAGGGCTCCCCTCTCCCTGAGGGAAGGGCTCCCGCGACTGAGCGGGAAAGGGTTGGGGGTGAGGGTAATTCCCGCCGCAGATCGGCAAGTCATCCGGGGGGCAAGACCTTCGCTGACAGAAGAGGCGCCGCCCGGGCGAGGTATACTGCCGGCCTGTCCGCAGGTTCTTCTGTCGTGAAAGGTCAGGGTATGGATGACGGCCGCCACGTATTGATCCTCTGTACCGGCAATTCCGCCCGCTCGCAGATGGCTGAAGGGCTGTTGCGTCATCTCGCGCGTGAGCGCGTCACCGTGCGCAGTGCCGGCGTGGCGCCTTCCGCCGTGAACCCCCTCGCCATCCGCGCCATGGAGCAGATCGGCGTGGATATCCGCGGCCAGCGTTCGCAACACGTGAACGAGTTCCTGCAGGAACCCTTCGACACGGTCATCACGGTCTGTGACCACGCCGCGGAAAGTTGCCCGGCCTTCCCCGGCCAGGTGCAACGCCTGCACTGGAGCCTGCCGGACCCGGCTGCGGCGCCGGGCGACGAGGCGCAGCGCCTGGCGGCCTTTGCCCGCGTGCGCGACGACCTGCAGCGTCGCCTGCGCGCCTGGCTGACCGAACAGGATGGCGACAGCCGCTGAAGAGTCCAGGTGATTCGCGCTTTGGCGCAAAGGATGTATACTGCAGGCTATGAAAGCCGTCCTGCGACGTCTTCATGAAGCGTTTGCGTTTGTTCGACTCGTTTTGAAGGAAAGGAGAGCTGTGATGCAGAACGGAACGCTCGACATCACCCTGACTTACTGCGCCTCTTGAAACTACACCCCCCAGGCTGTCAGTTTGGCGGCCGATTTGCTCGGTGACAAGGCACTACTGGCGCATGTCCGCTCCTGGAACCTCATTCCGGCCAGCGGCGGGCTCTTCGAGTTTGTGGTGAACGGTGACCTGCTGTATTCGAAGAAGGAAACGGGTCGTCACGCCGAAGAGGGCGAGATCCGCGGCATCTTCGAAAAGTATCTGGCCGGCGAGGCCGTCGCCGTCGGGTAAGATGGAATAAAGGCGACGGGCCTGCAAGGCCCTGACTCTGGAGTTCCCGTAAGGGAATGGTAAAATGCCCATCAGCGTATGTTGGAGCAGGGCGTCAGGCCTCGTGTTCCCTTAACCGGTCGCGTGCTTTAAGTCCGTGTATGGAAAGGACAGGAATCATGGCTAGAGTGTTGGCTGTAGTACTTCTGCTGTCGTTGCTGGTCTCCGGCGCCGGCGTCCTCGCGCAGGACGACGTCGTCCTGGGTCCGGTCACCCAGCGGATCATGGAACGGGGTGAGTTGATCTGCGGCGTCAACCAGCAACTCGCCGGCTTCGGCGTCGTCAATGACGCCGGTGAATTCGAGGGCTTTGACATCGACATCTGCCGCGCCGTCGCTGCGGCCGTGCTCGGCGATGCCAACGCCATCTCCTTCCGCCCGCTGGCGGCCGCCGAACGTCAAGCAGCCATCCAGGGTGGCGAAATCGACGTGATGTCGCGCAACACCACCTGGACCCTCAGCCGTGACGTGGTCTGGGGCGCGACCTTCGGCCCGACCACCTTCTACGATGGCCAGGGCATCGGCACCCGCGTCGACCTGGGCGTCACCACGATGGAAGAGCTGGATGGCGCATCCATCTGCGTCACCCAGGGCACGACGACCGAGCTCAACATCTCCGACGCGGTGGCCGCGCGCGGTCTGGATATCACCATCCTGACCCAGCCAGACATCGCCGCCGCCTGGCAAGGCTATCTGGACGGCCGCTGTGAAGCCTGGACGACGGACAAGAGCAGCCTCGCCGCCCTCCACGCTACCTCCGCCGACCCCAGCCAGCACATGGTGCTGGACGTCACGCTCAGCAAAGAGCCGCTTGGCCCGCTCTCACCCCAGTCCGACCCGCAGTTCGCTGATATCGTGGCCTGGACCGTCTTCGGCCTGATCAACGCCGAGGAAGCCGGCATTACCAGCGAAAACATCGATGACTTCCTGGGCAGCGACGATCCCACCATCCAGCGTCTGCTGGGCCAGAACGACAACGCTTCCGGTTCCTACCTGGGCATCCCCAACGACTTCATGGTCGCGGTGATCCGCCAGCTGGGTAACTACGGTGAAATCTTCCATCGTCACCTCGGCGTGCCGCCCTTCAACCTTGGTCGCGGCATCAACGCCCTCTGGACCGACGGTGGTCTGCTCTACGGCCCGCCCTTCCGCTAGAGACAGCGAAAGGACGCGCCAAACGCAGTGGCACGCGCAATACTTTCCACGCTGCTGCTGGTTGTGCTGCTCCCGGGCGCCGTCATCCTTGCACAGGACGTCGGGGTCCGGGGGCCTCTCACGCAAACCATTCTCAACCGGGGCCACCTGAATTGCGGTGTGCCCTTTGAATACCCCGGCTTCGGCGCTATCGACGACGCCGGCATTTACGAAGGCATCGACATCGACGTCTGTCGCGCCATCGCCGTGGCGATTTTCGGCGATGCCGACGCGATCACCTTTCGCCCGCTGCGCGGTGTCGAACGCCAGGCGGCCATTCAGGGCGGCGAGGTCGATCTGATCTCGCGCCTCACCACGCGAACCCTGAGCCGTGACACGACCTGGGGCGTCATCTACGGCCCCACCACTTTCTACGATGGCCAGGGAATCGGCACCCGCGCCGACTACGGCATCGCCACCATCGAGGAACTCGACGGCGCTGCCATCTGCGTGCAACACGGGACGACCACCGAACTGAATATAACCGACGTCACGTCAGCGCGCGGCCTCGATATCGCCATCCTTGGTTATCCCGACCTGACCTCCACCTTCCTCGCCTATGTGGACGGCCGCTGCGAGGCCTGGACGGCCAATCGGGCCAGCATCATCGGCCTGCACGCCACCTCCAGCGACCCCTCAGCCCATGTGCTGCTGGATATCCTGCTGAGCAAGGAACCCGGCACGCCGCTTTCACCACAATCCGACCCGCAGTTTGCCGAAATCATCGCATGGACGGTCTACGGCCTCTTCACCGCCGAGGAACATGGCATCACCAGCGCCAACGTCGACGACTTTCTTGCCAGCGACGACCCCGGCATTCAGAGGCTGCTGGGCCAGAATGGCAACGCCTCGGGCTCCTACCTCGGCATCGCCAACGACTTCATGGTGGAAGTCATCCGTCAGATCGGCAATTACGGCGAAATCTTCGAGCGCAACCTGGGCGTGCCGCCATTTGACCTGGAACGCGGAATAAATGCCCTGTGGACGGACGGCGGCCTGTTGTACGCGCCGCCCTTCCGCTAACGGGCAGGAAGGGACGCACCGGGCCTGGTGGTACGCCTGCTTCTATCCCTGTTGCCGCTGACTGTGTTGTTCCCCGCCTTTTTCACAGTTGCGCAGGACATCGGGGGCCCCGGGCCTGTCACGCAGGCCGTCATGGAGCGTGGCAAACTGGTCTGCGGCGCCAACGCACAACTGGTCGGCTTCGGCGCCGTCAACAGCAGCGGTCAGTACCAGGGCTTTGACATCGACATCTGCCGCGCTGTGGCGGCCGCAGTGCTGGGCGACGCCAACGCAGTCGCCTTCCGGCCCCTCGTGGGCACTGAACGTCAGGCTGCCCTGCAGGGTGGCGAGATCGACATGATGTCCCGCAACACCACCTGGACGCTCAGCCGCGATGCCGTCTGGGGCGCCATTTTTGGCCCCACGACCTTTTACGATGGTCAGGGAATCGGCACCCGCGTCGGTTACGGCATTTCCACTATCGAGGGACTCGACGGCGGCTCGATTTGCGTGGGTCAGGGTTCCACGACCGAGCTGAACATCAGCGACGCCGTCGCGACTCGCGGACTTGAAATCACCGTTCTCACCTTTCCCGATGCCTTCTCCACCTGGCAGGCCTACCTCGACGGCCGCTGTGACGCCTGGACCAGCGACAAATCCGCGCTGCTGGCGCGGCACGCCACTGCACCGGACCCGGCCGCCCACGTGCTGCTGGATATCACCCTCAGCAAGGAACCGCTCGGTCCGCTCTCGCCGCAATCCGACCCGCAGTTTGCCGAAATCATCGCCTGGACGGTCTACGGCCTTTTCACCGCCGAGGAACATGGCATCACCAGCGCCAACGTCGATGACTTCCTCGACAGCGACAACCCCGGCATTCAAAGGCTGCTGGGTCAGAGTGGGAACGCCTCGGGCTCCTACCTCGGCATCGCCAACGGCTTCATGGTGGAAGTCATCCGCCAGGTCGGCAATTACGGCGAAATCTTCGAACGCAACCTGGGTGTACCCCCATTTAACCTGGAACGCGGTATAAATGCATTGTGGACGGATGGTGGTCTGCTCTACGCGCCACCATTCCGCTAGCGCGCCCGCAACATCGCGATCATAAAGGGCTGACCGCGTGCCGGACGACACTTCCCCAGGCAACCTGCCAACACAAGGCAGCCGGCTGCGCCGCGTCCTGGCCGACCAGCGCGTGCTGCAGGTGCTGGGGCAGGTCATCTTCGTCATCCTGGCCATCACTGTCTTCTGGGTGCTGGGCAACACCGCCGCCGGGCAGCTGCGCGCCAAGGGCCTCGTCCCCACCTTCGGCTTCCTCGATCTGCGCTCCGGCTTCGCCATCAGCGAAAGCCCGGAATGGTACAGCGGCGATTCCACCTACGGTCAGGCCTTCGTCGTCGGCCTGATCAATACTCTGCGCGTCGTCAGCATCGGCCTCGTGGCGGCGTCCGTGCTGGGCCTTTTCGTCGGCGTCTTCCTGCTCAGCACCAACTGGCTCATCCGCAACATCTCGCGCGCCTACGTGGAGTTGCTGCGCAACACGCCCTTGCTGGTGCAAATATTCGTCTGGTACTTCATTGTGATGTTCAGCTTTCCCCAGATCCGGGATGCCATTACCATTCCCGCCGAAGGGGTGACTTTCATTACCCTGCGGATCGTGCTCTGGGCACTGCTCGGTCTCATGCTGTGGCGCTATCTCGACAGGCCTTCGGCCGATTTCGGTCGCCGCGAAGCCATGCGTTACGGCTTCGGCGCCCTGCTGCTGGTCTCGGAACTGCTCGCCTGGGGCCACTGGGAGCGCGGCGCGGGCTGGCCCTGGCGACCGGGCGCCGGCCTGACAATTCCCACGCTGGTGCTGGTGCTGGTCAGCGTCAACCTTTTCCTGCTGGGGCGTGGCAACCTGCTGCCGCTGCGCGTGCGCCCGAACGCCCGCGGGCTGGGGCTCGGCGCCCTGGCGGCGAGCCTGCTCTTCGGCTATGGGCTGCTGCCCATGGCCAGCCTGCGGGTGGAGACCTTGCCGGCCTTTTTTATCAGCATCCGCGGCTTCGTCATGCCCGATTTGCTGGCCACCGGACGCTTCGCGCCCTGGTTCGCCTACGTCGGTCTCGGCATCCTGATCGCCGGCTTCGTCTGGATCTGGCTTGGCCGCCGCACCGAAGATACCGGCCGACCCTACGCGCGCGGACGTCTCATGCTGCTGGCCCTGCTGGTGCCGGCCGCGCTGGGCTGGGTGCTGGTCGGCCTCGAGCCGCCGCCGACCCACATCCCCGTCGAGCAGGGTGGCGAGGTCGTCCTGCAACCCCTCGCCGACGCAGCGGAAGCTGGCCTGCTCTCCACCGAAGACCGGTTGCGCACCCTTACGCAACCGCTGCTGGTGCAAATGCCTTCCCAGAATCGTTTTGGCCGCTTCCTGACCGGCCTTGAATTCACGCCGGAAATGATGGCCCTGCTGATCGCACTGGTCATCTACACCTCGGCATTCATCGCCGAAATCGTGCGCGCCGGTATTCAGGCGGTGCCCCACGGCCAGCTTGAGGCCGGGCGTGCCCTCGGCCTCTCCCAGGCGCAGTTGCTGGAGAAAATTGTCCTGCCCCAGGCGCTGCGCGTCATCATCCCGCCCCTGGGCAACCAGTACCTGAACCTGTCGAAGAACTCGAGTCTGGCTATCGGCATCGGCTATGCCGATACCTTCACCACCACGGTAACCATCATGAACCAGTCCGGTCAGTCGGTCACCGGCTTCCTGATGGTCATGGTCACATTCCTGGCCCTGAGCCTGTTGATTTCCCTCTTCATGAACGCCGTCAACCGGCGCTTTCAACTGGTGACGCGCTGATGGAGACTGGTATGGCGGGCAGGCAGCGCCCACGGCGACTCGACCGCAACATCGCCTATTTCGACGAACCGCCGGAGCGCAGGCCGCCGATCACCGAAGTTGGGCCCGTGGCCTGGGTGCGCGCCAATCTCTTCGGCTCGGCGCTGGATACGGCGCTCACGCTCCTCGGCGCGCTTTTCCTGATCGGCATCATCTCCTTACTGCTCACCTGGAGCATCGGCACGGCCAACTGGTATTCCATCACCTTCAACCTGCGCCTGTTCCTGGTCGGCCGCGTCGAAGCCTTCATGGACCCGCGCATCAGTATTCTCTTCCTCTTCATCGCCGTGCTGGCCGGTGTGAATTTCGCCGCCTGGTCGCGCATCCACCTGCGCCTGTGGGCGATTCTGGCCGCTGTTCTGCTGGCCCTCTTCATCATCCCCTGGCTCATCGCCGGCGCCATCCCGCCGCCGCTCACCTGGCTGGCCGCCGGCCAACGCGAGGTCACCAGCGGTTCCATCACCGCCCGCCCCGTCGAGCGCGTCGCCTTCATCGCCGGCGCGGATGAGGAAATCGTCTTTCGCCTCGTCACGCCCGCCGATGACGCGCAACTGGCGCGTCTCAACAGTTTCAGCGATGGCATGGCCAATACCCTGCGCAACGCCGCCGCCAACCGCCTCGCCAGCGAACAGCGCCTGGAGACTGTCCGGCAGGAGCTGGCCGGTGACCGCCTGACGGAGCGGCAGCGCGCGGCCCGCGAGGCGGAACTGGAAAACACTGCAGTGCCGCCGCCCGTCCATACCAGCTACGAGGTCGGCGCCCACCCGCTATCGCTCACCCTGCGCAGTGGTGACACGGACGCGGAAATCGTCAACGGGACCATCGCGCCAGGCGAGGAACTGCGTCTGACGCTGCCGCAGGAAGGCTGGTACGTGCTGGAAAAGCGCGTCCCCGACAACGATGACAGCATCGCGCTGCTGAGCGCCAGCGGCCTCTATCCCGTCTTCGACCGCAGCTTCATTCGCGAGGGCGAACGCGTCTTCCAGTACATGCGCGCCACCGACCGCCTGCTCGTTGAGGGCGGCCGACCGCGCGACGCCGGCGGCGCCGACCTGCCCATGCTGGGCATTATCGACCACCAGTACCGGGGCGAGCGCCCGCTGGCCGATTTTCTCAGCCTCATGCTCGGCCCCTTCCTCGATCAACTCAATCTGGGCCTGGCCCTGTTTACCGCCGTCATGGCTGCGGCCTACTTTGCATCACGATGGCTGGAACGCCGCGACAGCGATCAGGAAGTGCCGCTGCGTCGCCTGCGGCGCAGCGCTGTCTGGCTCTGGCTGGTTACCATCCCGCTGGCCTTCCTGCTAATCATCGGGGTCAGCAGCGGCCCCTTCCTCACCCTGAGCGACCCGCAACTTTGGGGCGGCCTGCTGCTCACCCTTGTGCTCACCGTCGTCGCGCTGGTGGTCGCCTTCCCGATCGGCATTCTGCTGGCCCTCGGGCGCCGCAGCACCCTGCCCGTCGTCAGCGCGGCCTCTACCCTCTACATTGAGGTCTTCCGCGGCGTACCGCTCATCACCCTGCTATTCATGTCGATGTTGCTGGTGCAGTTTGTGCTGCCCAGCCTCAGCGGGCCGGACAACGCACCTTACCGCGTCATGGTAGCCCTGATCCTCTTCAGCGCCGCCTACCTCGCGGAAGACGTGCGCGGCGGCCTCCAGAGTCTGCCCACGGGCCAGGTGGAAGCCGCCCGCGCCCTTGGCCTGCCCGGCTGGCGTATCACCCTGCACATCACCCTGCCGCAGGCCCTGCGCGCTGTCATTCCCGCGCTCGTCGGCCAGTTCATCTCGCTCTTCAAGGACACCTCGCTGGTGACCATCGTCGGACTGATCGACCTCACCGGCGTCGCCAACCTGATCGCCTCGCAGACGGAATTCCAGGGCCTGCGCCGCGAGACCTATATCTTCATCGCCATCATCTATTTCATCTTCAGTTCCGTCATGTCCAACGTCAGCCGCCGCATCGAGGCCAGCGGCTCCGGCGCCGCCCGCGCCTGAACCACCAGGGAGGAATGCCATGGCCAGTGCCGACAGCAACCCGATGAGCCAGGGGACCACTATCAGCCAGACGGATGAGGAGCCCATCATCATCTGCCGCGACATGAACAAGTGGTTCGGCGAGTTTCACGTCCTGCGCGACATCAACGTGAGCGTCGCGCCGCAGGAGGTGGTCGTCATCATTGGCCCTTCCGGCTCCGGCAAGTCGACCCTCATCCGCTGCATCAACCGCCTTGAGGAACACCAGGAAGGGCAGATCCTCGTCGACGGCATGGAGCTGGGCCACGACGTGCGCAACATCGCCGCCATCCGCCGCGAGATCGGTATGGTCTTCCAGCAATTCAACCTCTTCCCGCACCTTACGGCCATGCAGAACATCACCCTCGCCCCCATCCGCGTGCGGCACCGCCCGCGCGCCGAGGTCGAGGACGATGCCATGCAGTTGCTGGAGCGCGTCGGCATCCCCGAGCAGGCCCACAAGTACCCCGGCCAGCTCTCCGGCGGCCAGCAGCAGCGCGTCGCCATCGCCCGCGCCCTCGCCATGGAACCCAAGATCATGCTCTTCGACGAGCCCACCTCGGCGCTCGACCCCGAGATGATCAAGGAAGTGCTGGACGTCATGAAGGAACTGGCGTTGAGCGGCATGACCATGCTGGTCGTCACGCACGAGATGGGTTTCGCGCGTGAGGTGGCCGACCGCGTCCTCTTTATGGACGAGGGCCGCATCGTCGAGCAGGGCGAGCCAGAGCACTTCTTCGAGCGCGCCCAGCACCCGCGCACCAAACTCTTCCTGAGCCAGATTCTCTAGCGCCGCGCGACCCGGGCCGGCATTCCGCCCAGGAAATACCTGCCCTTCTGCGGGAGGGCTGTGCCTGCCTCAGTCGAGCTCGCTGATCGTCAGCGTCTCGATCACGTCACCCTGCTCGACGGCGTTGACCACCTGCAGGCCGTCGCCGCTGACCCGGCCGAAAACGGCGTGCTTGCCGTCCAGGTGCGGCGTGGCGACGTGCGTGATGAAGAACTGCGAGCCATTGGTGTTGGGCCCGGCGTTGGCCATGCTCAACACGCCCGGGCCATCATGCTTAAGTTCCAGTGCGGACACTTCGTCCGGGAAGCGATAGCCCGGTCCGCCACGGCCGCTACCGGTGGGGTCGCCCCCCTGAATCATGAAGGGTGGATTTTTGATGACGCGATGAAAGATGACTCCATCGTAAAAGCCTTCACCGGCCAGAAATACAAAGTTGTTGACCGTGACCGGCGCTTCGGCCGCGTACAACTGCACGTCGAAGTCGCCTCGGCTGGTATGAAAATGCGCCACGTAGCTTTTACTCACATCAACAATCATGCCGGGCGCAGTCGAATATTGCCGTGCCATCCAAAGCTCCTCTCCCTGAATCAGGTGGCCGCCATCCCTGGCGGTCGCAACAACCCCACTGTACACTGAAATCCCCGCTATCATACCAGGACCAAGCGCATGACGCCGATCCACGAGCGCCCCGCCGAGTTGCTGCAGCGGCTCATCCGCTTCGATACCACCAATCCCCCCGGCAACGAGGCCGCCTGCGTGCAGTACGTCGCCGGCCTGCTGGCGGAGCAGGGCATCGACTGCCGGATCATCGCCAAAGACGAGGCGCGGCCCAACCTGCTGGCGCGTCTGCCGGGGGCGGGCCAGGCGCCGCCGCTGCTGCTCTACGGCCACGTCGACGTCGTCACCGCCGCCGACCAGCAGTGGACGCATCCGCCTTTCAGCGGCGCCATCGCCGACGGCTTTGTCTGGGGCCGCGGCACACTGGACATGAAGGGCGGAGTGGCCATGATGATCGCGGCCTGCCTGCGCGCCAGGGCAAACAGGGTCACGCCCCCTGGCGACGTGCTGCTGCTGGTCCTCGCCGACGAGGAGGTCGGCGGACGTTACGGCGCCGGTTACCTCGTCAACGAACACCCGCAACTCTTCGAAGGCGTGCGCTTCGGCATCGGCGAGGTCGGCGGCTACACCTCGTACCTCAAGGGCCGCAAGTACTATCCGGTCCAGATCGCCGAGAAGTCCGGCTGTGGCACCATGGCCATCTTCCGCGGCCCGGGCGGCCACGGCTCCATGCCCCTGCGGGATGGCGCCATGGCCCAACTGGGCCACGCCCTGCAAGTGCTCAACCAGAACCGTCTGCCGGTGCACGTCACGCCCGGTGTGCGCCTGATGATCGAGGCCCTTGCCGGGCCGCTGCCCGCCGACGAAGGCGAGCACCTGCTGCGCCTGCTCGACCCCGCGCAGACCGACCAGGTGCTCGACGAACTCGGCGACTTCGGCCGCTGGCTCGAGCCCCTGCTGCACAACACCGTCAACGCCACCATCGTCGAGGGCGGCCACAAGAGCAACGTCGTCCCTTCCGAGGTGCGCCTGCGCCTCGACGTGCGCATCCTGCCCGGCCAGGACTGCGACAGCGTCCACGCCGAACTGCGCGATCTGCTGGGCCCTGACGTCGAACTCGAACTGCAGCGCATGGGCGGCAAGGGCGTCTCGCCCGAAAACCCTGACATGGGCCTTTACAACACCCTCGCCGACATCCTGCGCCAGGCCGACCCCGACGCCATTCCCGTGCCCGCCATCACCCCCGCCGGCACCGACGGCCGCTGGTTCTCCCAACTCGGCATCCAGAGTTACGGCTACCTGCCCATGGACCTGCCGCCGGAGATCGAGTTCATGTCGGCCCTGCACGCCGCAGACGAACGCATCCCGGTCGCCTCCATGGAATTCGGCACGGACGTCATGTATTCGCTCGTACAACGTTTCGGGGAGGCCTGATGACCACGACCAGTCCATTGCGCGAGCGCGCCGAAAACGCCCTTGGCTACGCCGCGCGCCAGTTGCGCCGTCTCGTCAGCAACCACCCGGACTACTTTCCGCTCTACACCGAAGACGGCAAATGGAGTCACGAAGGCGAGGCCTGGACCAACTGGTGCGAGGGCTTCCTGCCCGGCCAGCTCTGGCTCATCCACCAGCAGACCGGCGACCCCTGGTTTCGCGAACGCGCCATCCATTACTGCCGCCTGATCGAACACCGCGCCACCGACACCAGCGTCCATGATCTCGGCTTCCTCTTCTGGTCCAGCTGGAAACGCTGGTACGACGAGGACCACGAGGAATTTCAGCGCCACGTGATCATCGAGGCCGGCCAGACCGCCGGCTCGCGCTTCCGCGAGAAGGGCGCTTACCTGCCCTCCTTCGTCGGGCCGCAGAGCATCTTCATCGACATCATGATGAACGTCGGCATCATCTACTATGCCGCCCGCCAGACCCGTGACGCCGACCTGCTGCGCCGCGTCAACCAGCACTGCCTCACCACCCGCCGCTACCTCGTGCGCGGCGACGGCAGCACGGCCCACGAGGGCATCTTCGACACCGAAACGGGCGAGTTCCTGCGCCAGAGCACCCACCAGGGCTGGCGCGGCGATTCGATCTGGGCGCGCGGCCTTGCCTGGGCGCTCTACGGCTTCGGCACCGCCTACCGCTTCAGCGGCGACGCCCGCTTCCTGCAGACCGCCGAAGCTTGCGCCGCCTGCTACATGGAACACACGCCCTCCTATGGCGTCCCGCCCAACGACTGGCTCGAACCCGAGCCGCGGCACCCCCACGAAAGCTCGGCCGCCGCCATCGCCGCCAGCGGCTTCCAGCAACTGGCGCGACTCACCACCGATCCGCTGCGCGCTCAACTGTACGGCGGCAAGGCGCGCCGCATCATCTACACGCTTTGCGCGCCGCCCTTCCTGATCGACGAGGACGACGGCCACGAGGGCATCCTGCGCCGCGCCATGTACCACGAGCGCCGCAACCTCGGCGTCAACCAGAGCGTCATGTGGGGCGACCACTTCTTTTTGGAAGCCTTGTGCCACTACCTTAATGAGTGAACGGGCGCCCGCGGACGGCGGAGTCGTTTTACCGATTAACTGTTGGAAGCCCTGTGGCACTACCTCAGTGAATGGACGGGCGCCCGCAGACGGCGGAGTCGCTGCTGTGACCGACTGCCGGAAGCCCCCAGCCATGACCGCAACGAGACTGACAGCCAGGTGGAGGCAAGCATGACTTCAGCCAGCCAGCACCAGCCACGCGTCGCCCTCGTCACCGGCGCCGGACGCGGCATCGGACGCGGCATCGCCACGGCCCTCGGCGCGCGCAACTGGCGCGTGCTGGTCAACTACCGCAGTGACGCGGACTCGGCCGCCAGCTGCGTGCAGCAGATCGAGGACTCCGGCGGCGAGGCCCGCAGTATCCAAGCCGACGTCGCCAGCGCCGACGGCCGCGCAACCCTGCTGCGCGAGTCGCTGGCCGCCTGGGGCGGGGTCGACCTGCTGGTCAACAACGCCGGCATGGCCCCGCGCCAGCGCGTCGACATCCTTGAGATGAGCGAGGCCAGCTACGACGAGGTGATGGGAGTCAACCTGCGCGGCCCCTTCTTCCTCACCCAGGCCATCGCGCGCCACATGCTGGCTGCGGAGCGCGGCGGCACGATCATCAACATCAGCTCGATGAGCGCCGTCGTCGCCAGCACCAGCCGCGGCGAGTACTGCATCTCCAAGGCCGGCATGGGCATGATGACCAAACTCTTCGCCGACCGCCTCGCCGACCAGGGCATCCTCGTCTACGAGCTGCGCCCCGGCATCGTCGAGACCGACATGACTGCCGTGGTGCTGGAGCGCTACCAACGCCTCGTGGCCGAGGGCCTGACGCCCATTCGCCGCCTCGGCCTGCCCGAGGACGTGGCCCGCGCCTGCCTCGCCATCGTCGAGGGCCATTTCCCCTTCAGCACCGGCGAGGTGATCAACGTCGACGGCGGCCAGCATCTGCAGCGACTGTAGCAACCCGCAGGCAGACCTTCAGCGTGTACAATGGAATCTGTCCGCTGTCGGGACGGGGAGTCTGATGATGGTGATGCCACCAGTGACCCAGGGTGTTGAGCCACCGACACAGTTCGGGGAGTGGCTGTCCGAAACAGCCAGGCAAATCACACGCCCAACCCTCAGGCCAAAGAAGTTTACTGCGACAGAAATATCCGCTTTCGAGAAATACATTGGCTCGGTTGGGAATATGGCCGAACTATGGCAGTTGTTCGTGGACTTCGTGCGTCGGGCCGGGCAGGATGATGAAGCGGCCCTGGCCTTTGAAAACTGGACGAGGGAATTCGGCCTGCTTGCTGCTTTCAACGAACTGGAGCTGATCGGCGCAGCAAGACTTGTAGACTACGCTGCCGATTTGATTGAGATCGTTGATGGATGGCATCGCATGGCTGACGCCGGCCTGATCGAACCGGACCTGCCGCGGCAGCTGGCAGAGCGCGTCGCGCATCTGGATTCGCTCATCAGGAATCTGACGGAAGAAATCACCAGACAATACGACAACGACCTGGTCGCGCGCCTGCTGATGCGTATCGGCAAGCAGCGCCAGCTGACCCTTGATGAGCAGTTGCGCCTGGCCGACGCCGTTTCGCTGGACTGGAAAGTGAAGGAAGAACCTTCCCTGCGCCGCGCGGACTGGTACGGTGCCGATGGCCGCTGAGATATTGGCGAACCCCGCATGACCCACACCAACACCCTCTTCTACGGCGACAACCTGACCCTGCTGCGCGACCGCGCGTACTTCCCCGACGCCTCCGTCGACCTCGTCTACCTCGACCCGCCCTTCAACTCCAACCGCAGCTACAACGTCCTCTTCCGCGACGAAAGCGGCCGCGACAGCGACGCCCAGATCACCGCCTTCGAGGACAGCTGGCACTGGGGCCGCGGCACCGAAGACCTCTACGCCGACCTGGTGACCGGCTCCGACGAGCGTTTGGTGCGCCTGCTGGGCGCGCTGGTCGGCGGGAAGGACGAAACTGGCCTGCTGGGCCGCAACCAGATGTCGGCCTACCTGGTGATGATGGCCGCCAGACTGGCCGAACTTCACCGCGTCCTCAGGCCGAGCGACAGCCTCTACCTCCACTGCGACCCGACCGCCAGCCATTACCTCAAGCTCGTGCTGGACACCATCTTCGGCGAGTGGAACTTCCGTAGCGAAATCATCTGGAAACGCCATGCCCATTCACACAGCCTAGGTGCAAAACAGTGGCCTGCAATCCATGATGTGCTTCTCATGTACTCAGGAGGCGATACGTGGGTTTGGAACACGCAGTATGAACAGTACAGCGAGGAATACGTAAAGCAGTCCTTCAGATACTCCGATGAAAGAGGCGCATATCAAGCCTATCCGATCACGGGCGCAAGGCCCGGTGGTCCGGAAGCATACGCAGCGTGGAGAGGGATACGACCAAGCCCTGGTAGAGCATGGGCTCTTCCAAGACACAGCCTTTTCCCGAAATGGCTTGATCTTCCACCCGAAAAGGAATGGCGGGAACTTGGCGTTCACACGAAACTGGATCTGCTTGACAATCTTGGGATGATTCATTGGCCTAAGAAAAAAGGCGGGCAACCTACACTAAAGCGTTACTTGAATGATGCTCCAGGAAAAATCATGGAAGGCGTTTGGACAGAAATCGGCGTGCGTGTCGGAACAAAGGAACGCCTCGGTTACCCGACGCAGAAGCCCCTCGCCCTGCTGGAGCGCATCATCCGCGCCAGCAGCAACCCCGGCGACGTCGTGCTCGACCCCTTCTGCGGCTGCGGCACCGCCATCGACGCCGCCCAGGGACTCGAGCGCCGCTGGCTCGGCATCGACGTCACCCATCTCAGCGTCGCCCTGATGAAGTACCGCCTGCAGGACCGCCACAATCTGCGCGCGGGCCGCGACTACCGCGTCATCGGCGAGCCGCAGGACCTCGCCGGCGCCCGCAACCTCGCCGAACAGGAGCAGGACGGCCGCTACCAGTTCCAGTGGTGGGCCCTGTCCCTCGTCGGGGCGCGGCCACTCGGTTCAACGGGCAGCAGTCGCAGGGGAAAGAAAGGCGCCGACGGCGGCGTGGACGGCGTGATCCACTTCCTCGACGAGAACAAGCGCGCGCAACGCGTCGTCGTGCAGGTCAAGTCCGGCAAGGTGAGTCGCCGCGACATCGGCGACCTGCGCGGGCGCTTGCAAGGGGGTGTTTATCCCGCGAGCGGCGAAGCGAGCGGGGCAGCAATAGCGGTTTTCATCACCCTGGAGCCGCCAACGGGTCCCATGCAGCAGGAGGCCATCAGCGCCGGCCACTACGAGTCGGAGATCTGGGGCCGCTTCCCACGCCTGCAAATCCTGACCATCGAAGACCTGCTCGACGGTAAAATGGTGGAAATGCCGACCGAGCACGGCACCTTCCGCCAGGCCCCCCGCGCCCGCGAGGAGCGGGATGCGCAGGGTCGGCTGTTGTGACTGTGATATAATCTCAACGCCCGCTTAACGAACTGCATACGCTGCACAGTCGCCCGTCCGCCGCGCCGGACGGGCCCATCACAACGCCGACAGAGGAGTTCATCTGTGCCACCACTGCCTGGGGAATTGGATGAAAAGGTTCGCAGGCGCTTTGAGGAATTGATCGAAGGATTTGGGCGTCTGATTTATCCTTTGAGAAAAGCTGCTCACGAAAGAGAGCACGGATTAGCTAGTAGTTCCTCGTTCGGATTCCTGCTAACGGATATCAATTCCAAGAACAGCGCCAATGTAATCGACTACCATCAGTTGGTAACGAGTGCAGATATTCTTGTCAAGACCATCTTGGGTGAGACAAAAGCCCGGCAATTCTTGGAGGGAATAAAAGATGCCGACGCTGCCGCAACATGTGAGAGATACCTTGGCAAATTAAAAAGCCTCAAGACCAACTACGAAGACGGGCTGCTTGACATTTGCCGGACAATAGAAACGGACTTGGCCTGCGAACTCATTGATTTGGCGGAGCAAGCGCAGGGTAGAAATCTCCAGCAGAAATTTGCCCGCCTTCTCACGGCATTCAC
>JAGWBD010000090.1 GCA_021296065.1 Anaerolineae bacterium
TGTGACGAACTTTGGTCACGACTTCATGACCCTGGGTCTGCTCCAGACGCGGCAGGATCTGCTTCAAAATGCGCACGCTCTCGCGCATCTCCTGAAAACGCACCAGATAGCGGTCGTAAATGTCGCCGTTCATGCCGGTGGGAATGTCGAAGTCCAGTTCCGGATAGATGCTGTATGGCTCCGCGCGTCGGACGTCGTAGGGCACGCCGCTGGCGCGCAGCAAGGGCCCACAGGTGCTCAGCGCGATGGCGTCCTCTGCCAGCAGCACGCCGACGCCAACAGTCCGCTCACGCAAAATCTCATTCCGAGTCAGCAAGGTGTCGTATTCATCAAGGAAGCGTGGCAGGCGCTCGTTCACCATCTCGGTGAGGTAGTCCATGGTGTTGTAGTCGCGCACCTTGTCGTTGACCAGGTTGGCCACGCTGCGAATGCGCTCCGGCAAGTCGCGATAAACGCCGGCAAAACGCATGTAATTGCACATCAGGCGGCTGCCGGCCGTCGCCTCAAAGAAATCGAGGATCTTTTCGCGTTCATTGTTCGCGTAGAGCATGGGAGTGAAGAAGGCTCCCAGATCGTTAAGTAGAAATCCCAGCGACCACAGGTGATTGACGATGCGCGTCAACTCCACCATCAGCACGCGCAGACACTCCGCGCGATAGCTGGGCGGTGAGTAACGCGCGCCCTGGGACAGCAACTGCTCAACGGCCAGGGCATAACCCAGGTTATTGCTCATGCTGGAGATGTAGTCGAGGCGGTCCGTGAAGGGCATGTTGTGCAGGAATGAGTTGCGTTCGCCAATTTTTTCGTGATTGCGATGCAGGTATCCCATCACCGGGTCCAGCGAGGCGATCGTCTCACCGTCCAGCGTCACCACCATGCGGAAGACGCCATGTGTGCTGGGGTGATGCGGCCCCAGATTGACCACCAGGCGGTCCGTGCGCAGGCCGTCGCTGTCCAGCGCCTGCACGTCCACCCCAAGACCGAGGCCTTGATACAGTTCCGACTCCGACACGTCGTTCAGTCGGCCAAGGTCAAAGTCATCCGGATATTTTACGTTCTTGCCGAAGACGTTCTTTTCCTCGGCGCGATACACCTGACCGCCCGGCCAGCGGCTGTCGAAGGGCTTGTGTTCCTCTTCGTAGTAGGCTTCCTGCCAGTCCTTGCGCATCGGGTGACCGTCAAAGCCGTCCCACAATAGGATGCGTCGCAAATTGGGATGGCCCTCAAAGTGAATGCCATACAGGTCGTAGGCCTCGCGTTCCTGAAAATCGGCGCCCGGCCACACAGGGACCAGCGAAGGCACGCGCGGATCGTCACGGCCTGTCTGCGCCTTGAATACCAGCCCCGGGCCGCCGCCGGTACGGTAGGCGTGGTACACGACTTCCATGTGGTCAGAAACGCCAAGGTAGTCCACGCCAGTCACGCTGGACAGATAGTCAAATCCCAATTCGTCCCTGATGGCGAGGGCGACGTCATCCAGCTGCGCGGGATCGACGATAATGCCGCTGAAGCCGTCCCGGTTGTCATGGTTTATGGCGTCGGGCCAGCGTTCCCTGAGCAATTCGATCGAAGCGCTGATATCCAGTTGCTTGTTGTCAGCCACAGCGTCCATGCTCAACCGCCTTTCGCAGCGCGCCGCGCCGCCAGCCGCGCCATCGCTTCTTCGCGCCTGCGCATGCGCGCAGCGGTTGCCGGGTCGATGCCATCATCCGCGCCGTCCTGTGTTTCTGTGGCGGCAGTCTCTTCCTGCGCCAATTCGGCGGGGTTTAGCCATGCGGGCAACTCGCGCGCACCAATCGGCGCATCCAGCGCCGCCTGTTGCGCCTGCTCGCGAATGAGTTCCATCTGCCGTGGATCGATGATGTCCGGTCCCAGCACCGGCACCGGCGTGGGTTCCGAAGGGCCGACACCGTACCAGGGCACGTCGTCCAGGTTGGCCAGCGACTGGCCGTCGATTTTTTTCTGCAGTGTGATCATGCCAAAAAGCAGGGCCTGCGGCGTGGGTGGGCAACCCGGCACGTAAACGTCCACCGGCAAATACTTGTCCACTCCCGAGACGACGTTGTAGCCCTCCTTGAAGGGGCCGCCGCCGCTGGCGCAGGCGCCCATGGCCAGCACGTACTTTGGCTCCGGCATCTGGTTGTAAAGCCGGACGATGGGCACGATCATTTTCTTGGTCACCGTGCCGGAGACAATCATCAGGTCAGACTGCCGCGGGCTTCCGCGCATCACCTCGAAGCCGAAGCGCGAAAAGTCGAAACGGGAAGCGGCCGTGCCGATCATCTCAATGGCGCAGCAGGCCAGCCCGAACAGCAGCGGCCACATCGATGAGCGGCGGCTCCAGTTGTAAATCTTGTCCAGACTGGTGATTGCGATGTTGGCCTGTAACTCTTCCGGCACCGGGTACTCGGTATCCTGCAATGCCCGCAGGTCAGTTTGCGCCATCCAGCGTGACCTCCTCATACCAGTCGCGCAGTACGTCAGTCAGAATCCCGTCATTGACCAGGTTTGGGTCGTCCGCGAAGCCCGGAAGTTCAAGGATCCACGCGTTCAACTGCTCAAGACCCAGAGAATCCAGGTCCGCGTCGGGATGCACGACCATTAGCGCCCGCGCCAACGCGTGGCTGGACTCCCAGTCCAGCATAATCTACCGCAATCCTCCGGGCATCACGAATCGCGCCCATCGGCGGCCGTTTCCGCCAGCAAGTCTTCGGTATCAATTTGCGCCCGTTGCAAGCGACCACTGTAATCCACGTAGACCGTCTTCCATTCGGTGAAACTGTCCAGTCCCGCCTGGCCGGCCTCGCGCATGCCGTTGCCCGTCTCACGAATCCCGCCGAAGGGAAACTGAATTTCGGCGCCGCTTGTGCCGTGATTGATGTATACGATCCCGCTGGACAGGTCCCGCATGGCGTTGAAGGCCCGGTTCACGTCGCGCGTGAAAATGCTGCTGGACAGGCCGTAGCGCACCTCGTTGTTGAGTTCGATTGCCTCGCCCATACTGTCCACCGTCATCAGCGCCAGTACGGGGCCGAAAATTTCTTCGCGGGCCACACGCATGTCACGGGTAACGCCGTCCAGCAGCGTCGGCTCAAAGAACCAGCCCTGCCCCAGGTCCGCCCGCGCGCCGCCGATTAACATCCCTGCGCCCTCTTGCCGCGCAATGCCCATGTTGCGTTCGACCTTGCACAGGGCCGCCTCGTTAACCAATGGGCCTACGTCAACACTTTCGTCCAGGCCGTCGCCCAGTTTCAGCGCGCGCGCCTTCTCCACCAGTGCTTCCGCCAGTTGTTTATGCACGCCGCGCTGGACAATCAGACGGCTGGCTGCTGTGCAGCGTTGCCCGGTCGTGCCAAAGGCGCTCCAGGTGATGGCCTGCGCCGCCAGGTCCAGATCGGCATCCTCAAGCACAATGATGGCGTTCTTGCCGCCCATCTCCAGCGATACCTTTTTGCCCAGGCGCGCGGCGCTCTGGTACACCTGCAGGCCCGTTTCCGTCGACCCTGTGAAGGAAATGACGCGCACGTCCGGATGCGCCACCAGCGCCGCGCCGGTCTCGCCCGCGCCGCAGACCAGATTGAGCACGCCCGGCGGAAGACCCGCCTCCGCGCAGATCCGAACAAACAGGGCCGCCGTCGCCGGCGCGTCCTCGGCCGGCTTGAGAATGACCGTGTTGCCGGCCACCAGGGCCGGGAACAACTTCCACGAGGGAACGGCCACCGGGAAATTCCAGGGGGTGATCAACCCGACCACGCCCACCGCTTCGCGCAGCGCCATGCCAAATTTGTCCGGCATTTCAACCGGCGCCGTGTGACCAAAAAGACGGCGCCCCTCGCCGCCCATGTACCAGGCCATGTCGATGGCTTCCTGCACGTCGCCCCGCGCTTCACTGATGACCTTGCCCATCTCACTCGTGAGCAGACGGGAAAGTTCTTCCTTGCGCTCTGACAGCAGTTGGGCAGCGCGAAACAGAATCTCGCCGCGCGCCGGCGCGGGTGTCCTGCGCCACGCCGGGAAAGCAGCCCTGGCTGCAGCCGCTGCGGCATCGACGTCGGCGACGGTACCCGCTGCAACCTCGGCAACACAGCTCTCATTCGCCGGGTTGAGGCTGGCAAAGGTCCTGCCATCGCTGGCCCGGCACCATTCCCCGTTGATGAAATTCTGGACCTGAGCGACCATGTGCGCCGGTAACCGGTATCTACCTGCGTTAACTGCCCGCAGTATAGCCTGTTGCTACGAATTTCACAATGTGGATTAAAGCAGACGCGCGCCCGCCGGGTCTACCTGTGTCGCACGGGCTTCACAGGGGATGTCCGCCTCCTGATAAACGGCCCGCAGCGCCACTACAACTTCCCTTGCCCGGTCTTCAGTCTCGCAGACCGCGCAGAGCGTCGGACCGGCGCCACTGACGAAGAGCCCCATTCCGCCGGCAGCGCGTGCGGCCAGACGCGCTTCTGGCAGCATGGGCATCAGGCCCGAGCGGGCGGGTTCCACCACCCCGTCCGCCTCCATCGCCTGCGCCAGCACAGTCAGGTCCGCGGTAAACAGCGCCGCAACCAGGCGCGCGGCTGCCGACGTTTGGGCGACCATTTGCGCCAGCGTGACGTGGGTCGGCAGCACTTCGCGCGCAAGCCTTGTCGGCACGTCCACGCCTGGCGTGACCAATGCAAGGTGCAAATTGTCCGGCACCGGCAGACTGTGAATCTGACCCGCCTCCGTGCCGGCGATCAGGCGGATGCCGCCCAGCAGCGACGGAGCAATGTTGTCCGCGTGCCAGCCACTGACAATGGCCTCCGCTTCCAGACAGGCAGGCAATAATTCCTCGCGCGGCAGTGCATCCCCAAGGCAGGCGTTGGTCGCAAGGGCCGCCGCCACGGCGCTGGCGGCGCTGCTGCCCAGGCCGCTGTTTAGCGGCAGCCCCTTGTGCAGGTGGATGTCCAGCCCCATATCCACGCCCGCCTGGCGCAGCACAGCCGCAGCCGCGACGGTCGCCGTGTTCCGCTCGCTCTCGCACGGCAAGCGCCCGTCATCGCCGCTGACGGAAAGCAGACTTACGCCAGGCTCGGGGCGCAGCGCCACGTCGACGACGTCGCCGGCGCCCTTTATCGCCATGCCAAGAATGTCGAAGCAGGGGCCGAGGTTGGCTATCGTGCCTGGTGCGTATGCCCTGACAAACGCCATCTAACCTGTTATCCTGTGCCCGCGCCCACCCGTCAACGGTACCGCCAATGCAGAGTATCCTGCAATGCATGGACTGCGACCGTCAATACCCGGTTGATCAGGTCGCCTACACCTGTATCACCTGTGGAGGTTTGCTGGACGTACAGCATGACCTGCATGGCCTGCGCAAGTCCGTCTCCCGCGACACCTTCGACCAACGCCTGGGATCGCTGGAACCGCCCTGCAACAGCGGCGTCTGGCGCTATCGCGAATTGATCTATCCCGATCTGGCCGACGACCAGATTTTCACCCGGCCGGAAGGCAACACCAACCTCTACCCCAGTCCAAAGTTGGCGGCCTGGGCCGGGCTGGGCAAGCTGTGGCTCTAGCAAGAAGGGGAAAATCCGACCGGTTCCTTCAAGGACCGTGGCATGACCGGCGGCGTTACCCAGGCGCGCCTGCTGGGCATGCAACGCATTGCCTGCGCCTCAACCGGCAACACCTCCGCCTCGCTGGCATCCTATGCGGCCCTGGCGGGCCTGGAAGGAATCGTTTTCTTTGAGAACCGGGAGATCGCCCTCGGCAAGCTGGCCCAGGCGATCGCCTACGGCGCAACCTGCATTCAGGTCTCCGCCGACTTTGACCGAAACCTTGAACTGGTGCGCAAAATCAGTGAAGAACTGGGTATTTATGTCCTCAACTCGGTCAATCCCTTCCGCCTGGAAGGACAAAAGAGCATCGTCTTTGAAGCGATTCAACAACTGGGCTGGCAGGTGCCGGACTGGATCGTTTTCCCGGGTGGCAACCTCGGCAACAGCGCCGCCTTTGGCAAGGCGCTTCACGAGCTACTGGAACTGGGACTGATCGACCGCGTGCCGCGCGTCGCCATCATCCAGGCGGAGGGCGCCAACCCGCTCTATCGCGCCTGGCGCAGTGGCTTTGATCGCTTTGAAGCCTTGCAGGCCAACACGATTGCCACGGCGATCAAGATTGTCAACCCGGTCAACTGGAAAAAGGCCGCTCGCACCATCCACTGACCGAAGGCGTGGTCGAGGAAGTCAGCGATCAGGAAATCATGGACGCCAAGGCGCGTATCGACGCCCAGGGGATTGGCTGCGAACCAGCCTCGGCCTGTTCACTCGCCGGGGCGCGCAAACTGGCCATGGCAGGCGTCATCGGTCCGGACGAGAGCGTGGTCGGCATCCTCACGGGGAACGTGCTCAAGGACCCCGACGCCACGATAAACTACCATCGCAATACCTTGCCCGGCCTGCGCGCCAGCTGGCCCAATCACCTGCATCAGGCCGAGCCATCCATCCAGGAAATCTCACGCATCCTGCAGCCGGACGAACCGGTCCCCGCCTGAGAAAGGAGCCAGCGGCATGCCACCCAAAATTCCGGATGAAGGTCAGGGCCTGGTCGAATACGCGCTTATTCTGGTGCTGGTTGCTGTCGTCGTGATTGTGATTCTGGCCCTGTTGGGCCCGGCAATCGGAGACCTGTTTGCGGACCTGGTTGACGGTCTGCAGACCGGTTAGCCCGGTTACAGCCGCGCCAGCGCCTGTTCCAGGTCGCGAATCAGGTCCTCGACGTCCT
>JAGWBD010000091.1 GCA_021296065.1 Anaerolineae bacterium
GACGCGACTCTATCGGAAGCGCGTCACCCTGGCGTTCACATTTTCGATACTGAACAAGCTCTTCGATGTCATGCCGCCGATGCTCATCGGTGCGGCAGTGGATATTGTGGTGCGGCGCGATGAATCATTTCTGGCAGCGCTCGGTATCGTCGAAATCCTGCATCAGCTGCTGGCCCTGTGCGCCATAACACTGGCCGTTTGGGTGCTGGAGTCGCTCTTCGATTACATCCAGACCATCGCCTGGCGCAATTTGTCCCAGGCCATAGAACACGACCTGCGTCTCGAGTCCTACGGGCACGTCCAGAAACTGGAAATGGCGTGGTTTGAAGATCGCAGCAGCGGGCGGCTGCTGGCCATCCTGAACGACGACATCAACCAGCTGGAACGCTTTCTGGACGTCGGCGCCAATTACATGATACAGGTGGTCGCGACGGTAATTTTGGTCGGCGGCCTGTTCATTTCAGTGGCGCCGCAGGTCGCCTGGATGGCTTTCCTCCCAATGCCAGTCGTCGTCTGGGGTTCATTCTGGTTTCAGGGCCGCCTGGGGCCGCGTTATGCCGCCGTGCGACGGCAGGTCGGAGCGATCAGCAGTTTACTGGCCAACAACCTTGGCGGCATCGCGACGATCAAGAGTTTCACTGCCGAGAGTCATGAAGTTGAGCGCGTTCGCCAGGAGAGCAACCTGTACCGCGAATACAACCGGCGCGCCATTCGCCTGAGCGCTGCTTTCGTACCCCTGATTCGAATGGCCATCGTCACCGGATTCATCGCCATCATGTACTTCGGCGGTGTGCTGGTGCTGGAAGGCCGGTTGAACATTGCGCTTTACAGCGTGCTGGTCTTTATGCCCCAGCGCCTGCTATGGCCACTGACACGCCTGGGCGAGACCTTCGACCTTTACCAGCGGGCGATGGCCTCGACCGAACGCATTCTTGACTTGCTGGACACGCCCATTCGCATTCTGGATGGCGAGCGCAGATTCCCGCTGGATGCCATACGCGGAAACATCCGCTTTGAGCAAGTTGATTTCGCCTACGGCAACGGAGTACCGGTCCTGAATGACCTTTCGCTGTCGGTAGAGGCCGGTCATACCGTCGCCATTGTGGGCCCGACAGGCGCTGGCAAATCGACCGTCATTCGTTTGCTGTTACGCTTTCACGACGTAACCGGGGGGCACGTCACGCTGGATGGCCATGACCTGCGCGACCTGCGTGCGGAAGACCTGCGTCGGGGGATTGGGTTGGTTAGTCAGGACGTTTTTCTCTTTCACGGGACGGTTCGCGAAAACATCGCCTACGGCAGCTTTGACGCTGATCTCGACTCAATCGTTGCTGCGGCAAAAATCGCCGAGGCGCATGAATTCATCACGGCCCTGCCGGATGGCTACGAGACTATTGTTGGCGAACGCGGTCAGAAGCTGTCCGGCGGTCAGCGGCAACGCATTTCCATCGCGCGGGCCGTGCTTAAGGACCCGCCCGTGCTGATCCTGGACGAGGCCACGTCCTCGGTCGACAATGAGACGGAAGCCGCCATCCAGCGCTCCATGGAACGCATCACTCAGGGGCGCACGACGATCGTCATCGCCCACCGCCTGTCCACCGTCCGCAACGCGGATTCCATTTACGTCCTCGACCGGGGGCAGGTGATCGAAACCGGCACCCATGAACAATTGGCAGGTAGTGACGGACTTTATGCGGCCCTTTGGCGCGTGCAAATGGGCGAGCGTCTGCTCAAGCAGGAAGGTTAAACAGACCGCCGGACCTGCTGCACGATGTCCTTGAGTTGCTTCTCGAAGTCAGGATCGGCGGCCCGGAATTCCGTGCCGCTGATGACCAGCGGCGCGCCAAACACGACGATCTCGGCGCCCATGGCCAGAGTCTGAATCGCCTGTTCAACGCTCAGGCCGCCAACGGCCTGCACCGGGATGTCCACTGCGGCCAGTACGGCCGGAAGGTCGTCCAGCGGGCTGAGGCCTGGAATCATGTTTCGTTCGTCAAAGCCAGTGTGCACAATAATGTAGTCGACGCCCATGTCCTGCGCCTCACGGGCGCGGCCCGGCTTGTCCGGGCAAAGCATGACGTCGCACATGACCATGCCCTGGTAGCGGCGCGCCATCTCCACCTGCTCGATGATGCTGGCGTCGTGCGCCTGACCCATGACGACCACCATGTCACCGCCCGCCTGAAACATCATCTCCGCTTCCAGACCGGCGCCATCCATTGTTTTGAGGTCCACGACCAACGGCACATCCGGGTGGGCCTTGTGCAGGGCGCGCACGCCGTGCAGGCCTTCAGCCAATATCAGAGGCGTACCGGCCTCAAGCCAGTCGACACCGGCGCTGACAGCAGCTTCGGCCAGAGCCAGGGCCTCGTCTATGGTGGTAACGTCCAGCGAAATCTGGATTTTGGCGTCCATGACAATGCCTTTCAGAGGACCAGTACAGATTTGACGTTGCTTCCTGCTTCCATGTGCTCAAAGGCGGCATGCCAGTCTGCGAGAGGGTACTCACCCCCGATGACCGGATCCAGGTTGAGTTGACCAGACCCCATTAAACCCAGCACACGCTCCCAGGTATTGTAGGTGTGGCTGAAACTGCCCTGCAGGGTGACGGCCTTGCCCACCAACGGACCCAGATTAAACCCCAACGGTTGCGGCCCCCAGCCAATCTTGGTGATCAGCCCGTTGGGTCGCACCATGGCCATGGCCTGTTCCAGCGCCACACTTACGCCGCTGCAGTCCACCACCAGGTCCGCGCCGAAGCCATCTCCGCGTGACTTGACGTACGCAACAGGGTCTTCCTGCTGAATGTTGATGGTTCGACTGGCGCCCAGTTCAGCAGCCACGCCCAGCCGATGGTTGTCAACATCAGTGCCAAGCATGATAATCTCGCTGGCGCCGCGCAGGCGCGTGACCAGCAACGCCATGATGCCGATGGTGCCCGCCCCCTGAATCACCACAGTATCGCCGGGTTTCATGGTCGCAGTCTTTTCAACCAGGGCGTTGTAGGCTACGCAGACCGGCTCGGTAAGCGCCGCATGGGCGAAGGGTACGCCCTCCGGAATCTGGTGCAGGATTTCCTGTCGCGCGGTCACAAATCGCGTGAAGGCGCCGTCTTCCAGGGCTCCGTAACCAAGTCGTTCCGGACAAAGGTTGTAGGCGCCGCCCAGACAGTAACTGCACTGGTTGCAGATTTGCGCCGCTGTTTCACAGGCGACGCGGTCGCCGGGTTGGACTTTGGTTACGCTGGAACCCACCGCGGCAACTTCACCGCAAAACTCATGACCCATCACGAGAGGCAGGCGAATCTCCCAGCTGTGGTTTTCCTGCCACATGTGCAGGTCACTGCCGCAGACTCCGGCAGCGAGCACTTCCAGGATGACGTCATTGGGACCTGGGGGCGGCGGCTCGGGAATGTCCCGCAACTCGACCGCATCGGGCCGGCTGTCGTACTTGACAAGTGCCTGCATCACGCGTCATCTCCAAAGTAACGTGCACACATGTTTCGCAGGAATCGCAGGGATTCCTGCATTTCGTCCAAACCGTTGACACCATCTTCAATGCTTATCCAGCCGCGATAGTCGTGGTCTGCCAGGATTTGCAGAATTGCCGGATAGTCATTCATGCCCTTGCCCGTGACGCCGTGGCGCAGATTGGGCGAATAGCCGAGCGTGCCGTCACTCTGGCGCAACGCTTCCAATGTGGTGCCTTCTGCCAACCCGCGATCGCTGGCGTGCATACTCCCAACGCGTGGCGACACTGCCCGCAACAGTTCCAGTGGATCGTCGCCGGCGACAATGGCATTCGAGGGATCGTACTGGACGCCAAAGTGCGGTTTGTCCGGGATGGCTGCCAGCAGATCCAGAAAAACGTCCATCTTCTGGGCGAATTCGGGATATTCCCAGAAGCCGTCCTTGTAGTGATTTTCGAGGCCCAGCACGATGTCCAGTTCTGCGGCTACCGGCAGCAAGGCCTGAATGCAGTCGGCAACCCGTTCGACTCCCTGGCTCAGGTCGACGTCCGGGTAACGCTGTCCGCTGAGCACCCGGCACACGGCACCCGGTCCGCCAAGGCGGCGGGTAACACGCATGATTTCGACGTGCTTTTCGACCGCCCGCTTGCGTTCGTCGTCGTCCGGGACAGTGAAATTGGGGGAGCAGCACATCATGGGCATGGCGAATCCGGCCTGCTCCAGCGCGTCCCCAACGCTGTCAAGGTAGCCGGGTTCGTAACTTTCCAGGAAACCGTCGTAGAGTTCCAGGCCGTCGGCATCCAGTGACCGCGCCATCTCAATCCACTTGAACAGGGAAAGGCTGCGGTCACCGGCAATCTGTTGTTCGAAGGCCTTGGGGTAGGCCGCCAGTTTCATGGACGTCTCTTTCCGACGTGCAAATCGCCAGGCTGGGCCACTCTACTCCTGCTGTACCGTCAATGCCAGTTCGTTTAATGGGAATAAGGGACGGTCCCGCTTGCATCCACCCTGTAACCCCATCGACGGATGTATTCGTCGCCATGCAGGAATTCGTCGCCCTGCCTGGTTAGCATGTCGGTCAAACGCGCATCCAGCTGCAGCTGCAGTTCGAGGAAACCAGGGTCATCGATTCGGTTGTGCAACTGGAGCGGGTCTTCCTGGTTGTCAAAGAGTTGCCATGGGCCTTGCAAGGTTCGGCTATAGGTATGGCGTCGGGTGCGCAGCCCGCGAAACTCGCGTCCGCCATCGTCCCGCGGCCACTCGCCGAATGGATGGTAGCAAGCCAGCAGGGTTGCACCGCCGGAGGGGTCTTCAGACTCCTTGCAGATGTGATCGCTGAAATCCAGGCCCTCGACAGAAGAGGGCATCGGGATGTCGCAAAGACCCAGCAGCGTGGGCATGATGTCCGGCGCGTTGATCATGGGATCCGTCTCGCGACCGGCCACACCCGGGCAACGGACTTGATATGGAACGGGAATTGACTCCTCCCAGGGTTTCTGCTTTCGCACTGTGCCCTGCGAACCGAGCATGTCGCCATGGTCGGAGGTGAAGACAAAGATTGTGTTGCTGGCGAGGCCGGTCTCCCTGAGCGTGTCAAGCAATTCTGAGACGCAATCATCAAGCGCCGTGCAATGAGCGTAATATCCCGCCAGCCATTCGCGGGCTTCGGCCACGCTTTCCAGTGGCACGTTGCCACGTAAATTAATGTCTTCCGCGCGATAGCGGCGGCGATATTCCTCCGGCGCGGTCTCGTAAGGATTGTGTGGCGGCCCCCAGGAAAGGACCAGCAGAAAGGGCTTGCTGCCATCCCGGCCACGCAGATAACGCTGCGCGTCACGGGTCTGGGCAATGGCATCATAGCCTTCCCAGTGACGCTTTTGCGTGCCATTGCCCGCGTAATAGGGCGAATGGTTGTAATCGTGCGTACATTCCAGAGTCTTCCAGTAGTCGAAGCCGTGACGTCGTTCGGGCGGAATGTACTCCGAGCGACCGTGACCATCGATGTGCCATTTGCCGATCCAGGCCGTGTCGTAGCCCGCCTGGGAGAAAGCTTCCCCGAGTCTGGTGCCGCTGTCCGCCAGCGGTACATCATTGACAAAAATGCCGTGGGTCAGCGGATACTGGCCTGTCAACAGACTTCCCCGCCAGGGCGAACACACCGGCCAGCCGGAAACTGCGTGCGTGAAGTTGACGCTCTCTTGCGCCAGTTCATCCAAATTCGGCGTGGCAACCTGGGCATTCCCGGCATAGCCGGTCGCCTGGGCGCGCCATTGGTCCGCGAAAACAAAGACGACGTTGGGTTTTTTCATGCGTTTGTGGGCCCCGGAATGTTGCTAGCCTTCAGCCAGGGGATGGTCTGTGGACCTTCGGGCAAAATGGCGATGCGGGCGCCCGTGCCATAACGTTGCAGCAGCCGTTCCACCAGTGCGGGAATATCCCGGCAGGGCAGCACCAAGGCCCCTTCAATCTGACTGTCACTTAAACCGTCCGCGTACACGTACACGTCGGCGCGCTGCTGGATGCGTGCCTGAATCTGGGCCTGCCACTGGTCCTGACGAGTTTCGTGCGCTGTCAGAACCTTGTTTGCCAGGTCAGCCGGATCAGCCGCATCGCCCAGCAACTGACCGTAAAGTCCATGTTCCGGGATGCCTTCGGAGCACTCGGCGGCGATGATGATGCTGCCGCCTTGCCGCACGATTTGTTCGGCTGCGCTCATTCCCTTCACGGCCTGGTAGAGGTTCATGTCAAGCGGCCAGCCGGAGTTGGTGGTGATGACGATGTCGAAAGGCCGGTCAACGGCTACCATCGAGGAATCGCGAACAAAATCAATCCCTGCATCGTGCGCGTGGGTCAATTCGCCCGCGAAAACGCCGGTGATTTCCTTGTCGCTGTTTAGAGTGACATTGAGCAACAGGTCCGGTCCGGTGAGCAAGGCGGCCTCGCGCGCCTCTTCCCAAATGGGATTGCCATGCGTGATCCCCCAGGTCGCTCGTTCATCCGCGATCATGCCGGCGTCGTGGTTGCCAAAGACGGTGCGTTCACCTGCCATGCCCGGCAAGACGGCCTTGCCACCTCCGGAGAAGCCGGCAAAGAAATGCGGTTCAATGAAACCGGTGAGAATTTTGACCTCGGCCTGCAGGTACTCCCGGTTGACCCAGAGCTCATGGCCGAAAGATGAACGCCCGATGCAGACCTGGCTGCCCTCGTCAGCAGAATCGTTTTGCACAATGCGATAACGCGCCACGAGGTCTGGCCCAAG
>JAGWBD010000023.1 GCA_021296065.1 Anaerolineae bacterium
CCTCTTCGATTACAATCCCCTGGCCATCGAGCAGCCCTACGTCGGCCTGGAAAACTATCAGACCCTGCTGACCGAGCTGAACAAGACGCGCTCCGTCACGCGCGCCGCCTTCGTTAACACCGCGGGCTACATCGCGCTGGGTATGCCGCTGCAGTTGCTGATCGCGCTGGCCATCGCCCTGATGCTCAACGAGATCCGCTCTTTCGCCATGCTCTTTCGCCTGGCTTTCTTTTTGCCCTTCGTCACATCCACCATCGCCATTTCCTGGGTGTTTCGCTGGCTTTACCAGCCCCAGTTCGGTCTCTTCAATGTCCTGCTGAAAGCCTTTGAACTGCCACAACAACCCTTCCTCAACAATCCGAAACAGGCTCTGGCCTCCATCCTGGCGGTGGTTATCTGGCAAGGTCTCGGCTTTGCCGTCGTCATCTTTCTCGCCGGCCTGAAGCATATTCCACGCGTCTACTACGAGGCCGCCCGCGTCGACGGCGCCACCCGCTGGCAGACCTTTCGCAGCATCACTCTGCCCTTGCTCAACCCCAGCATCGTCTACCTCGTCGTGCTGCAGTCGATCTCCTTTTTGCGCATGTTCGCGCCGGTGCTGGCCATGACCACCCAGGGCGACGGCGGCCCGCTGAATTCCACCACCACGGTCGTGCTGCGCGTCTACCGCGAGGCCTTCCAGCGCCTCAACATGGGTTACGCCGCCGCGCTGACGGTCGTACTCTTTTGCATCATCCTGCTCGTCACCATCTTCCAGTTGCGCGTCACCACGCGCCGCACCAACTGATGAGGACCGCTCAATGAGCAGCGTCGAGCGCAGCCAGCCAGTCCTTTCCCTGCAGCGAACCGGCCCCTTGCGCAACAACAGCGACCTGGCCATACGTATCCTCGCCTACGTCCTGTTGACCCTGCTGGCGATCACCATGGTCGTGCCCTTTGTGTGGATGATTTCGACCTCTTTCAAGACCGCCGGGGAAATCCTCTTTCCAAACTTTTTCCCGGTCAGCCCGACGCTGGAGAACTACAGCTTCGTCCTGACCGAGACCGCCCTGCCGCGCTGGTACGTCAATTCGCTCATCGTTGCGCTGCTGAGCACGGTCAGCGTGGCCTTCTTCGATTCGATCGCCGGCTTCGCCTTCGCCAAGTACCAGTTCCCCGGCAAGCGCATCATATTCGTCGCCTTTCTCGGCTCGCTGATGGTGCCGACCGAGATGCTCATCATCCCCTGGTACATCATGTCGGTGAACCCGCCCGTCGGCGGCACCTGGGTCGACACCTACTGGGGCATCGCCTTCCCCGGCGTCATCACCGCCGCCGGCATCTTCCTGATGCGCCAGTTCATGCAGGGCGTGCCGGACGAATTGCTCGATGCCGGCCGCATTGACGGTGTCAGCGAATTCGGCCTCTACTGGCGCATCGCCCTGCCGCTCAGCCTGGCCGCCGTCGGCGCCCTTTGTATATTCAACTTCCTCGGCAACTGGAACGCCTTCATCTGGCCGCTGATCGTCACTTCCGCGCTGGACATGTTCACGCTGCCCGTGGGTCTTCAGTTCTTCTCCAGCGAGTTCACCTCGGACTGGCACCTCGTCATGACCGGCGCCACGCTCTCGCTGTTGCCCCTGCTGACGATCGTGATCATCTTCCAGCGCTACATCATCGAGGGCATCGCCCTCACCGGCGTCAAGGGCTGAGCGCGATCAACTCACTTCCAGTCACGCCGGAAGAGGCACTCCGATCAATTTTTCGAAGCGAAGGAATGCCAGAGAGCAGGTTGAGACGCCTTGCCAACCTGGTTTCAACCAGGCGCCAGACAAAACAACGTGCCTGATCAGCGCGTTGAGCACGCCCTGAACGATGGCCGCCGCAACCAGCCAAAACTTGAGGGAACGTTCCAGGCCCCGTATGTCGCCGCGCAGCGCATGCATTGACGCTTTCAATTCCCGGCTCCCGTCCGACAAGTCAGCCTCCGTCGCCAGGCGTGTGCAACCCTCCTGTAGCGGGTCCATTTGTTTTTCAGTGCTCATGGGGAACCCCTGTCTGTGCCGGCGGGATAGGCGCATGGCCACCCGGTTTCCGCGTCACGACGACCACGGCGCAAGTGACAGCAACGCACCGATACCCACCTGAACAATGGCGGCGAAGATGACCCAGACCTTGAAAGACCCGGCCAGCGCCTTCATCTCACCTCGCAGGACTTCATTGTCCGCCTTCACTTCGCCACGATGTCAGCTCTCAGTTCGCCGCGGACACTTTCGAGACCATCCTGGGTGGCGACGTGAGCGTAGCCTTCCTCGATTCGGGCCAACCGTTCCTCTGTTGTGCTCATGGGGTATTCCCTTCTGCGCCGGGCGCGTATCAAACACGCGGGCGCCTGCCTTTTTGAAATCAATGTAACACAGTAGTGGGAAACCCGGGCCCTTACCTGATCAACCCCTGTTCCAGACACAGCGCCCGCAGCCCGCTGGTAAATTCGCCGCTGCCGCCATGCGCCGGATGGCGCAGCCCATGGTGATCCACGCCCAGCGCCGCCAGACTGCCCTGCGCCGAACGTCCCACGGCCGCCACCAGGCCCGGCCTGAAATGCGCCAGCAGCTCGCGCAGGAAGTCGCGTCCCTGGGCCAGTTCGGCGGCTCGTGGCGGCCGGTTGCTCAACATCCGCCCAGGCCGATGCGGGTGAAAGGGCACGCTGTTCCAGATCAAGGGCGCGATGCCGAGGTCGGCCAACGTTCGCCACAGAATCGTGGCGCTTTGTTCACCCTGTACGCGCTCGAAGCCTGTCTCCGGCACGTCCACGTAGCCGCCCCCGACCCCGAACAGACCCAGCGAGGACACCCCTTCCAGCAGCACCCGGCGGCTGGTCACCGGCACGCCGGTGAGGCGGCAACCCCGATAGCCCGGCGCTTCAAAGAGCAACAGCGCCTGCGGCCGGCGCCGCTCCATGTCGCGCAGATAACGTTGCAGGTTTGCCCGTCGCAGCGTGTTGGATTCCGGGTTGCCGTCATACTGGTTAAACAGCTGCGGCCCGGTTGCGCTCCGCGCCAGTGCGTCAACAAAGTCCACGCTCCAGTCGCTCATGCGTAGCGCGCCAGCCAGGCGCGCAATGTGGCCGCGTCACGCAGGAACTGCTCCGGCGAATTGTCTTGCACAAACTCCAGCGAAACATGCCGCTCGCCGGGCAGCGTCGCCAGTCGGTCCAGATACAGCCGCCAGTGCCGCTGGCCCGCCCGCAACGCCAGACGATCACGCGCAGTGGGCCACCAGTGAAAGCAGTGCGCGTTTCCCAGCCAGGGCGAAACTGCGTCCAGCGCCAGCAAATTCTCCTGTGGCAGCCAGCCGTTGCGCGGCTGCCAGTAGACTGTCGCCGCGGCCAGCTCTTGCAGCAAATGAGAGGCCATGGCGCTGGTCTCCGTCAGGGTGTTGCGGTGGAATTCAAAGGCCACACCGACTTGCTCTGCATTTGCCATGGCGCAAACGCGGCGCGCGCGCTCCACGATGCGTTCCCGCTCTTCGGGGGGCGTCGCATCCGGCCCGGCCGCGCCGGCCCAAACGCGAATGAGCGGCGCACCCAGCGCCAGCGCCGTCGCCAGCACCGCCTCGAAGGGGGCCTCTTCCTCCGTCTCTTCGCGCAGGCGATAGTAAGAGCCGTAGGCGCTGACCTGCAAGCCGGCGTCACAGGTCATCGTCGCCAGTTGGCGCGCCCGTCGCTCGTCACACGGCGGCGCGTGCACGTCGCCGCCCCACTCGATGCTCGTCAGCCGGGCTTCCTGCGCCAGCGCCACAATGCGCGCGGGCTCCAGCTGGCGAAAGGTGATCGAGACCAGACCGGCATGCAACATTTGTCCGCCTCAGGCCATCCGCCCGTAACTCTCGCGCGTGACAGCGTGCCGCAGCGGCTCTTCGCGCAGGAAACGCCGCAACTCGTCGACCATGCTGCGTCCCAGGCGCCAGCATTCCCTGCCCTGCGCACCGGCAATGTGCGGCGTCAGGACGACGTTGGGCAAGGTATAGAACGGCGAGCCCGGCAACGCCGGTTCCGGCGCAGTGACGTCGAGCAGCGCGAACAGGTCCGGCCGCTCGCGCAACACCTGCAGCAACTCATCCTCACGCACGATGGCGCCGCGGGCCGTGTTGATGAAGACTGCACCCGGCTTCATCGCCCGCAACTGCGTCGCGCCGATCAGGCCGCGCGTCTCTTCCAGCAGCGGTGTATGCAAGGAGACCACGTCCGCCTCACGAAACACTTCGTCCAGCGACTCAACCAGAATTGCGCCCAGACCCTCGGCCACGGCCGGGTCGACGAAAGGGTCCCAGGCGATGACTCGCAAATCATGTCGTCGCAGCAGGCTCGCGACCCGTTGCGCCACCTTTCCCAGCGACACCAGCCCAACCACCGAGTCAGCAAGACCGGCGGCCACCGCCTCCCGTGACCAGCGCCGCTGCTGTCGCATCCGCAGCGCATGCTGCCAGGCCCCCTTCAGCGCCATCAGAATCTGCGCGTAGGCGAAGTCACCGGTGATGACACTGTTGGCCGCCGCTGCGCTGCTGATAGCGACGCCGCTGTCCCAGAAGGCCTCCGTCACCAGCTTGCGCAGCGAGCCGGCTCCGTAGAGCACCAGCTTCAGGGCGGGCGCTGCCTCAAGAAATGCGGCGTCCAGACGTGGCGCGCCCCAGCCGGACAACATGACCTCAACCTGCGCCAGCAAGGCCGGCGCGGCCGCAATTGACTCCGGCGTCTGCATGTCCGCCAATACGTCCACCAGGCCGGCGATGTCCGCCCTTTCCTGCGGGCCATAAATGCGCCCGTAGCCTCGCTCGCCAAGGATGTACAGCGCGCGCATGCCTAAAACATCTTCCAGGAAAAAATGGGTGTCGTCCCGCTCTCCGTGCCGTTTACTCCCCCTCTCCCTGAGGGAAGGGCTCCCGTCCCCCAGGACGGGAAAGGGGGCGGGGGGTGAGGGCCAACGGGCGTCAATTCACAGCGCCTTGCGCCATCCACGCGTCCTGTTCACGGCGCAATGCCCACAGCGGCGCATCGGGCGGCTCGGGCACCATGTCCGTCGTCAGAATGCTGCCCGCCGGGACATCCCGCAACAGGGTCTTGCCCATGGCCATGTGCATCGGAATCGGAGCGCCAGGCGCGATTGCTTCCGCAGGGCGCATGCGTGCCAGCAGCTTCGGGCTGTGATCGTCCTCCACCGTCTCCCCGCGCGCCAGGTCCACCGTCGCCTCCGCCAGCACGTCGAAACGCTGCTCGAAGTCCAGCGCGCCCGTCGGGATCTGTTGCAGGGCCGCCAGCAGCACTGTCAGGGGCGTCTCCACGCCGCAGAGATGATGTGGCCGGAAAATCAGCGCGGTCGTGTCCCTTGCGTTGGGAATCAGGCCCTTGGTCGTCAGGATGTGGCGCGAATAGTCGTTGGCGCAGGACACCACGATGAAGACGCCGCCGCCCATGCCGGCCTCGTGGGGCCCGCGCAGGACCGTCACGCCGTCGATGACGCCGCGGCGGCCCAGGATACCGCCTTCCTCCTGCGGCGCCAGCACTTCCGGTATCTCCGGGATGCGCAGCAATGGCCCGTGCAGCGTGTCCTGGTCCGGCGCCAGCCCGGTGGCGTTGGCCGCAATGACCAACTCTCCCAGGTCGTAGCCCATCAGGCGCGACAGGTCCCGGGACAGCGCCATACGACCCGCCAGTTTGTCGCGCGCTTCAGTCGCCGACGCCGGCGCGAAGAGCCCCTGTTGCGCCGGCGTGAGGTCGACGCTTTTGCGCCGCGTACGTACCTGGCCCACGCCCTCGTCGAATTCAATCTCGATGTCGCGCGCCTTGCCGCCGCAGACCACCTCCAGCCCCAGCGCCCGGGCCCACTCCACCATGCCAATCAGCAGGCCGTGCTGGTCGCCATCGACGGCACTGTAGACCAGCCCGGCCTCCGTGAACTTCCTGCGTAGCAGGGGCCCCACCAGCGCGTCCGGTTCCTTGCTGACCATCGCCAGATGCGCGCCCTGCTCCAGCGCCAGCAGGGCGTGCCCCACTGCCACCTCCGGCACGCCGGTAGATTCAACCACCACGTCCAGCGGCAGGGCCTGCATCAGCGAGGCATCTGGCACGATGACGCGTTGCCCCCGCTCGTACGCCGCCAGCACCGCAGAACGGCTCTCGCAGACGACGCAGTCGCCTTCCGCCAGACCCGCCAGTTCGAAGGCGCGCATCGCCGCCTCGACGTCCACGTCGCAGACAATCGGCACCTCCAGCGCCGCAATCGCCTGCGCCTGGGTCACGATGGCCGTAGCGTAGTGCCCGGTGCCGATGACGCCGGTGACCACCGGTCTTTCTCCACCCCGTTTTATCAACTGTCGGTAAACCATGGTCCCTCCTCCCGCGCCATTCTACCCGCGCGCCTTCGCTGCGCTATCCCTGCGGGATGCTTCGGGACGGGGCCCTCGCTATCCCACGGGATGCTTCGGGATGGGACCCTCGCTATAATGGCGCGGATTCGGCGCAGTGTGGCAGGGAGTTCGCATGGACAGGCACTACGATGCAATCGTCATCGGCATGGGCGTGGTGGGCAGCACTGCCGCCTGGCACCTGGCGCGCGCCGGTCAGCGCGTCCTTGTGCTGGAACAGTTCGAACTCGACCATCAGAACGGCAGTTCCTACGGCAGCTCGCGCATCATCCGCTACGCCTACGATCATCCCGCCTACATTCCGCTGGCCCACAGGTCCTATCCGCTCTGGCGTGAACTTGAATCGGAATCCGGCGACGAATTGCTGTACGTCGTCGGCGGCCTTGACTTTGGCGCGGCCGATGAGGACACGCTGATCGCCACCCGCGATGTCCTTGCCGACGAAGGCATGGCCTACGAGTGGCTGACGCCGGAGGAAGTGTCCGCGCGATTCCCGCAGTTTCGCCTTGACGACCACATGATGGGCCTTTATCAGCCCGATGGCGGCGCACTTGCCGCATCGCGCTGCGTCGTGGCCGCCGCCCGCATGGCGCTCAAACATGGCGCCACCCTGCAAACCGGCGCCCGCGTCACGGCCATCGAGCCGCACAACGACTCCGTCACCGTGCGCACTGCCGACGAAAGCTTCAGCGCGGCCCGTCTCGTGATCAGCGCGGGCAGCTGGTCCGGCCCCCTGCTGCGCGGCATCGGTCTCGACCTGCCCCTGCAAGTCACGCGTGAACAATTGTTTTTCTTCGACACGCAGGACCCGGCCGCTTTCCTGCCCGGGCGCATGCCCTACTTCAGGGAACACGGTTCGCGCCACGCGCTCAATTCCCTGCTTCACTTCTATGGCATCCCCAACATTGATGGCTGCGGTTTCAAGGCCAGCATTCACACCAATGGCGAACCCACCGACCCCGACAACACCCTGCGCCGCGTGGATGACTCTGTCTGCGAGACACTGCGCGCCTTTTTCCGGCGTCATTTGCCGCTGGCCGACAGCCCACTGAAGACCGGCCGCGTCTGCCTCTACACCATGACGCCGGATGAGCACTTCATCCTTGACAGCCACCCGGAGCACGCACACATCGCTATCGGCGCCGGCTTCAGCGGTCACGGTTTCAAGTTTGGCGTGGCCAGCGGTGAGATCCTCGCCGACCTCGTGACCAAAGGCGCAACGGACCTGGAAATCAGCCTGTTCGCGCAGTCGCGTTTTGGCGCCAACGGGGACTGAAGAGTTCGTCGGTCTGCAAACGCTGACCGGCGACGCGCAACAGCGCCAGCACCAGAGCCTCGCGCGGCAGCAGGAACATCGCCAGGTAAAGCAGCGGCATCAGGGTCCAGGCAAGCCAGGCCTCTGGCGCCAGACGCGCCGTAAGGGGTTGCAGCAGGAACAGTTGCAGGGCGAAAAGCAGCCAGCTACCCAGCTGAATCGCGGGGAAAAGCAGGGGGCCATACCAGGGAGATTCGCGACCCTCGCCGCCGGCAAGTAGCAAGCCGGTCAAGGCCACCAGCACCACGGTCTGCAGCCAGTGCAACCACAGCGCCGCGACGATGGCCGCAAGGTCCAGCAGCGTACGCAGCGCCGGAATCAGTTCCTCTTGCGGCACACCATGCAGCAACATGACGACGAATATCGCGGCCATCAGCAGCAGCGCCCCCAGGCACAGTCCCATTGCGATGTGCTGCAGCATTTGCAGCGAGGAAAACGCGCCGCCGCGCAAGAGACAACGACTGGTGATCACATGGCTTGCGCCGGGCGTGCCCGGCGGCGCCGCACAAATCAGGTCCCAGGTGCGCGCGGCGCGGTGGCGCCGAATGTTGCGGCTGCTTTCCGCCGCCCAGTAACTGCCAAGAAAGATGCTGGCCAGCGGCAGCACCACCGGCAAGCCCAGAAAGACGAGAATTACCGCGCCCGGCCCGGCAAACAGGCGGCCCAGGCGCATGGTCAGCAGCAAAAATACCAAAATCAGCAGGGCTTTCGGCCACAGGCCTCGCCGGAAAATCCGCCAGTTAAATGGCCACAGGGATTGTTGCGGCAAACGCGCCACGCGCATGGCCAGCAGGGGACTGGCGGGAGGATAGCGCAGGGCGCGCCACAGCCGCCAGGAAAGCAAGGGATGCCTCAGATGGCGGGCGCTTTTTGCGCCTCGTCTTCGTAGAGGTAGCAGGCTGCCTCGTGTCCCATGCCGTCGATCTCGTAGAGCGGCGGCGCCACTTCCAGACAGCGGTCCATGCGTTGCGGGCAGCGTGGGTAGAAACGGCAACCCGTAGACGTCGCCGAGCGCAGGATTTCCTCATCCGGCAGCTCGATTTCCGTGTCCCATTTGATGTTCGGGTCCGGCGCCGGCACCGATTCCACAAGCAGTTGCACGTAGGGGTGCTGCGGTTGGTCGATGACCTGCACGGTAGTGCCCGTCTCGGCCACCGAGCCCTGATAAAGAATGTTAATTTTGTCACCCACCTGGTAGGCCGTACTCAGATCGTGCGTGATGTAAAGGAAGGAGACGCCCAGCTCATCGCGCAGGCTCAGCATGGCTTCCAGAATGGCCGCGCGCAACGAAGCGTCCACCATCGACACCGGCTCATCGGCGACGATTACCTCCGGCTTGATGAGGTAGACGCGGGCCATCATGATGCGCTGGCGCTGACCGCCGCTCAACTGATGCGGGTACTTGCGCAGCACGTCCACACCGTGCAGGCCGACCACGTTCAGCGCGTCCTCGATCATGTCCCGCGCCTGGCTGCCGCTCCTGGCAAGTTTGAAGTGATGGATGACCGTGTCAAAAACGTGCTCAATGCGATAGAAGGGATTGTAGACGCCAAAGGGGTCCTGGAATACCGCCTGCACGTTGCGGCGGTAGTTCAGCAATTGCTGCCTGTTCATGGTCGCCAGGTCCTGACCATGAAACAGGATCTGGCCTGACGTCAGGGGCGTGAAACCCAGCACCACGTTGGCGAGGGTCGTTTTACCGCTGCCGCTTTCGCCGGCAATCGTGGTGATGCTGGCCGGCTCCTTTTCGATCGTCAGGCTGTAGTCCTGCAGCGCGACGACTTCTTTTTTCGGGCTCAGAAAACCGCCGGACGTGCGATACACCTTGGTGGCATTGCGTATTTCCAGCACGGGCGGCGCCATGGCTCAGCTCTCTTTCACTTCAGCGCGAGGTTGCCCTCTGCGCTGCCGGATGCTTCGCTCTCCCGGCTTTGGGAGAGAAAGCGCGGGTGAGTTTCTCACACCGCTGCCTCTACTTTCACACCCTCGATCAGGCTGCCGTCATCGTTATAGAGATGGCAGGCCACCTGATGGCGCGCCTTCACCTCCCGCAGGGGCGGCGCCTCACTGCGACAATGCTCCATCACAAAGGGGCAGCGCAACTGGAAGATACAGCCTGGTGGCGGGTTGCGCGGGTCATGCGTGATGCCCTCGGTGATTTTCAGGGGCTTGCGTTCCTTCAGTGAGGGGATCGACTCAATCAACACCTGCGAATAGGGGTGCAGCGGATCCTCGAAGATCGTCTCCACCGGTGACACTTCGACCAGTTTGCCCGCATACATCACCGCGATGCGGTCCACCATCTGGGCCATCAGCCCCATGTCGTGGCCGATCATGATCATCGAAACGCCCAGCGCCTTCTTCACCCGCAGCATCGTTTGCGCCACCACGCGTTGCACCACCACGTCCAGCGCGCTGGTGGATTCGTCGGCGATGATCACCGTTGGGTGCAGCGCGATCCCCATGGCAATGCACACGCGTTGTTTCATGCCACCGCTCAGTTCGTGCGGAAACATATTGTAGAGGCGCTGCGGCAGGCCCACCATGCGGAAGAGATCCAACACCCGCTGCCGCAATTCCTCCTTGTCCTGTTTGCCTTCGTGCGCCTCAATAGCATCCGTGATCTGCCGGTGGACGCGCATGGTCGGGTTCAGTGAATTCATGGCGCCCTGCGGAATCAGGGCCAGCTTGGTCCAGCGGAGCTGGCGAAAGTTGCTGTCATTCATGGTGACCAGTTCGTCACCATCCAGTACCACATTGCCTTCCACGATGCGCCCGGGCGGCTGCACCAGCTTGAGGATGCCGTAGGCCGCCGTTGACTTGCCGGAACCGGATTCGCCAACCAGACCCAGGGTCTCGCCGTCGTAGAGGTCAAAGTCGATGCCGGCCACAGCGATCACGTCGCCGGTCGGTGTTTCGTAATGGACGCGCAGGTTACGAACTTCCAGCACCTTGCGCTGGCGACGCTGCACGTCTTGCCCGCTTGCTTCGGCCATGTCGTCTCCTGTCCGCCCGCTACTGCCGCGTCGCCTTGCGCAGGCGCGGATTGGCAACCTCGTCGAGCCCCAGATTGATGAGCAGCAGACCGATGAAAATCACGATCAGGATGACCGTCGGCAGGCCCCACCACCACCACATGTCGCGCAGAATGCCCGAATTGTCGATCGCGTTCTGGATAGTGCGGCCGAGGGTTGGCAGTCGCTGCGGCCCCAGCCCCAGGATTTCAAGGCCCACCGCTGCCAGGATCGAACCGGTGGTGTTGCCGATGAAGCTGGCCGCCAGGTAGGGCAGCAGGTTCGGCATCATCTCGCGAAACATGATGCTGCTGGTCGGCACGCCGCTGAGTTGCGCCATCTTGACATAGCCGCTTTCGCGCATGCTCATCACCTGCGCCCGAATCAGGCGCGTCGGCTGCGGCCAGGCAAAGAGCGACAGCAACACGGCCATCACCAGCAGGCTTTGCACCGGAATCAGGGACTGGATCACGATCAGCACCAGCAGACTGGGTATCGTGATGGTGATATCCGCGCTCAGGCGGATGATGTCATCTGCCAAACCGCCCAGGAAGCCGGATGAGAAACCGAGAATGATGCCGCCCAGCATGCCAAAGCCGGCCGCCACGAAGCCCACCAGCAGGGAATTGGGCGCGCCGATGACGATCAGCGACAGCATGTCGCGCCCGCTGTTGTCGGTCCCCAGCGGATGCGTGGGGTCGCCCCCCTCGCCGCGCATGTTTTCGAAGCAAAACGGCGGCAGATTCAGCGGCGACCTGCCCACGTAGGCCAGGTCGACGTCAACCAGCAAGGGCCCGATGACGCCCATCAGCAAGATGCTGCCGACCATGATCACGCCGACGACCAGCTTGATGTTGAGCCAGGGGTTGTCGAAGCGATTCAGACGCCCCGCCTTGCGGGGAGCGGCGAGCGATGCAGTTTGTCCCGTGGCGGCGCCCATGTCAGTTGCCCTCCAGCGAAATGCGCGGATCGATGAGCGGGTAGATCAGATCGATGATCAGCACCGACACCGCGGTAAACAGGATGACGACGAAGGAGGTGCCCTGGATGGTGTTGTAGTCCTGGTTGCGAATTGACGTGTAAATCAGGGTGCCGATTCCGCGGTAGGAGAAAATCGCCTCCACCAGAATCTGGCCGGCCCCCAGCGTTCGCAGGGCGATGGCCAGGGCCGTCACCTGGGGCAGGATGGCGTTGCGCACCTGATAGCGATAAAGCACGTAGAAGGGTGGCAGGCCCTTGGCGTCGGCCAGGGTCATGTAGTCCTCGCCCTCCGTCGTCACCATCATGCCGCGCATGCCCAGGGTCCAGAAGCCGAAGGACACGATCACCAGCGAGGCCACCGGCAGGATGCCGTGGTGAATCAGGCTGGAGATGAATTCGATGGTGAAGGAGGGCTGCATGCCGCGGCCGAAAGGCCCCGCAATGGGAAAGAGTTTCATGCGAAAGGCGAAGACGAAGATGAACACCAGCCCCGCCAGCACCGAGGGCAGCGAGGTGAAGATCATCGTCATCGGGATGAAGGCCTTCAAGGGGCCGGGCGTGCGGCGCCAGGCCAGCAACGCGCCGAAGAGGTTGCCGATGAAGAAGATCAGGGGCAGCGTCACCAGGCCCAGACCGATGGACCAGGGCAGCGCCCGGGCGATCAGTTCGCTCACTCTCGCCGGAAAGGCGATCAGCGAGGGGCCAAAATCGAAGGTGAGCAGGTTACCCAGAAACTTTACGTACTGAATGGGGATCGGGTCGTTGAGGCCGAAATATTCCTTCCAGCCCTCAATAATGGCGTCCTGGTTTTCCACCACGCCCATGCTGGCCGAGGCCTGGGCCACCATCGCCGAGATCGGGTCGCCCGGCGCCAGGCGCGCCACCATAAAAATAATCGTAATTGATACCCAGACCGTCAACAGAAAGATCAGGACACGCCGAATGATGTAGTTGAGTGTCAGGCCGCCCATGTTGGCCTCCCTGCGCCTGCGTCTTTCCCGTGGCGGACCGGGGCGCATGCAGCGCCCCGCTCGCCGGGTCCGGGAAAGGACCGCCCGATTGCGGGCGTCCTCTCCCGGAGAGATTAGCGCGTTTCAGCCGATTTACGAACCGGCCTTGCGCAGATTCTGGATGATCTGGTGCGTGGAGTGCCACCAGGTCGCCGGATGGTTGAAGTTGTTCTCGGCCGTCGGCCAGCCTTCCCAGTAGCTGGTGTTGAAGGGGATCAGCTTCTTGGCCTGGGTGATCGGCAGCGAGACCAGCTCGTTGTACCAGATTTCGTAGGCTTCCTCGAAGAGCGGCAGGATCGCCGGATCGCCAAGCGGCATCACGCCAATCTGGTCCACGAGTTCGCTGTAGCGGGCATTGCCCTCGCCTTGCCAGCGGGACATGAGGTTGTTGCCCACCACGCGCTCGCCAACCGGCGCGTACCACACACCGTTGTCACGGTTCATGGAGGCCCAGGGCTCGTTGACACTGCCGCACTGGTCCCAGTCACCGGTCGCTTCGTAGTTGCCCAGCGCCTTGTTGTCGTTCCAGGTGCCGCCGGCCACGTTGGTCTGGGTGGCGGCGATGCCCGCGGTACGCCACTGCTCGACAAGGTTCTCGGCAATACGGCGCTTCTCGATGAAACCTTCATGCGTCTGGATGTCGATGGCCAGTTCCTGGCCATCCTTCTCGTAGATGCCGGCGTCATTCAGGGTGTAACCCGCGCCTTCGATGAGCGCCTGGGCGGCGGCCACGTCAGAGTCAAAGTTCAGGGTCATACCCAGTTCGGCCAGACGGTTGATGTAGGGATCGATCAGACCGCCATACTCAACAAACATGCTCTGCGAAGGGATGGTGGTGCCTTCGTAGGCGATGCGCACGACGTCGTTACGGCTGGTGGCATGGTTCAGCGCCCAACGCATGTCGGCGCTGCCCCAGGGCTCAACCTCGTGGTTGATGGAGATGCGGCGCGGGCAGGGATCCAGCCATGCGAAGGGCATACCGGCCTGCCAGGCGATCACGTTGTCGTTCTGCGCCTGGATGGCCTCGAAGGCGCCCAGGGTGATGTCCATGACGCTGTCCAGCTCGTTGTTGATCGTGAGCAGCGAGCGGATGTCGTCGTTGCCGGTCTGCACCCAGATCAGGCGCTGCGGCTCGGGCAGCGGGAAGGTGCCGGACGCGGCGCCCCACCAGTTGTCGTCACGGTCGTAGACGAATTCGTTTTCGCTGGCGCTGACCATCTTGTAGGGGCCGCTGCCCAGCGGGTAACCATTCTCAAGGTCGAAGTTCGCGAATTCGAAGGGATTCTCGACCATGCTCCAGACGTGCTCGGGCATCATCTGGAAGCTGCCGCCGATACGCACCGAGAAGTAGTCCAGCTGGAAGCGCGGGTTCGGGCGCGTCAGCGTGACCTGAGCCGTCAGGTCGTCGACCTTCTCGACACTGCTTACCCAACTCTGGAAGTCGCCGGCACGCGCCAAGCGGCGGGAGTCGTCGTCCAGCAGCATTTGCAGCGTGAAGACGAAGTCATCGGCCGTCACGGCCTCGCCGTCCTGCCAGTAGGCGCCGTCGCGCAGCGTCAGCGTCCAGACCGTCAGGCTCTCATCCGGGACGAAGCTCTCACCCAGCCAGGGCTGAATGACGCCGGTCTCGTAGTTGAGGATGAAGAGCGGCTCGTAGACCGACTGGCCGGTGCCGACGTTACCGCCGGCCGCGCCAAGGCTGTGGCCAAAGAAGGGGTTGTGGTTGAAGGGATTCGGGTTGGTCGGGTTACCACCGTCCACGTCGAAGATAACGGTGTCCTCACGCGGGACCTCCATCATCTGCGCGGAGACCATGCTGACGGTCAGGGTGACCAGCAGCGCAATGGTCAGCAACAGCAACAGGGTACGGTTGATTCTCATGATGATTCTGTTCTCCTGATATCTGATTCGAGATTGCAGCAACTCGTTTGGTGTCTTCAGCAATTCACCTCCTGACAGGATTTAAACCCGGCAATCAATCAGATCTTGATGATCTGCGAGTTTGGCTGTTGTGTCGCGTTCACGCAGCACGACCGGGATGCGCACGGTGCGCGGCGCCACGCTGATGCCGTCCATGCGCTCCAGCAACATCTCGAAGGAGCGCCGGCCGATTGTATGAAAGTCCTGGGCCACAGTCGTCAGGGGCGTGGCCATCAGGGCGCTGAACTCGACGTTGTCGAAACCAACGACGGAGAGATCGTCTGGCACCCGGAAATTCAGCGCCTGCGCGGCGCGCAGGATGAGCAGGGCCACCAGGTCGTTGATGGCGAAAACTGCCGTCGGCCTCTCTTCCAAAAGGCGCTCCATCAAAAAACGCATGGGCGGGCTGTCGGGGTCGTTGCACAGTTTCAGCGCCTCTTCAGTCGAGAGTTCCGCGCCGGTGGGCATCGCCCACACATTTCCTTCGGTGCCGCAAGTCGCCTGCAGGGCTTCACAGTAACCCTGGATGCGCTCGGCGACCGTCGTCAGTCCGGCCATCTCATGCGTCACGCAGACAATGTTCCGATGACCCAGCGCCAGCAAATGACAGAGCGCCAGCGACGCGCCGCCATAATTGTCGCTGGTGACGACGTCGCCCGTCAGCGCCGGCGAGTCGCGGTCCATCATTACCATGGGCGGCAGGCTGATGTCGTCATAGCTTCCGCTGCCATTCCCGTCCCGGGCATCGACGCAGGACCAGAGCAACGCGCCGCTGATGTTTTGCGCCGAAAGCTGGCCCAGCACGCGCCGTTCCTCACGACAACTGTGACGGGTATTGTAAAAAACGACGTGGCATTCGTTGCTGCTTGCCGTGGCTTCCACGCCTTTCAGCAACTCCCATTCGCGTTCGCTTTCAAAGTCACTGATGATGAAAGCGATCAGCCGCTTCTGGCGGCCTTCGGGCGCGATTTCGGCCACGAAGGTACCGCGCCCCGGTATGCGCTCGATCAGCCCCTCGTGGCGGGCGTCGCTGAAGGCCTGGCGCACGGTGCTGCGGCTGATGTTCAGATTGCGATGCAACTGGTTTTCGGAAGGGAGGCGGGTGCCGGGCGCCCATTTTCCAGAGAAAATAAAATTGCGCAACTGACGCTGCAACTGGGTGTGCAAGGGGACCAGACTGTTGTGGTCGACCTGTAGCTCGCTGGAATCGGCCATATACTCCCTGATGGACAAGAACAGACTGTATCAACCTGTAGGTACAACATAAGGTTAACCCGCTGAATGTGTCCATGCAAGGGTGAATACAGGTAGAGGAACGGGCGGGAGGCTTACCCGCTTCGCAATTTTAATGTTTGATTTCATGCGCGTCGGAAACCAACGCGCCAGGGCAGAGAGGGGCCCGGACGCCTTATCCCCTGCGTCGCGTTACCCGTTGACGCAAGGCCGTCTGCATGCGGCCCATCTCCTGGCGCGCCTCGCCGTACTGCTCAATCGTCAGGTCGTCCTGCGCCAGCGCGTCCAGCACCACCCGTTCGCAGTCCACAAACTCCTGGCCAATGTCGGCCACCTCGACCGCGATCTCCTGCGGGATGTTGGTCACGCCGTTCAGGTCGCCGTGCAGCAGGTCGTTGGCGTAGACCGCCAGGCCGCCCACCTGCACCGGCGCGTGCAGCGCGCTCATGGTGATGTAACCGTGCGAGCAATTGGCACCATCGGTAAAGACCGGGAAGCCGATATCGCGCACCTGGTCGAGGTCGCGACCGGGCCCGCTGGTGATCAGGCCGACCGCGCCAAACTTCTGGTAACTGGTGCACATCACCTCGCCGAAGGTGGCCGCCAGCGGCGGGTCGTCCAGGTCCTGAAAGACGACCACGGCCGGGCCGTCCAGCTCGCCAAAGGCGCGAATCTGGTCGTCCAGACCGGCGTAGTCCTCGCTACCCATCCGGGGATCGTAGCTGGTGCGGCAACTGATGGTGGAGGCGAAGCCGACCATCGGCTTCATCTCCGGGAAGGCCGCCACGATGTTTCTGTCCATGAAACCCTGATTGCGCGGCCGCACCTCAAACAGTTCGATAATGTTGCAGATCGTGGGTGTGTCAAATTCCTGCAAGCGGGCCAGCAACGCGGGCGTGATGCCACTCATTATTTCCCCCTTTACCGCCAATCGAAGCGCGCCGCAGTGTAGTCCACAATGCCGGAAATTGCTTGCAGGCGGAGCGGCGAAGGTGTCCTTGCCCGGGCCGCTTCAGTCGAGCGAGCCGGCCTCGGCCAGTACCTGTGCGGGCACCTGGCGCAGGTCGCGCGCCCCGACGCGTGACAGCGCGTGCAGCGCCAGCGCCAGGCCGGCCACCTCGATGAGGAAGACCGCGGCGTAGGCCGGCGACTCGCCGGCCCCGAACAGCAGCGCCAGGTCGCGCAGCATTCCGCCGCCGGCGACTCCCGCGCCGCGCGCCAGGGTGACGACCAGGGTCCAGAAACCGAGGAAGGTGCCGGCGCGGCCTTCCGGACTCAAATCCATCATCAGACCCAGGGTGCCGATGTTCCAAAGGCCCAGCCCCAGACCCATCAGGACCAGGCCGGGCGTGACGAGGTGACGCGCTGCGGTCAACGACGCCATGGCGAAAAGCGCGAAGCTGAGGATCAGCAGCAGGACGCCGCCGACAGACAGTCGTGTATTGCTGAAGGGTCGAAAGCGGCGCAGCAGCAGCAACGCCAGCAGGGAGCCGACGATCGACATGCCGCCCCACCAGGCGGCGAAGCGGGTCGTCTGCTCCACACTCATGTCAAAGACCTCGGCGCCGAAGGGCTCCAGCACCAGGTCCTGGACGAAGGCGAAAGCCATGGACAGGGCCAGGTAAATGAGGAACCAGCGGGTCTGCCCCTGGCGCCAGACCAGTTGCAGGTCCGCGCGCAGCGAGCTCTGTGCTGCCGGCGTCGCGGACCGGGAACTGCGATGCTGCCGCTCCTCCCCCAGCAGCGCGAAAAACCACAGCCCGCCAAGCAGCAGCGCCGCGACCACAAAGAGCCGCGCAAGCGCGTCCGGGTCAAGGCCGCTACTGCCTTCGCCCGCGGGCAACAAGACCGAAAACAGCACGCCGCCGATGGTGAAGCCCAGCAACAGGAAAGTCCACACCAGGCCGACGGCGCGTCCGCGCTGCGAAGCGCTGGCGCGATCATGGATGAGGGCGAGGAAGGTGCTGCCGGACACCGAGACGCCGAAGCTAAAGAGCAGCAGCGACAGCGTGATCACCAGCCACATGAGCGACGCATCCGCTGTGCCACGGGCCAGCGAGGCCGTCGCCAGGCCCAGGGCGAAAAGGCTGATGGCCATCAACATGCGGCCCGCCCAGATCCAGGTCAGACGGCGGTAACCGCCCAGGCGCTGCGCATCCGACACGCGTCCGGCCCACAGACCCAGCGGCGCCAGGAAGTAGCGCAGGCCGAGCAGCAGCCCGACCGGCGTGGCGCTGTAGCCGAGATCGCTGATCATGACGCGATTCCACAGCCCGGTTGTCAGCACGTCGGCCATGCCCGAGCCCAGGTGGAAGAGGCCGTATTTCAGGTTGCGTAGAACGGAAAGGCCCATGAGGTTTCTATGGGGTACACTTGTGCAAAATAGTACAAAGCGGCCCTGATTATGTCAAGCGTGTTTCGCCGGTCGTAACTCGTCGAAGGGTGAAGCGCCCGCGGCCACGGCCTCAAGGACTTCTGCGACAGCCTGCAGGGCGGCCGCCTCGTCGGCTGCGGTCAGTTCCAGCGCGGCGAATTCGTCTTCGTCCAGCAACTCTGCGGTCCCGTCGGGAGCGACGAAGAGGTCCAGCGCCAGATCGTCGGCGCTGACAACCCCGTCGGCGATGCAGGCCGGCCGCGTGATGTTACAATACCAGCCCTTCAACGCGCCGCTGGCGCCATCTTCTATACGGAAGACGTTGTACCAGCGGTCGCTGTAGAACCATTCCGTAAAGACGTCGCCGCGGCTGAAGGTGACACAGCCAAACCCGACGTCATCAAACTGGAAAATGGCACGCAAACAGACCTGGCCTTCCCCCCGCTGGATGGTTTGCCCCTCATAGCGAAAGACCTCGCGGCCCTCGTGGTCCAGCTTGCGCACCAAAATGTCGTTCATGCGCGGCCCCGCGTATGGACCAGCACCAGCAGGCCCTGGCGCAGGCGCAGGCGGGCGGGTGTTGCCGTCAACCGGTTGCTGACGGCGCGCGCCGGGCCAGGCGCCAGGGTCTCGTCGTTCAACTCCCAGCGCAGACCTTCGCTGATGACACCGTGCACCGCGCCCTGCAGCGGCAGCAGCGAGAGCGTGTCGCCGACGGACCCCCGGATTTCATGCGCGCCTGGGCGCAGGAGCCGAACGCGCTGCCGCCCGTCGAGCAGTTGCAGGTCGCAGTCTCGCAATGCCTCCAGGGCCAGCAGCTGCACGTTGGCCAGGGTCTGGTCGAGCCGGTTGCCGAAGGCGCCAAACACCCGCAGACGGCGGAACCCGCTGGCAACGGCCCACCCGAGCGCCAGTTCGAGGTCGGTCTCGTCCTTGTCGGCGGGATGACAAAGAACTTGCGCGCCACTGACACGCAGCCGCTGCAGCTCGCCCGCATCAATCGAGTCCATGTCGCCAATGACGACGTCGACGACCAGGCCGCATTCGCGCGCCAGACGGGCGCCACCGTCGGCAGCGATGACCGTCGCCCGCGGCAAGGCAGCCCGGGTCTCCGACAGCAATGGCTCCGCCGTCACATTGCCATTCGCAAAGACAAGCGCGTCACTGCCCGCGTTCATCCGCATCCTGTAAGCATTCTGACCGCTCCGGTTACGGTACACTGCTGCCCTGGCACTGGCAAGGAAGGGAAGCATGCGTCGGAGCGCAATTGTACTCGCGGGGCTTTGCCTGCTGCTGACGCTGCCACTGAAGGTCATCCGCGCCCAGGCTGACGCTGCTGCGCAGCCCGTCAACCCCCTGACCGGCCTGCGCGTCGCGGAACCCGCCAACCTGCAACGCAACCCGGTTATCGCCAAGATCTCCAACGCGCCGGCCGGGGTCCGTCCGCAAGCCGGGCTGGCGGCCGCCGACCTCGTCTTCGAACACTATGCAGAAGGCGGCCTGACGCGCTTCTCGGCGGTGTATTACGGGCAGCGACCGTCGCGCGTCGGCTCCATACGCAGCGCGCGCCTGATCGACCTCGAGCTGCTGCCGATGCTGCAGGGGCTGCTGGCCTGGTCCGGCGCCAGTGACGGCGTGCTGGCGCTGCTCAACGCCAATGCGCATCCGGAGCGTCTCTATATGGGCGTGCAGTATGAATGGCCCGTCTACTGGCGCGACCCCGACATTGCGTCCCCGCACAACCTCTTCGTCAACGTGGCGGCACTGACCGAACTGGCCGTCAGCGAAGGCGTGACCGGCGCAGCGGCGCTGAAGGGGCCGCTCTTTCTGGCGCAAGCGCCGGCCAGTGAGACAGGACCGGCCCGGTTGATCGATTTGCATTACCTGGCCGCCCGCGTGACCTGGGTTTACCATGAAGACAGCGGCCTCTATTACCGTTACGTCGATGGCCAGCCCCACCTCGACGCCGGCAGCGGGCATCCCCTGCACGCCGCCAACGTCATCGCGCTCTTCGCCGACCATCGATTCAGCAATATCGTCGAAAGCGTGTGGCAGGGCGTCACGCACTACAGCATCGCCATCGACCTGAGCAGTGGCGGCGAGGGACTGCTCTTCCGCGATGGCCGCCAGTACGCTCTACGCTGGGCCCGTCCCGCCCCCGACTCGCTGCTGCGATTCCGCGACGCCGACGGCGCGACCCTGGCATTCAAACCGGGCAATACCTGGGTGCAGGTGATGAGGCCCCCGGCGCAGCAGGACGGTGTGGAAGGGCTGACGGTATTGGGGTCGGCAGGGTGAGCCTCCGGTGAGAATCACTGGCGCGGCTGTGACGCGCCCTCTACACTGGCGGCCAGCGACACTGTTTTCGAGGAGTTGCCGATGACCCTTGCCAGGCGACTGCTTTTCGCCTGTCTGGCCGCACTGCTGACCAGCGTCGCTTCGGTCGCTGCGCAGGAGAACGCCATGCGCGACCCTCTGCAACTGGCGCAGCGACTCGGCGACTACCAGGGCGAGACCCTGCTCACGCCCCTGACGCCCCTTTACCGCGTCGGCCAACTCGAGGATTTCTACGTCAGCCGCCATGACGGCGCGGCGCCGGAGCGCATCAGCGCCACCCTGGCCGCGGCCACGCCCCTGACCTACGTGTGGGTGGAGGACGGTCTCGAATACAACGCGGCGAACATGGCCGCAACCTTTGAAGACCTGCAATTTCTTGCCCTGACGCAGCGCATGCGGGGCGTGCATGGCGAGGCCACCCTGCTGCCGGGGATGGGGCCCGTCTACGAACAATACAGCCTGCTGCCCCTGCCCGACGTCGATGACGACCCGCACCTCTTTCTGCTCTTCGCCGAGGACACCGGCCTTGAGCCGGCCGCCATCAACCAGGCGGACCTGTTGCCGACCGCGCTGGCGCCTGGCCGCAGCAGCAACCAGCACGAATTGCTGCTGCTGGACGCACCGGCCCTTGGCAACCTGCCGCTTTCTTCCCCCGCCTGGTTGACGCTGGCCACGGCAGCCCATTTTGAATTCCTGTCCCAGACCCACGCGCCGCAGCAATCGCTGTGGCTGCGGCGGGCCCAGGCGCACTACGTCGCCGCCCGTCTGCTCGGTTTGCAGCCCGTGCTGGATACCGGGGCGCAGACCTGGCTGGAAGCGCGCGCCGTCCCGCTCACGAGGACGGCCGGCCTGAATCAGCCCGAAGTCAGCAGCGGCCAGGCCCTTTTTCTTGAGTATCTGCTGCAGCGCCATGGCATCCGCCTGCTGCAGGAACTCTTCCTGCAACCGGAGCCGGGCCTGGCAGCGCTCGACAATGCCCTCGCCGAACTGGAGTTGACGGACGCCCTGACCGGACGCACGCTCAGCGGGCTGGACCTGTTCGCGGATTTCACCGTCGCCGTCGCCGCCGACATGTTCCCGCCAGGCCCCCTGCTGGATGGCCGCTACACCCTGCTGTTGCCGGACTTGCCTGAAGGGGAATTGCCGAACGGGATCGTCCTCGAAAACCGCCTCAACGCCGCCGTGCAGGAGATCCCGCTCGACCAGTTCGCCACGCATTACTTCTACATTTACAACGACCAGCCAGCCAGCTTCCGGCTGCAGTTTCATGGCGCGGACGAGAGCGCCCTGCTGTCGCTGCCGGCGGAGGATGACCCCGGCAACCTCTTTTACTGGACCGGCCAGGGCAGCAACCGCGACCACACCATGACGCGCCGTCTGGACCTGCGCGGCGTTGAGCAAGCCACGTTGCAATTTGACAGCTGGCACCAACTGGCGGAGCAGCGCAGTTACGTCTACGTCGCGGTCTCCGACGACGATGGCGACAGCTGGCAGATTCTCGACGGCGGGCATGACGCCGGCAACCGCCACGGCCTCGCCTACGGGCCGGGCCTGACCGGCATCAGCAATCCGGAGCCGCTGCGGCCCTACCCCTACATCGGGGTCATGCTGGGCGGCGAGGGCCAGACCATCACCGAAATCATCGCCACAGGACCGGCGCATGGCGGCGACCTGCGGCCCGGCGACGAAATCGTCGGCCTCGACGGCGCGGAGTGGGCCCAGGGCGACGGCATCTTCCCGATGCTGGAACGTCAGGAGCCGGGCGATACGTTAGACCTCAGCATCCGGCGCGGCGACGAGCGACTCGTCATCCCGCTCACCCTGGCCGTGCATCCGGCGCGGACGCGGCCCCGGCCGCCCCTTTGGCTCCCGCAGGAGTTCGATCTGGACGCCTGGGCCGGCCAGGAGATTCTGCTGCGCCTCGAATACGTCACGCCGCCCGACGTGCTGGACGAAGGCCTGGCGCTGGACAACCTGCGCATCCCCGAAACGGGTTTCCACGACGATGCCAGCGACGAGGCCGGCTGGACCCTGCTGGGCTGGCAGCGGCGCGACAACTTTGTGCCGCAACGCTTCCTGCTGCAATACATCTCCAGCGGTCACAGCACGGGCCCGCCGCGCGTGCGGCGTCTCATCGGCCCGCGGGACATGAGCAACCGTGCGGAACACAACTTCCGCATTCAGCCGGATGAACTCATCGTATTCGCCGTCTCGGCAATCAACGAACAGACGCTGCAACCAGCCTTCTATGACCTGACGCTGCAAACCCGGGACGCGGGCGTCTGAGCCAGACAGCCATGTAACGACTTGCGAGTCCGTCCCGCCTTCCAGCCCTATAATGGGGGACGGGAGGGCGCATGAGCCACCTGTTCCTCAGTTACAGTCATGATGACAGCGTCATGGCGCATGGCCTGGCGCAGGGCCTGCAGGCCCACGGCTTCGCACTGTGGTATGACCGTGAGCTGCGGCCCGGCGAGCGCTGGTTGCAGCGACTGACGCGGGCGGCGCGCGACTGCGCGGCCCTGCTGCTGCTGATGTCCCCGGCGGCGGAACAGTCGCCCTGGGTGGAGATGGAACTGTGCATCGCCCTGCGCTACCGGCGTCCCGTGCTGCCGCTGGCGCTGCAGGGGCATCACTTCGACGCGCTGGCGCATCTGCAGCACATCGACTTCGACGGCGAGGTCACGGCGCAACTGCTGCAGGGCCTGCCCACAGCCTCGCGCGCGACGGATGCCGGCGGCGGCAGTTTGCCGCAGGCCCTGCTCAGCGATGAAGAGCAGCGGATCTGCCTGGAAGTCGCCGCCGGTCGCAGTTACCGCGACGTCGGCGCGGCGCTGGACGTCAGCGGGCGCACGGTGCGACGCCGGGTCAGCGCCCTGCGCGCGCGTCTCCTGCAGGGTCGCGACTAGTAGCCGACGGCGTCGAGGCCCTTCAGCCCGAGGAACTCGCGGACGTCGGCGGGCGTGGCCAGTTCGCGCTCAAATTCTTCGGCGATTCCGCGCATACGCTGCACCAGTTCGACGTTTGTGGCCAGTTGCCGCCGCTTCACGAAGAGATTGTCCTCCAGGCCCACGCGCACGTGGCCGCCGAGGAACATCGCCGTGGTGGCCAGCTCAAACTCGTTGGGATAGCCAACGCCGATCACGGACCAGTTGTAGTTCTCGCGGCCGATGACGCGGTCGGCGGTGTTGAGCATGTGCACCAGGTCATAAATGGTGGCCCGGATGCCGCCGGTCACGCCCATGACGAACTGCAGCCAGATGGGCGTGCGCACGATGCCCTGGCGAATGAAATACTCCAGATTGTAGATGTGGCCCACGTCGTAGAGTTCGAATTCCGGACGCGTGTCGTTGGCGTTCATGGTCTCGATGAAGGTCTTGATGCCGCGGAAAGTGTTGGGGAAGATGTGGTCCTCCGTCCCCTTGACGTAGTCTTCCTCCCAGTCGTAGATCCAGTCCTCGCTACGGTAACGCCGCGCCACGCGGTGAATTGAGAAATTGATCGAGCCCATGTTGCAGGTGGCCATTTCCGGCCGCCAGCTGGAGACGACCTGCAGGCGTTGCTCCGGCGTCATGAGTACGCCGCCGCCGGTGGTCGGCACGACCACCGCGTCGCAACGTTCGCGGATGCCGCGCAGCACCGCGCCAAAGACCTCCTGGTCGTGCGAGGGCCTGGCCGTCTGCGGGTCGCGCGCGTGGATGTGGATGGAAGCGGCCCCGGCCTCCGCGCAGGCGACGGCGTCGTCGATCAGTTGCTGCGGCGTGAGCGGCAAATGGGGCGTCTGTGTCGGCAGGGTCATGGCGCCGGTGATGGCCGCCGTCAGTACAAGCTTGTCCATGGTCTCACCCTTTCCCACGCCTGATGCTGCCATCATTGATCCTGCGCACCCCAGCCACCGCCGCCGGGAGTCTCCACGATAACGACGTCGCCGGCCTGCAGTTCACCCACGTACTTGCCGCCCAGGTCGCGCTCCTGGCCGTCGCGCAGCAGCCGGTTACTGCCGCAGCCGCCGGCTTCGCCGCCTGCCAGACCCCAGGGCGGGTAGATGCGCCTTTCGCTGTTGATGGTCAGCGTGGTCGGACAGAGAAACTCGTAACGGCGGCGGATGCCTTCGCCGCCCGGATGGCGGCCCGCGCCGGCGGAACCCTCGCGCAGACTGTATTCCAGTACACGAAAGGGGAACTCCTGCTCCAGCGCCTCCACGGGCGTGTTGAGCGTGTTGGTCATGTGCACGTGGCGCCCGCTGATCCCCGGGCCGGCCGGGCCGCCACCATGGCCGCCGCCGATGGTCTCATAGTAGACGAATTGCCGGCCCTCCAGCAGGCCGCCGCAAAGCACGTTGCTCATCGTGCCGCAACTGGCCGCCGGGATGCGCCCGGGCAGGGCCTGCGCCAGGGCGCCCAGCACGGTGTCGGCGACGCGCTGGGTGGTCTCGGTATTGCCCACGGCCACGCCCGCCGGAAAGTCCGGTTCCAGCAGACTGTGCGCCGGCGTGGTCACCACCACCGGCTGGAAGCAACCATGGTTGACCGGCACGTCCTCGCCGGCCAGCAGTCGGATGCAGTACCAGGTGGCGCTGCGCGCGATGGCGCTGACGGCGTTCAGATTGCCGCGCACCTGGGGGGCGCTGCCGGCAAAGTCGACGTGCATCTGCCGGCCCTTCACGCGCAGCGTCACGCAGATCGGGATGCGGTACTCGCGTTGGCCGTCGCCCTCCAGCGCGTCCTCGAAGCGGTACTCGCCGTCGGGAATGGTGTCGATGACGGCCTCGGTCATGCGTTGTGAATAGGCCATCAGGGCGTCTGCGTGCTCGCGCACGCGCTCCAGACCCTGTTTGACCATCAGGTCCCGCATGCGGTCCATGCCCACGCGATGCGCAGCCAGTTGCGCCTCAAGGTCGCCGATGCGCTCCTCGGGGTTGCGGCTGTTGGCGGTGATCAACGCCAGCAAGGCCTCGTTGAGCCAGCCGCTGTACATCAGCTTGACCGGCGGGATGATGATGCCTTCCTGGTAGATCTCGGTGCTGAGCGGCAGCGAGCCAGGCGTCATGCCGCCGACGTCGGCGTGGTGGGCGCGGCTGGCGACGAAGTACTCCAGGCGGCTGCCGGCGAAGACCGGCGAGACCATGGTGATGTCCGGCAGATGCGTTCCGCCGGCCCAGGGGTCGTTGAGCACGATGACGTCGCCCTCGTGGATTTCCTCGAAGGCGCGCACGGCCGTCTCGACCGAGGCCGGCATGCTGCCCAGATGCACGGGGATATGGGCCGCCTGGGCCACCATGCGCGCCTCGTTGTCAAAGACGGCGCAGCTGAAGTCCAGTCGTTCCTTGATATTGGGGCTGAAGCTGGCGCGGCGCAGCGTCTCGCCCATCTCGTCGGCGATGGAGGAAAAGAGGCTGCGAAAGACCTCCAGCGAAATGGCGTCGACGCTCATCCACGCGGGCCTTCGATAGCGTCCAGCTCCTGGCCACAGGCGTCCAGGCCCGCGCGCAGCAGGCCGGTGTCCACGCCCCACAGCAAGAGGCGCGCGCCCATGGCGCGAAACTCGCGCAGTTCGTCCACGTTGGCCGGGTTGGAGCCCCAGACCAGGCCATGGCGCCCGCAGGCCTCGTTGAGCTGGCGCAGGGTCTCCATATAAGTGACGCGGCTCTCCTCCGGCTCCAGGCGCATGCGCAGGTCCAGGTCCGTCGGCCCGACGAAAAAGCCCTCGAAGCCAGGCACCGCCGCCATCTCGTCCAGATTGGCGAGGCCGGCCGGCGTCTCCAGCTGCACCAGCAGGAAGGTCTCGTGCAGGGCATGGTCGGCCATGCGGACGTGGTCGCCGCCAGCGCCCAGGCCGTAGCGGGCCTGCAGGTTGGGCAGGCCCATGCCGCGATCGCCCAGGGGCGGGTACTTCACCTTCGACACCAGGTCGCGCACCTCATCGGCCGTGGAGACCTGCGGGATAACGATGCCGGCGGCGCCATCCTCAAGGTAACGCCCCAGACTCATTTTTTCGCGCGTGTTGGGGCGCACCAGAACGTCAATATCGAATAGTTGCGCGAAGGCCAGCATGGTGCGCACCTCGCCCTCGTCCAGCGGATGGTGCTCCATGTCCAGCCAGATGCAGTCGTAGCCGCTGTGGGCGGCGTAGGCGAGGAAGGGCGGCAGCACGTGCCCCGTCATGGCGATGCGGACCGCCTGACCCGCGCGAATTCGCTCCATCACCCGGCTCTTGCGCATGAATGCCTCCCGTCCCTCCATAAGGCGCCAGTATAGCGAGGGCGCTTGCCCGAAGCATCCCGCGGGATAGCGCGGCGCCGGTCAGGCGCGCCCGATGTGATATTCCATTGGCGTGAACTGCCAGATGTCCGCGGCCCGAAACTGCGCCAGCGTGTTGGCATCCAGTGGTGACCCTGGACTGCATTCGCGACGCCATTCATTGAAGGCATGCACTTGCAGGCGCGCCTGGCGAAATTCCTCGATGACCAGTTGCGCCGTAATGCCATAGCGCTCGACAAAACGTTGGCGCTCAAATTCGGCGAAGAGCGGCGCCGGATCGTAGCGGACGCAGTGCTGCTCGACGCGCCAGCCCGCCGCCCTGCCCTCCAGCAGCGCATAACGCGCGACACCCGGCCGGCCGTCCAGCGGCACGCCGACCGAACCCGGATTAATCAGTTGCCAGCGCCCCGCGCGGCGCTCCAGCGGCAAATGCGAATGGGCGGCGACGACGTGGTTTTCGTCCACGCCCGCCAGCAGCAAAACCAGCTCCGCCTCCGCTAACAGCGGATGCAGGCTGCGCCAGGGGTCGCCAGGCGCGCCGTGCAGCACCCGCAGCGCCGGCGCGTCCGCAAAGCGCAGCGACAGTTCGTCCGGCCAGCAGGCAACTTCGCGTCGCCAGCGCTCTCCCAGCTGACCGGCCAGCCAGGGCAAGAGTTCGTAGTCGCGCCAGTGGGCCGGCATGCGCATCGTGCCATATTCCAGCAGGTAGTACTCATTGTTGCCGCGGATGAAGACGCAGTCTCGTTCAAGCACCCGCTCCAGCACGGCGGCGGAGAAAGGGCCCCAGTTGATCAGGTCACCGGCGACGACGATTTGGTCGACCGCCTGCCCGTCGACGCGCGCCAGCACGGCTTCCAGCGCGGGAAGGTTGCCATGGACGTCGGCCAGCAGGGCCAGACGCGTCATGCGTTGGTTGGGTCGACGTGCAGAAAAGTAGATTGACGCTGAAAGTCCGCCAGGCGCCGCGCTTTCTCCTTGTCGCCAACTTTGGCCGCAAGAATGTCAGCCAGCCGGCCCAGGTCGCGGCCGAGGGCGTCGCGCTGCTCCAGCAGGTGGTTGAACTGCTCGTCACAGGCGGGGATGGCCGGCGGGCAGGCGCGAATTTCAGCCAGCACGCCCGCGCGCGCCTGCAGCAATTCCTGCCGCAATTGTTGCCCGCGTCCGGAGATCGATTCAGATTCTGGCGTCATCGGCGCTGTGCTCCAGCAGCAAATTGCGCCAGGCATCGACCGTCGCCGTCCAGTCTGGCGCAACCCACACGGTGCTGTCCAATTGCAGCACCAGCGCCGGCCCGACAATGCGCATGCCAGGCCGCAGACCCTCGCGTTCGTAGTGCGCGATGCCGTCCCGCTCGTGCAGCAGGGGCGTTTCCGTCGCCGCGTCTTCGGGCTCGGCCTCCAGCAGCGGCTTGTCGACCAGACCGATGGCCTGAAGGCGCAGGTTGACCACCTCGACGCCGCGTCCCGTCAGGGCATGGCCGTACTTTTGTCGGTGGGCCGCGTGAAAGGCCAGTGTCGGATCCTCGTTGTAGGGCAGGGTCAGTTCGTAGGACTGACCGGCGTAGCGCAGATCCAGCAGGGCATGGAAACGCATGGCCTCGTCCGGAATGCCTTCGCGCCCCAGTTGCGCCCGGGCGCGCTGCGTCATCTCCTCCAGACCGACGCTCAGCCCCTGCAGCGTTTCCGCCGTGGCCAGCGCCAGCACCGACTGGCTGCTCTCGCGCAACACGTCCGCCACCAGCAGCCCCAGGGCGCAAAGCACGCCCGGCCAGCGCGGCACGAGGATGCGCCGCATCTCCATGCGTTCGGCCACGTCACAGGCGTGCAGGGGCCCGGCGCCACCGAAGGCCATCAGCGTGAAGTCGCGCGGGTCATGGCCGCGGGCGATCGAGACCTGACGCAGGGCGCGATCGATGTTGGCGGCGGCCACGTCGATGACGCCGCGCGTGGCCGCTTCCGGCGACAGCTGCATGGCGGCGGCCAGTGCCGCCATCGCCCGGCGCGCGCCATCCAGTTCGAGACGCATGCCGCCGCCCAGAAAGTGGCCGGGGTCGATGCGGCCCAGCAGGGCATTGGCGTCACTGACGGTAAGTTGCCGGCCGCCGCGATTGTAGATCATGGGGCCGGGGTCGGCGCCGGCGCTTTGCGGTCCCACGCGCAGGGCGCCACCGCTGTCCAGACGCACCAGCGAACCGCCGCCGGCGCCGATGGTCTCGATATCCAGCACGCGCAGGCGCAGCGGCATGCCGTCGATTTCCGCGTCCGACCGGCGCGCCGGCCCGCCGGGACAGAGGGCCACGTCGGTTGAGGTGCCGCCCATGTCCAGCGTGATGATGTTTTCATGGCCGGCCAGGCGGGCGATATACGAAGCGCCGATGACGCCCGCCGCCGGCCCGCTCAGCGCGGTCTGCAGCGCCTGCTCGCGCACCTCGTCGGCCGCGCTCACGCCGCCATCGGACTTCATCACCAGCAGACGCGATGTTGGCGGGAGCGCTTCTTCCAGACGGCGCAGGTAGCGGCTCATCACCGGCCGCACCCAGGCCTCCAGCGCCACGGTGCTTGCCCGTTCATACTCGCGAAATTCCGGCAGCACTTCGCTTGAGAGCGATATCTGCTGCGACTGCAGCAGCCCGCGTTGCAGGATGCGCGCGCGAATGGCCTCTTCATGCTGCGGGTTGACGAAGCTGTAGAGCAAACAGACCGCCACAGACTCAACCTTTTGCTCGACAAGGGTGTCGAGCACCTTGTCGAGGGCGGCCACGTCGAGCGCCTGCAACACCCTGCCGTGGTGGTCCAGCCGCTCGGGCACCTCATGGCAGCGCTCGCGCGGAATCAATGGTGGAGGCAAGGCCGGCTGCAGCGCATACAGCACGGGTCTGCTCTGGCGACCAATGAACAGGAGGTCCCGAAATCCCCGGGTGGTGATCAGCGCCGTGCGGGCGCCCTTGCGTTCAAGGATCGCGTTTGTGGCGACGGTCGTGCCGTGCGAAATGCGCGCGTCGGGCGCGACAGCGAGGGCCGTCAGGCCGGCCAGCATGGCATCCGCAGGATTGGCCGCGGTGCTGGGTCGTTTGTGGATTTGCAGACGGCCGTTTTCGGCCAGCACGAGGTCGGTGAAGGTGCCCCCGATGTCCACGCCGGCGAACATCGCTGGCCCCTGTGAACCTGGCGGGCGCTTCACGCCAGGGCAAACTCGTCTTCAGCGCAAACGCGCAGCACGCTCGCCAGTTCGGGGCCGATGAAACAGTCGCGCTGGCCCAGACGCAGGTGCAGCGGCCCGCTGAAAGGCGCGCGCGATACCAGCGTCAGTCGTACGCCGGGCCGCAGGCCCAGGCTTTCCAGATATTTCAGCATGTGACCGTCATGGCTGTGGACGCGGCTGAGGCGCAGATTGCGGCCGGCTTCAACCTCATTGAGCGCCTGGTCCCGAATGCGGGGCATGTGACCGTCACGCGTGGGGATCGGCTCGCCATGCGGGCAACGACGCGGATAGCCGGCCAGGTCGTCCATACGCTCCAGCACCACGTCGCTGACCACCGCGCCAAGTTCGTCGGCCGCATCGTGCACCTCGTGCCAGCCCAGCGACATGACGTCGACCAGGAACACCTCCACCAGACGGTGACGCCGGATGTTTTGCAGGGCCACGTGCTCCCCGGCAGGAGTCAACTGTATGCCACGTCCGGGGCGCAGGTAGCCGGCCTTTTTGAGGCGTTGCACCATGCGCGTCACCGCCGGTGGCGAGACCTGCATGACCTCGGCCAGGGCTGCCCCGGACACTTTGAGGTCTTCCTGCTGGTAGTGGGCCAGGCGCCAGGCTTCCGCCAGGTATTCCTGCATGGTATTGCTGGGTTTCATGCTCGCACCACCACAGCGACGTTCGTCGCTACCGCGACCGCTTGCTTTCCGGGCGGAAGTGTATCATAGCCTGCTTTTGTCGGCATTGCCGCTATCTGGCGGCATTCTGCGCAATTCCAGGCCAAGATGCCGCAGCAGGGCGTCCAGTCCGTCGGTCAGGGCGGCGGGAGCGCCGTCATTGAGCAGGGTGTAGTCGGCAATGGCGATCGGCCCACCTTTCTCCAGCGTGGTGATCTCACTCAGGTCCCGCGCCTCGGCCGCTGCCGCATCAAGCGGACGCTGGGAACGGTCGCCCAGGCGCCGATAGCGTTGCTGCCGCGCGCTGACGATGGCGACCACGAGCAGACTGGCTTCCAGTTCGCGCCGGAGCAACTGATACTCGGAGAAGCTGTATAGTCCGTCGATGAAAATGACGGCTGTGGTCTGCAACAACGGCCGCAATGCCGGCAGGGCGAGCCGGGCGATGGCCTCCCGTCCCTGCAGGGCGCGCAAGTCCTCGCGCACGATTCGCTCGCTTTCCTGCGTCAGGGGCAGGCCGCGGCGCTCTACCTCGTCGACCACGATCTGGCCAAAGCGAAAGCCCGGATAGCCGCGGCTGCGCAAATGATCGGCGCAAAGCGTCTTGCCGGCGCCCGGCATCCCGACCAGCGCCAGGGCGCAGGGGAGCGATACACCTGTCATTTGTTCTTCAACACTTGCCATCCGGAACAGTATACTGCAGCGATTCCAGCCATGTACAATGACCGACCTGATCAGCAAGCCGGAAGCGAGGACTCGTGTCGCAGGGAAACGTCAAGGCCTGGACGGGCTTCTGGCTGCTGGGAATGATCTGGGGTTCTTCCTTCCTCTTCATTCGCATCAGTATTACCGGCAGCGGTCTGTTTTCCGGCTCTGGCGGTGGCGGCTTCACAACCTTTGAAATCGTCTTCATTCGTACCCTGCTGGGCGCGCTGGGCCTGGCCGCCCTGGTGTTCAAGGGGGGTCACCCCCTGCCTCGTGACCGGCACACCCTCGGCGCGCTGCTTTTTATCGGCCTGGGCAACGTTGTCCTGCCCTTCCTCCTCATCACCTGGAGCGAACAGTTCATCAGCAGCGGTATGGCCGCCGTGCTGCAGGCCAGCGCCGCGCTCTTCGGTCTGGTCGTCGCCCATTTTCTCTTCGCCGATGATCGCATTACGCCACGCAAGATCGTGGGGCTGATCACCGGCTTCGGCGGTGTGCTGCTGCTCTTCCAGGGCAACCTCGGCGGCCAGCAAAGCCTGGCAGGCATGACCGCCATGGTGCTGGCCTCCCTCTGCTACGCTGTCTTTACCTCCTGGGGGCGCAAGCTGATTCAGCGCAACATGCCTCCCGTCCTGCTGGCCACGGCCACAATGGTCGTCGGCGCGCTCGTCACCGGCCCCATGGCGCTGTTCCACGGCCTGACCCCGCTGCAGGACATCAGTGCCGACGCCTGGACAGCCGTGCTTACCCTTGGTCTGCTGAACACCTTTGTCGCCTACAGCATTTACTACTTTCTGGTGCGTGAACTGGGCGTGGCGCGCACCACCATGGTCACCTACGTGATCCCGGCGGTGGGGGTGGCGCTGGGCGCGCTACTCCTTGCTGAAGAAGTTGGATTGGTGCTGCTAACGGGCGGCGCGCTGATCCTTGCCGGCATCGCAATCGTTAACTTGCGCACAAGGCGACTGCCCGCCCGGTTGCAGCAGGGGTCGGGCTTTGTCCAGACCAATAGGCAGGCGTGCCCGCCAAATCGTGACAGGGCCCCGTAATCCAGACCGGTCCTGTCCCGAACCCGGTCCTTTCTGTAGCGCGTGCCCGCAAGCAAAAGGGAAGGGCCGGACGCCGGGCGGGCGCACCTGTTTCTCAGATGTACGCGGCGCGATTGTAACGGCGCCAGCGCTCGCTTCATCCTGCGCACAGCCCTGACAGGGGGATATCGACCGCGTAGCGCCAGGGACGGCCCTGTTTATCGAGGGCGTTCACAGGCGCGAGCGAAGGGTATTCGTACACGCCTACGCGCCAACTCCCGCCAGGCAAGTCATTGAGCGAAAGACCGAAATCCACAGTCGAAAGGATGACATCGCCGGCACGCCATTGCGGGGAATCCCAGGCCGGGACATCGCGCTGCGCCAGCAAATTCCCCGCTGCGTCCAGCAGATGGTTGAAGAAATGGAAACGGGTATCGCCAGCCGCGCCGGGAATCCAGTGCAGGCGCATGCGGCCGGCGTCACAATCCGGCACGTCATGGCCGATCAGACGCAGGCCATTGGCGAAACCCGGTCGTTCGGGCAAGGGGAATTGCGGCGCCGGCGCCGCGCCGCCCGGCAGCAGGAAGAGTCGGTAAAGGGCATTGCGGGTCAATGCCGCCGCGCTCTCATAACCTTGCGGCAGGGTTCCCTGATTCGAGTCGATAAGCCAGACACTCGCTTGCGCCGGGTAGACGAGATGCGCTTCGCGCGTGTTCAGGATGCGTGTCGCAGGGTTTCCGGCAAGGTGGGGCATGGCGTGGGCAAGCTGTTCGTACTCCACCCCGTAAACGGGGCGCAGTGCCACAAACAGTTCGGCCGCCATGCCTGCATCGATGGCCTCGCGCGCCGCAGTGGCGATTGCCAGTTGCGCGGACAGGGGCGCGCCGCCGCCGACCGCCCGGATTTCCGCGTCATCGCGCGCCACCCCCGCACGCACAAACTGCGCACTTTGCCAGATGGCATTGGCGTTCAGCGCGCACCAGGCAAGCAGGATCGCGGCAACCGGCCTGCGCCAACCACGTCGCAGCGCCGTCCAGCCCGCGGCCAGCGCGAGGAAAGGCGCGGGCAAGAGCGGCAGGTAATAGATGATGGCGTAGGAAGAATAGGACACGGCAGGAAACGCCAAGGGCAGGAGCAACCAGGGCGCCAGCACACGATATGGCGCCCGCCCTGGCGCCCGGGCCGCCTGCCAGAGCACCCAGGCGCCGGCAAGCGCGTAAGACAACATCGCGACGGGCGCCAGGGAGTCGAGCGGCGCGAAATGCACTCGCAGGCCCGCCAGGCCATCGCCGCGCAACCAGCGCTCCAGGTTGGCCGCGGCCAAAAAATCCATGAGCGGTTGCCAGTTGTAGATCAACTCGCGCTTTCCCTCGCCAACAAAGGGCAGGCGCCCCTGGTTGATAACAGTCGCTCCGCTCACATGGGCGCCCAGCCAGGGCAGGGCCGGCAAGAGGCCCGGCGCCAGGCCCATAGCGGCCGCCCGCCAGGAAAACACACGGGCCCGGATGCTGACACCGCTCAACAAGGCGCTGCTGATGAGGAAGATTACGCCGCCGGGGTGCAGTTGAAAGAGCCAGGCGGCCGCCGCCCAACTCAATGCCCACCAGCGTCTCCGCCGCTCATGATGCGCCAGGGCAGTACCCCAGGCCCAGAGCATCACAAAGGCGGGCATCTGCGTGTTGCTCCAGATGCGGCTGGCGTTGAAGGCATCCCAGGGCGCCGTGGCCAGCAGCAGTGCAGCGATGGCCGCTGCCGGCCAGCCCCAGTAACGGCGCGCAAATTGCCAGCACAGCGCCAGCGCCACCAGGTTCAGGCCAACGTTCCATAGCAACAACGCATGGACCTGCGAGAAAAGCAAATACGGTGGCGCGTAGAGATAGATGGAGAGAGGAAAGTTGTCGTATCCGCCGGTCAACGCGAAAAAATGGGTGCGGAACACCCCCTCGCGCGCCAGTTCCCAGGCATACTGGGCGATTCGCGCCTGGTCGAGCTGAAAGTGGGCGTTTTCCACCAGACTCAGGCGGAGCAGGGCTGCCAGCAGGAGGATGCCGCCGAAAAGCAGCGAGGGCCAACGCAGGCCGGGTCGCATCGACCTCAAACCCTTCATCTGCAGTCCGGAGGGACGATCACCCGCGGATGGTCAGCGGGCAATCCGGCCGCCCTGTACGGAACATGGGGAACGTGTCGGGCATCCCGACCAGCGCCGGGGCGCAGGGGAGCGTTATTCTTGTCATGTCTTCTTAAACACCGGCCACCCGGAACAGTATACTGCAGCGCTTTCAGCCATGTACACTGGCCGACCTGATCCGCAGCCCGGAAGCGAGGAGATCGGTCTGCTGCTGGTCACTGGCGGGGCGCTGATCCTTGCCGGCATCGCCATCGTCAACCTGCGCAGGTAGTGCGCGGCTCAGGATGTCGCCTGGCTGTGCGTGACGATGAGAGAAAACCTTTCGTCCGCCACGCGGAACTCGTATTCTCCGTTTGGATAATGCGGATAGATGTCAAAGGTGAGCAGTTGCCACGAGTCCGCGCGCCTGCTTTCCAGGACAGTGCCGGCGTGAACAAAATCTGCCGTGGTGTCAGGAGGGACTCCGATCCTCACCTGGTCCCCTGGCCGCGCCTCGCGTATCACGGGTGGGACCACCGTCTGGAAGTCGGGCAGTGCCTCGTTTTCGTCCCTGCTGTAGAAGCTTATGCCGTTGTGTCCAAGGGGAATGTGGTAAATCCGGTGTTAATTCTCGTTTATCCAGTTGATACGGGCGCCCGGCGGGAAATCCAGATGCGCCTCGACCTCAACGAGCCAAAAGTGAGGGAAGGGCGCAAAGACCCGCTCCATCATGGCGGGCACGTCGGCAGCATAGCCGGGCACACCCGTGACATTCAGGGGCTCCGCACAGGCATCCTTCGGTCCGTCATAGCCAACCCGGTCCAGGTTGTAGTAGACGACGGGCTTTCGACCACCGGAAACAAAAAAGGTCTTGTCGTCCCCTGTCGTCAGGGAGGTAACGGCCGCCATCATACTACGGTACCCGTCCCTGAAATAACGGCCATCACGTCGTTCCAGAGTCCTGAAACCGCTCAGGACAAGCAGCCCGGCGCATACCAGAACTCCGGCCAGACGCAGCCGCCGACGCTGAAGAATTGTCGCCAGACCCATGCCAAACCCTGCAAATGCAAAGGGCGCAAAGACAATGAAGTGTCGTTCCTGCAGGTCACTGATATAGAAGGGAACGAAAGGCAGACCCAGGG